>SLBP01000153.1:0-12981 GCA_007126245.1 Planctomycetales bacterium
GCTCCGTCTCGCTCTGCCGTTCCTGCTCGACGATTTCGGCAAGCAGGCGTTCGCACTCGGCCAGGTCCGCGGCGCAGCGGCTGCGCTCGGCGGGGCTCTTCCAGCGGCGGCTCTCGGGATCCTCGCGGTGAAAGGGGGTCAGCGCCCGCTCGGCGCGCTGCAGCTCGAAGACCTGCCGCTGCTTGGCCGCGAGGACATCGAGCAGCTCGTTCATCTCTCCCTGGCGAATCAGCTCCATCTGCTTGACGCCCATCTCGCGGAGCTGCCACAGGCAGTCCCGCTTGCGGCGGATCAGCTCGGCCAACAGTTCGGTGGACAATTGCGACATCGTAAGAGCCCTAAAGGAGGCTCAGCCGGTCGAGCAGTTCGCTCCACTGGCGGCGGTCGTAGTTCGTTGTGGCGAGGAAGTCGGCGTCGGGGCGGATGCGTCCCAGCACGACCTTGGCTTGTTCGAGGGCGCCCCGGGCCTCGAAGGGGCGCTCGAGGCGGTGGTAGGCGCGGGACATCTGCAAATAGGCTTCCAGGACCTCGGGCTCGTTCTGGTAGCGGTTCACGGTGATGGAGTACTCCTTGACGGCTTCCTCGTAGTCGCCGAGCTCGAAGAGGCAGTTCCCCACCAGGAAGGTGGCGTTGCGGAGGAGCGCGGCCTCGAGGTCGTCGAGCTCGTGCGGTTCCCGTCGTTGGTGGAGGGCGTCGCGGAGCTCCCGGAAACCGTCCAGGGCCGCCTCGAGACGACTCTCCATTTCGCGGAGCCGGACGATCCGCGTCCGCTCGATGAGGTCGTCGCGGAGCGAGGCGCGGGTCTGGCGGGCGCGGACGAGATGGGCGCGGGCCACGAGATAGCGGGCCAGGTCGGCCTGGGGCGCCTGGGGATAACGGGCCACCGCCTCGCTGAGCCGTTCCACGGCTTTCTCGTACTCCCCCTCGGCGAAGAGGAGTTCGCCGCGCTCGAACAGCGAGTTGCGCCACTCGAGGCTTGCCGGGGTGAGGAAGTCGCCGGTGAGGTTCTCCTCGAGCAAGGCCGCGGCGCGCTCGGTCTCGCCGGCCTCGCGGCAGGCGCGTGAGGCCACGATGCGGGCGCGGAAGGCGGCGGCGTCGCGGGGGTAGAACTCGATGCACTGGGTGAGCGCCTCGAGGGCTTCCTGCGGCCGGTTCATGGCCAGCATGGCCTCGCCCAGATAGAGGAGCGCCCGCGGGTGCCGCCGGTGCGAGACGTTGCGGAGGTACTCGTCGAGCATGCGGGCGGCAGTGCGGAAGTCGTGGCCGGCCATGTAGCATTCCGCCGCGTTCCAGAGGTCGTCCGTGTAGGCGCCCGTGACGATCCGCAGGCGCGCCAAGCGGCCGTGCACCTGCCCGGCGCGGCGGAGCTGCTCCCGCCCCTGGCGGCGCGGTTCGGTGGCCGCGCTGGGGGGAAGCCGGTCGGCCTCGGCAAGGAGCGTCTCTCCCCACCGCGCGTAGGTCTCCGCGGAAAGCTCCAAAGCGCGGGCCCTGGGGAAGAGAGGATGGAAGAAACGGCTCAGTTCCAGGCAGGGCCCGAAGTTGCCCCCCTCGAGCAGCCGCTGGAAGTGGACCAGCATCTGCCGCCGCAGCTCGTCGAGGGCGATCCAGGGGTTGCTGTAGTGCTCCGGCCTCTCCACGGTCTCGAGGACGCGGCGGAAGGCGCCCACGGCCTCGGCCTGTTGGCCGGCGTCGAGGAGGAGCTCCCCCTCGCGGAACTCGGCGGCGAAGGCCTCGGGCGTCCCGGGGAAGCGGGTGCTCGTGCGGCGGAACTGCTCCAGGGCGGCCCGCCGCTCGCCCATCTCCATTTGGCAAAGGCCCACCAGGTACATCGCCTTGCGGGTTGCCTGCTGGGCCAAGGTGTCGCGGGCCTGGGTCTCGCGGAGGACCTCGATGGCCTCCGCATAGCGAGCCGCCGCCTGATCGAGATTCTCCGGGTGCTCCTCGGCCGCCTCGCGGAGGCTGCGGGCCTCGCGGAGGAGGACTTCTCCGCGGACGACGAGGGCGTCGGCCAGGTTGGCCGGCCGCGGCGGCAGGGCATCGAGCGTCTCGATGCACTCCTCGATGCGGCCCATGCCGAGGAGAATGCGGGCTCGTTCTACGAGCCCTTCGGCAAGGACGTCCTCCGGCAGGTGCGGTTCGTCCAGGTAGAGGCGGTTGAAGGCGAGGGCGTCCTGGTACTGGGGATTGGCGTCGGCGAGGTAGGCGGCGGCCAGCATCTGCATCAGCATCCGGCGCTGGTGCGGCTCGTCGGCCACCTCCAGGGCCTCGCGGAGGACGGGACGGCTGGCGGGGATCTCCCCCGCCTCGAAGAGGCAGCAGCCGAGGAGTATCAGGCCTTGCAGGTGCCGCCCCTCGGGGAAGCCGCGGTTGCGGGCCTCTTCCAGGTAGCGGGCGCCGACGCGGTAGACGTTGCGGCGCTCGCGGCCGAGGATCTCCTCGGCCTCCAGGGCAGCCGCGGCCCCGAGTACGAAGAGCGGTCCCCCCAGTTCCTCGGGTGGCAGGGCACCGTGTTCCTGGAGGCGGCGGGCAATGTCTTGGGCATCGCGGAGCGCCCCCGCGTCGAGCCGTTCGAGGGCCATCGCCATGGCGGCACGGCTGGCTTCGACGCTGGGACCGGACAACCAGAGGGTCGCCAGGGCCACGGCCAGGATCGACGCCGCCCCACCCGCCGCCAGCAAGGCCGCCTTGAGCCGGTTCGCCGCCGCCCACGCCACGCCGCGGCCGATCCATGCCCGCGGCGAGCGCTGCGGCTCTTCGGCGGCAGGGGAGGGGGCCGGGGCGATCTCTTCGGGAGGCGTCATGGGCATGGAAGGCGGAGCTGCCGCCCCCGCGCACCACCAAGCGCGCGGACCGGCACGCCGGATTCGGGACCGGGGATGAGGCGGGCGGGTTTGTACTCGAATTGCCGAGCCGGTGTCAATGCACGTTCGCCGCCGCCCCCAAGTCGCCTACCCCCGGGGCGACGATCTGGTATACTATCCCTTTTCCGCTGAGATGGACTCGGCGGAGACGGATGGGAACCGCGGCCTTCGGCAGTGCCCCTCCGCGGGGCACCCCCCGGGGTCGCGTCACGGTGAAGGATCGGAGGGACCCCATGGGAACCCGCATTCCCTTGAGTGTGCTGGAAAACGAGGCTCAAGACCTGGAAGCGAAGCTCGACATGAGCACGGCCGAGATCGGCCTCTCGGTGCGGACGACCAACTGCCTGGAGGAGCACGCGATCTTCACGGTGCGGGATCTCCTCAACCGCTCGCCCGCCGACTTGCTCGGAATCACCAACTTCGGCGAGAAGACCCTCCAGGAGGTCTACGCGGCCCTGGAGGGGATCGGTTTCTGCCGCACGCGGGTCTAAAGGTCCGGTGGCGCGGCGTCCAGGGTCTGGAGTGAAAGCTTGGCCCGGCTCATCCGAGTCTACGAGAAGAAGCGCGGCCACCGGTGTACCGGTACGGGAAAGCTGGGCAGCGCGGGAGAGATGCTCTTCTTTGGGGGGGTCTTTCTCATCGGCTGTGCGGGCCTGGTGGTTACCTTTGCCCAGGTGGTGATCCCCGAATGGCGGGTGAACCACGAGTTCATCGCCAATACCTGCCGGCTCCTCGATGCCCGCGTGGGGCAGCTCGCGGCCGAGGACGGCGTCCGCTACCGGCCCGAACTGCAGATCGAGTACCAGCTCAAGGACCGCGTCTACCGGACGTGGACCTACGACATCCGCGGCGCCTATTATCCCGGCCGCGAGGAGGTCGAAGCGATCCTCGAGCGTTTCGAGGTCGACCCGGTGAACCCCCGGGAGTACCCCTGCTGGTACGATCCGGCGGACCCCAGCGTAGCTGTCCTCGTCCGCGGCTATACCTGGTGGTACTGGCTGCTCTTCGCCGTGCCCGTGTCGTTCGTGCTCATCGGCGGGGGCGGTCTTCTCTACGGGGCGGCGCGGTGGGGGAGGTCGGCCGAGCGGGTGGCGGCCTGGACGGGCCGGGCGGCACGGCTCGACCTCTTCCAGTCGGGCAAGAACGGCGACGGCGAGTACCCGGCGACGCCGCCCGTGGAGAACGTCACCAACAGCCCGGGGACGCGCCTGAAGTACCGGCTCCCCATACTCGCCTCTCCGGGCTGGCCGCTCTTCACCCTGGCGCTGGCGTGTGTGGTCTGCAACGTGGTGGTCGCCGTGCTCGCCGGGATCGCCGTCCAGGGGCACCTCTCGGGCGATCCCGACTGGCTCTCCACCCTCTTCGTCATACCCTTCGGGGGGGCCGGGCTGGTGCTGGTGGCCTTCTTCCTCCGCCAAGTGGCGCGGGTGACCGCCGTGCCGCCGACGCTCTTGGAGGTTTCCGACCACCCCTTGTTTGCCGGGGGGCGCTACCGCCTCTTCCTGTCGCAGCCGGGCAAGCTGGAGGTGCGGAGTCTTGCGGTGCTGCTGGTCTGCGAGGAGGAGGCCCGCTATCGCGAGGGGACGCAGAGGCGGACCGAGGTCCGCCGCGTCCACGAAGAGGAGGTCTTTCGCCGCGAGAAGCTCACGATCAAGAGAGGTGCCACCTTCGAGACCGTGTGCGACCTGGTGCTGCCCTCGGCGGTCATGCACTCCTTCCAGGCCCCGAACAACGAAGTGCGCTGGGGATTGCTCGTCCGCGGCCGGCTCCAGGGACGGGCCGACTTCCAGCGGGCCTTCGCCATCGTCGTCTACCCGGCAGTGGAGCGCCCCGCCGTATGACACCTCCCACCGTCGAGATCCGCTTCACCGGGAACGGCCGGAGTTATCGGCCCGGCGAGACCTTGACCGGAGATTACACGCTCTCGGGCGTTAAGCCCGCGGAGATCAAGGCGCTCGAGGTCTCGGTCCTCTGGCAGACCGAGGGCAAGGGCGACGAGGACATGGCGGTCCACTTCTTCGAACGGCGTCCGCCCGACGGCGATGGTCCCGCGGCGGTCCGGCCCGGAGGCCGGTTCTCGGTGCAGCTTCCCCCGAGCCCCCTGAGCTACCAGGGGCTGATCGTGAAGATCCGCTGGTGTGCGCGCGTGCGGATCTTTCTCAACCGGGGCCGCGAAGTCGTCGGCGAGCTTCCTTTCCGTTTGGGCGACGTTCCCCCCGCCCACCCCGCAACACCATGAGCCGGACCGAACTCTCCTTCCCATCGAATCCCTTCTCGACGCGGTTTGTCCGCCCCGGGGCGCTCCCCTACCTCTTCCCGGCCGGAGCCGACGTTGCGGGGCTGGCGGAGCGGTTCCTTGCGGGGCCGGGCGGCGCGGCCGTCGTCGGACCGCACGGGTCGGGGAAATCCACGCTCCTGGCGGCGCTCCGCGAGCCCTTGGAGAGGGCGGGCCTTTGCCTGCATTGGGTGCGGCTCCACGACGGCCGGCGGTGGCTGCCGCGCGCCTCAGCGGAGCCGGCGCGGCTGGGACCCCAAGACGTGCTCATCGTCGACGGGTACGAGCAGCTCTCTCTGCTCGAGCGGCTGCGGATCGCCTGGCACCGCCGCCGCCGCAGATTCCGCCTCCTGGCGACCGCCCACCAGGACGTGGGCCTGCCGGTCCTCTGGCGGACGGCGGTCGATCCGCAAACCGTCGAACGGATCGTGCTTGCCCTGGCCGGCTCCTGGCGTCCCCCGCTGACTCCGGAGGCCGTCGCTGCGGCGCGCGCCCGCCACGGCAGCAACGTCCGAGAGGTGCTCTTCGACCTCTACGACCTTCTCGAACGCGCCGGCGCGGCCCGGCGCCCGAACCAGACCTAGGCCAGCAGCCGCCGCGCTCGAAGCTCGGCGGCAAGCTGATCGGCGGATTGGAACTGCACGGCGTCGAAGCCGGCGGCCCGGGCTCCCGCGGCGTTGGCCTCGATGTCGTCGCAGAAGAAGACCTCTTCCGCCGCCACGCCCGCCAAATCGGCGGCGCGGTGGAAGATCGCCGCGTCGGGCTTCATCACGCCCAGGCGGAAACTGAGCGCGTGCACGAGGAAGGCCTCGCCGAGCCACGCGAACCGGCCGATGCAGTGTTCCCAGTGGCTGTGGCAGGTGTTCGAAAGGATGCCCAGCCGAACGCCCCTCCCGGCCAGGGCGGAGACGATCCCCCGCACGTCTTCTTTCTCTGTGAAGATGTCGCTGGCTGCCCGCCGCAGCTCAGCCCGCTCCGGCCGGGCCCCCGTGACCCCGCAGAACTGGCGGTAGAACGCCTCCTCATCGAGCCGCCCCATTTCCAGTGCTTGCAACAGGTTGCCCGCGAAGAGGGCCTCGTGGACCCGGTCCGGCTCGATCCCGCAGGTTTGCGCCACCTGGTCGCACATCTGCGCCACGCTGAAGTCCAAGAGGACTCGGCCCAGATCGAAGTAGACGAAGCGAGGTGTCATGCAGGCGGCCGACTTGCGAGAAAAACCGGGGGACGCGGTACCGACGAGGCGCCGAGTATAGCGCTGTTCGGCAGCGGCGGCAACGCCCCGGGGACGAGGGGCTGGTTGGCGCTAGAGTGCGGCACGTGGGGAACCGGTTCTCCCGAGATGGACCGTGGGGCGGTGAAAACTCCGTGATCGAACTGGGTCCGACCTCGGTTCCACCCCGTCCCTTTTGCCTGCCTTGTCAACCCACCTGGGCCAGATCGCTTTGGGTCTCGGTCTGGAGGATGCGGAAACGGACTCCCTTGATCGGGGCGCCGCCGTTGTGGAACACCAGCCCTCCAAAACGGTAGTGGGAGAGGCTGCGATGGGTGTGACCGAAATAGACGTGACGAACCCCCGCCTGGGGGCCGTGACCGATGTTATCCAGATAGGCGAGAATGCGGCGGGCCACGCGCTTCCGCGGGTAGACGAGGAAGGGGAGCGGTTTGTGGAGACGGCTGGCGACGAGCAGATCGTAGCAGAGGTTCGGCAGCCAGCCCCGGCGGTGGTGGCGGCCGAGCCCGCGGGTGCGGCGGGCGCGGAGCGATTCGGGCGTCGCGCGGCCGTCGGCCACGTCGCCGTGGAGAAAAACGTTTCCTCCCAGCCGCAGGAAATACGGGTGCCAGAAGAGGTTGGCCCACTCACCTTCGAGCCGGTTCAGCCGGTCGATGAAGCCCTGGTGGAAGTCGTGGTTGCCGAGGACGAAGTGAAACTCGCAGCGGGGGAAGTCCTTCGCCAGCTCGGCGAGCCAGGCGGCGGCCTCGTCGACCGGTTCCCGCGGGCACCGGGCTCGGGCCCAGCGAAAATCGAAGATGTCCCCGCCGAGGACGAAGGCGTCGGCCTGTGCCGCCGCCCTCCATATGGCCGCGGTATAGCGCGGGGCATTCGAGCGCCTAGCCAGAAGGTGGAGATCCGAGACGAAATAGCACTTGGCTTTGGCGGGCAAATGCATACGACCGTAGCGTCGCAGGAGAAGGCAGGGTACGGGGGACGCGGCAGAGGGCGCCGTGCCGGACGAAGGGGAAGGAAAATGCTTCATTTCAAGTATAGCGGAAGACGGGCAGCCGCCAAGACGACATTGCACCGTTGGTCCAACCGCACGAGCGGGCCCGGCGTCGCTGCGCCCACACCGAGAGGTCGTCTAGACCGGGAGGGGCGACTCCTGGCCCTGCCACCAGCTCTCCGCTCGCTGCCGATTCCACTGCACGGCTGCTTCGCAGCCGTCCAGAGCATCGGCGACGGCCTCGGCGGAGGGGAAGCGGTCCTCCGGGGGCTTCTCGAGGCAGCGGAGGATGATCTGCTCTAGGTCGGGCGGTATATGGGGTTGGTGCTGCGATGGGGGGACGACCGCCTCGCGAGCGTGGGCGATCATCACCTTGATCGCCCGATCCGACTGAAAAGGCGGCCTTCCGGTGAGAAGGAAGTACCCTACGGCACCGAGGGCGTAGATGTCGCTGCGCGCGTCGGCGGGGCTCTCCCCGGTGGCTTGCTCGGGGGCCATGTAGAGGGGAGAGCCGGTGATGGTCCCTTCGCGGGTCAGCTCGACGGGTTGCTCGTCGAGCACGGGTTTGACCAGCCCGAAGTCGAGGAGCTTGGTCACGTCATAGACCCCCCCGCGCTTGGCGGCGAAGATGTTCCCCGGTTTGATGTCGCGGTGGATCAGGCCCATGCTGTGGGCCTCGCGAAGGGCATCGCAGGCTTGGCGCAGGAAGTGGATTACTCGTTCAGGGGGGAGCGGTCCGTATCGGTCGACGAGTTCGGCGAGACTCATCCCGGGGAGGTACTCCATGACGTAGTAAAAGGTTCCCTCCTCGGTTCGCCCATAGTCGAAGACCTCGACGGTGTTCCAGTGGGAGAGTTTGGCCATGGCCCGGACTTCGCGCTGGAAGCGGGCCAGGGCACGCTCGTCGCCGGTGCGGTCGGGGTGGATGAGCTTGACCACGCAGGGCCGCTTGAGGAGTTGGTGCTCGGCGAGGAAGACCTCGCCCATGCCGCCGGCGCCGATTCGCCGCCGAAGATGGTACTGGCCGAGCTTGCGGGCCTTGAAGGCCTCCTGGCGGAGGCTGCCGATGGTATCGACGCCGAAGACGCTTCCCACTCCTGCCAGTCCCAGCATCAGGACTACGCCGGTGATGGTGTCCGGGCAGGCGCACGAGGTCAGCGCGGGAAGGAAGAGGACCATGGCCGCCAAGAGGGCGATGGGTGCCGCTGCCAGCCCGGCGATCACCACCGCCGCCCGGCGGATCGTGTTGGGGATGAAGAGGGCATAGGTGAAGATGAGCATCAGCCAGAGACCGACGTCGAACCGGAAGAAACCCTGGCTGGCCCAGTAGAGGGTGCTGAAGTACTGGAGCACGAGGAAGAAGACCGCAGGGAGGGCGAACACCGCCAGCTCCAGCCAGCGGAGTGCGCGGATCGGGATGGACATGCGGTGCCAGATCACGCCTGCCAGGGCCCCTAGAGCCGCAGTCACCACGGCGTGCAGCCCCAGCAGGGCGCGCTCCGCTGCACTGCCGTAGTCCGCGTCGAAGAAGTGCCTGATCAAAAAGAGCGTGAAGCCGGCAGCAAGAAGCGTCACGGCCAACCGCAAGCGCCGGCGGAGCAGGGCTTCGGTCTCGCGCGTCAACTCCACCCCGCTCCCCTCGACCAGGGCCACCGGGGGCCGGTCGCTGCCCGTCGGGCCCGAGTCGCTCGCCATGTCGGAGGCCGACCGGATCCCGGCCACCTGATCGGGGGCCGCATCGAGCGTTGGGGCTATCGACGAGGTCGGCAATGCGTTGGAGGGAGACGAATCTTTACTCATCGGAGGGTGCCTTTCGGCGGCCTCGTGGCAGGAATCCCAAGGCCGTGGGCGGCCATGGTGCCGCCTGACGGATCTCGCCGCCCATGCGTGACGAATTTTCGGCATGCCCAATCCTCCTTATCATACACGCCGCCACCCCCGCGAGCGAATGGCCCCCCGGCTGGGCGTTTTCGCCGCCCGCGCGCCGGCCCCTCGAAAAATGGACGGCGTCGGCGGGGCGGAGGTTCCCCAGACGGCTCTGCGAACCTTGGGACAGTCCCGGAAATCCCCCGCCACCTACAGAAATCACCCGTAGCCAGCTCTCTGTCTGCCGCGCGTGACCGGCTACAAAAGGATTCGCGGCTCACGGAGCGATCTTGCCCCCCCGCGCGGACGCACGATGGCGGGACACGAAGAGAACGGTCACTCTGGGTTAGTTGAATTTAACTCATAAGGACCATATTCAGCGGGGCGAATTGGTGGTTTTCGCAGGGCGGAATCGTCGCTCGGCCACGGTCGCCATGGCTTGCATCGGGGCGGTGGACATGCCATGCTGACCGCCATCGGGAGCGGCGGAAGTCGACGCTGCGGGTCGCGCCGTCAGGTTTTCCCATCGTCTCGTCCATAGAAGGGATTTCTCGATGTCGCCTCAGGCTCATGGGGACTTCGACTTCCTCGCGCCGGGCAAGATCGTCTTCGGTTGGAGCCGCCGCCGCGAGGTCGGGGCCTTGGCCCGCACGCTCGGCCGCCGGGCCTTCATCATCAGCGGGGCGAAAGCCCTTACCGAGGAGGGCCTCATCGACGAGGTCTCCGCGGCCCTTCACGAAGAGAAGATCGAGTCGGTCGTGGTGGCGACCATCGGCCACGAGCCGCTGGTCGCCGACATCGACCGGCTCTCGTCGCTCATCCACATCGCCGAAGTGGCGGCGGGCGACTTCATGCTCGCCGTAGGAGGCGGGGCCGCCATCGATCTGGCCAAGGCTCTGGGGGCGATGGCCGTTGTCCCGGAGAGCGCCACCGTCCAGGATTATCTGGAAGGCGTGGGGCGCGGGCTGTCGCTTACCGAGCGCCCCCTGCCTCTGCTGGCCATGCCCACCACCGCGGGTACGGGAGCCGAAGCCACCCGCAACGCCGTGATCTCATCGCTCGATCCGCCGTTCAAGAGAAGCCTTCGCCACGAGTGGCTCATACCGCGGCTGGCCCTGATCGATCCGGAGCTGACCGTTTCGGTGCCCCCGCCGATTACGGCGTCCGCGGGAATGGACGCCGTCACCCAGCTCATCGAGAGCTTCATCTCGAAAAAGGCCCGGCCGGTTCCCCGGGCACTGGCGCGCGAGGGGCTGCGGGCGGCCGTCCCCGCTCTCGCCGAGGCCTATCGCGACGGCCGATCCCGGCCCGCACGGGAAGGGATGGCTTATGCGGCGCTTCTCTCCGGGATGGCTCTGGCCAACTCCGGGTTGGGCATGGCCCACGGCGTTGCGGCGGCGTTGGGGGTCCACTGCCGGGTGCCCCACGGGCTGGCCTGTGCGGTCATGCTGCCCGCCGCGCTGAAGGCCAACCGCGAAGTATGCCTGCCGCAGTACGCGGAGCTGGCCTGCCTCCTCTTCGGCCGGACGCCGTCCGATCCGCCGGAAGTGGCGGCCGACGCCTTCATCGAGGGAATCGAGGCCCTGTGCCGCGAGGTGAGCATTCCCGAACGCCTCTCCGCCATCGGCGTCCGGCCGGAGCAGATCCCCCGCCTCGTCCGCGACTCCCGCGGCAGCAGCATGAGCGGAAACCCCCGCGACCTCTCCGATGCGGAGCTGACGGCGATCCTCGAGGCGATGCTCTGAGGGGGAAACGGCTCTCAGGCCGAGCTGCCTTCCGCGGATGACGATCCGCTGTCCGGCTCGGCCGCCTCGCGCGGGGGATTCCTCTTCAGCCGCAATGTCTCGGCGGTTCCGGGAACGATCTTCGGCGAGGGGGACGCCGCCTCGATGATGTCCTTCAGTTCCGCGGTGTCGATGACCTCGCGCTCGATGAGCCGCCTGGCGAGCGCCTCGAGGCCCTCCCGCCGCGTCTCCAGGATCTGCCGCACCTGTTCGAGGGCCTTGTCGAGGATCCGCCGGATCTCCTCGTCGATTTCGCGGGCCGTCTGCTCGCTGAAGGAACGCTGCGGGGCCGCCTCGTCCTCGCCGCCCAGGAAGAGGGCCCGCCCGCTGCGGCGGAAGGTGACGCGCCCCAGGCGGCTCATGCCGAAATCCATGGCCATGCTCCGCGCGATCTCGGTGGCCCGCTCCAGGTCGTTCTGCGCGCCGGTGGAAACGTCCGCGAAGATGATCTCTTCCGCCGCGGTGCCGGCCAGGAGCACTTGGATGCGGCTCTCCAACTCCGACTGGGTCATCAGGTAGCGGTCGCCCTCGGGGCGCTGCATCGTGTACCCCAGGGCCGCCAGCCCGCGGGGAATGATCGAGACCTTGTGGACCGGGTCCGTGTTGGGCAGGCTGTAGGCCACCAGGGCGTGGGCGCTCTCGTGGTAGGCGACGCGGAGCTTCTCGTCCTGGTGGATGATCCGCTGCCGCTTCTCGAGGCCCGCGGTCACCCGCTCGACCCCCTCGTTGAACTCCTCCATGGTGACGGCATCCTTGTTCTTGCGGGCCGCCAGCAGGGCCGCCTCGTTGACCAGGTTGGCCAAGTCGGCGCCCACGAACCCGGACGTGATCGCCGCCACGTCGTGGAGGTTGACCGAAGGGGCCAGCTTGATGTTTTCGATGTGGACCTTGAGGATCTCCTCGCGGCCGTGGATGTCGGGCCGGTCGACGAGGACGTTGCGGTCGAAACGGCCGGGGCGGAGGAGTGCCGGATCGAGCGTCTCCGGACGGTTCGTGGCCGCCATGACGATGACCCCGCTGTTCGACCCGAAGCCGTCCATTTCCACCAGCAGGGCATTGAGCGTCTGCTCGCGCTCGTCGTGCCCACCCACCACGCTGGTACCCCGCGTCTTCCCCAGGGCGTCGAGCTCGTCGATGAAGATGATGCAGGGGGCCTTCGACTGCGCCTGTTGGAACATGTCGCGGACGCGGGCTGCGCCCACGCCCACGAACATCTCCACGAAGTCCGAGCCGGAGAGGCTGAAGAAGGGGACGCCGGCCTCGCCGGCGATGGCTTTGGCCAGGAGCGTCTTCCCCGTTCCCGGCGGGCCCACGAGGAGCACGCCCTTGGGGATGCGCCCCCCCAAGGTGCGGAATTTGTCGGGCGTTCTGAGGAAGTCCACCACTTCGCGGAGCTCCTCGACGGCCTCGTCGATGCCCGCCACGTCGGTGAAGGTGATGCCGACGTCCTCTTGGGCGTAGAGGCGGCCCCGGCTGCGGCCGAAGGCCATGGCCCCGCCGGCGCCCCCCAGCCGGCGCATCATGAAGAGAAACAGCAGCACGAAGAGGAGCGAGAAGAGGATCAGCGGCATGTAATACTGCAGGCCGCTGGGCCGCTGCTCGGCGGCCACGTTCTCGAACCCCTGCTCCTTGAGGAGGAGGAACAGGTAGTTGGCGTCGTTCTCGAGCCCCATGCGGTCGGTGCTGAAGGCGACCCGTTTGGGCTCGCTCTTCGCCTCCTCGGGAGCCACCACCTCACGGAGAACTTTGCCGGTGATCTCGTGAGGGCCGATGGTCAGCTCGTCGAGCTTGCTGTAACGGACTCTCTGCGTGCGATTCTCCGGACCCTCCTCGACCTCGATGGCCGCCTCCGGATTGCGCTGCGGGGCGCCTTGCTCGATCAGCCGGACGAGCGACCCGTAATCGATCTTCACTTGCGAGGATCGGCTGAAGAGGGTGAGGAGAAAAAGGGTGCCCACCACCACGGCCAACAGGAA
>SLBP01000119.1:0-34907 GCA_007126245.1 Planctomycetales bacterium
CGTGCAGGTGCATCGGGTGCGCATGCATCGCGCTGAGATTCATCATCCGGATCCGCACGCGGTCGCCGAGCTGCACGACCATGGGTGTCGTCAAGGGCCCGGCGCGGCCGTTGATGGTGAAGAAGTTGAATTCCTCCGACATGGAATCGGGAACCGTGTTCTGCGGCAGGATGGGGAACTCCTGCATGATCAGGCCGAAATCATGATCCATCGTCGGGCGGTACTGGTCGAGGGGATGGATGATGAAGAGCCCCATCATGCCCATGATCTCCTGCATCGGGCCGTGGGAGTGATAGAAGAACGTGCCGTCCTGGTGCAGGTCGAATTCGTAGACGAACTCTTTCCCGGGCTCGATCGGATTTTGCGTAACCCCCTGCACGCCGTCCATGGCGTTGGGAAGCTCCAAGCCGTGCCAATGGACGGTCGTGGGCTCGGGCAGGTTGTTCTGCACCACGATCCGCACCCGGTCGCCCTGCACGGCCTCGATCATCGGTCCGGGCATCGAGCCGTTGTACCCCCAAAAATCGAAGGTCATGCCGGGGAGCAGTTCTCGGCGGACCACCTCGGCCACCAGCCGGTACTCTTTCACGCCGTCGCGCATGGTCCAGGGGAGCTTCGGCACGTCCGGCATCACCACCGGGACAGGCGGTTCGTCCGCGTTCCGGCGTCCTCCCACGAGCCGGCCTCGATCCGTGGCGCTGCCGATGGGACCGCCGCGCCCTGGGCGCATGCGGGGAAACTCCTCCTGCGAATCCTGCCGGACATCTTCGTGGGCGCCAGCGGAATGCCCTGCGGCAGACGGCTCGTGCCCCTGCGGCCCGCCCTCCCCGGGTGAGCCGGGATCGATCGGCTCTTGGGCGTTGAGGCTCGGCTGAGCCGCTCCGGCGGCCAGGAATCCTCCCATAGTGATCGCTCCTCCCTGCAAGAAGCCTCTGCGGGTCTGGTTCGTTGGCATCGCTTCTCCTCCACTGGCCGTGAGGCTATTACACGCTTTCTGCCGACGAAACCGGCACGTTCCACCTGCAAGCTTCTCCCCTCGCCGCGCCGCCGCGAGCCGATCCCGTGTGCAGCGCCAAAGCGGGTGGACCGCTTCTGGTCGGCGTCCGTTCCCACCATTATAGCGATTGCGGTTCGCATATCGCTTCCTCCGCATCTCGTTCTGCCGCCACGATCCGCCGGTGCGGCGGCAGTACATTGGGGGGCGGATGGCTGGCGAACGCATGGCGGGATTGAGGATCAGCCGCTGTTGATCGGGCTGTAACTGTTCACGGGCCGGCCGGGGACTGCTCCATTTTCTTGACCGACAGACATTGTCTCTAGCGACAGACGGCGCCCGAAAAATGGACCTGCCCCCTTACCCGCCGCGGCCGAAGGGGACAGTCCCATTTTCGCGGCCGAATCGCGCCGTCCACGAGGAATACCTTCTATGGCCGCGAAAATTGGGAGAGGCCCCGATTCGGAACGATGGTGCTGCGCGGCCCGCGAACCGGCGATCATTCAAGAGCCGGAGAAGTACCTCGCCGTGCGCGATAGCCACGAAGGCCCTTGAGCGAGGGGATTACTTCCTTCCGGCAACGGCCTCGGCGACGTTCAGCGAGTGGTCCCGGACGCGCGTATAGGCGTTCAGGGCCGCCATGAAGGCGACGCTCACCTGGGGGGCGATCTCCTCGCGGGAGAGGTCCTCCAGGTGTTCGCGCCGCAGCCGCTTGATGAGGCGGCGGGTGGCCTTCCGCGCCGGCGCCAGGACGGTGAGGATATTTCGGTTCTGCTGCACGTGGGCTTCGTCGACGACGCGAAGGTACTCGGCGACCATGTTGTGGAGGGTCAGCAGGTCCCCCAGCTGCTTTTCGGGGAAGCGCATTCCCTCCTTGCGGAGCCGCTGGTCGAACTTGAGGAGATTGACCAGGTAGTCGCTGATGGCCTCGTACTCGTGGGCCATCCGCAGTTGGGTGCGGGCTTCCTCGGCGATGGCCTGCGAGAGACTGCCGGAGAGGAGCCGGGTGACGAAGACGGCCATCTCCTCGTCGATGGCGTCGAGCACCTGCTCCCGGCGGCGGATGCGCTCGGCCAGGCTGCGGTCGGGGTCGTCCTGGACGAGGATCGTCCGCAGCCACTCCATCATCTTCCGGCACCCGTCGCCCATCTTGAAGAGCTCCTTGCGGGACTGCTCGATGGCCAGCAGCGGCGTCTCCAACATGCGGAAGTCGAGGTCCGTCAGGTGGGGCTTTTCTTTGTAGGTCTTCGCCGGAACCACCCGCTCCAAGAGCCGCACAAAGAAGGGAAGGAATGGGAGAAAGGCCAGCGTATTCACTAAATTGAACACCGTATGCGTGGCGGCGATGGCGGCCGTAGTCCGCGGATAGACCGTCACACCGGCGGCGGTGGTGGCCGCCAGCCCCACATTTCCCCCCACGATCCACTGGATCAACTCGATGTACCAGGGGAAAATAAGCGTGATCCAGAAGACGCCCGTGAGGTTGAAGATCACGTGGAAATAGGCCGCCCGCCGAGCCACGGTGGTGGCCCCCAACGAGGCCAGGTACGCGGTGATCGTAGTACCCAGGTTCTCGCCCAGGATGAGGGCCGCGGCGGTCTCGTAGGAGATCACCCCCTGGAAGGCCAAGGAGATGGTGATCCCCAGGGTCGCCGAAGACGACTGCACGAGGACCGTGAGTACGCAGCCGACCAGCGCGCAGAGGAGCACGCCTGGATAGGTGTCCGCCTGGAACCGCTGGAACCAGGCCTCGAAGTCGGGCAGCTCCTTGACCAGCGCGGCGCCCTCCTTCATCAACTCCAGCCCGAAGAAGATCATCCCCACGCCCATGAAGGCCAGGGCCCAGAATTTCCAGCGCTCGCGGCGAGCGAAGAGGTGCACCAGGGCGGCGGCGCCCAGCAGGGGGAGGCCGTAGATGCCCACCCGGAGGACGAGGATCCAGCCGGTGATCGTGGTGCCGATGTTGGCTCCCATGATCACCCCGACCGCCTGGGCAAGCTGCATGGCCCCGCTGTTGACGAAGCCGATCACCATCACCGTGGTGACGGTGCTCGACTGCACCACGCAGGTGACTCCCACGCCCACGGCCGTAGCCAGCAGCCGATTGTTGGTGACCGCGCCGATCATCCGCCGCAGGCTGTTGCCGGCGACGGCCTGCATCCCCTCGGACATGTTCTTCATGCCCAGGAGAAAGAGCCCCAGCCCCCCCAGGACCGTGGCGACCATCTGAATCAGTTGGGAAACGTCCAAGCGTGACATCCTCCCTGGCCGCCGCGGCGGTCAATGCCTCGGGAATGGGTGCGCGCGTTAAGCATAGGTCAGAAAGCGGTGATTGTATCCCCCGGCGGGCCCGTCTGAAACGGGGCCCAATCCACCCCCCTGAAAGCGCGGCTGCGCCCTTGGCTGCCGACGCGCGAAGCGACTCAACGTCGCTCTGCGGCGGGGAGGTCGGTGGGGGCTGTCTCGCGGTAGAAGCGGTTGGCGACGACGTGCTCAACCGCCAGCAACCCTGCCAGGAGAAGGATCAGCGCGGGGAAGAGCTCCCGGCCGGTGCGTGCGGTGCTGATCTCGCGGTCGATCTGCTCTCGGCCGCGGGCCAGGCGATGGGGATACTCGCCGAAGGCCGCCGAGAGGTCGTCGGGGTCGAGCCGTGCCAGCTCGGTCAGGGCGGGGGGCAAATTCACGCTGAAGCCCTTCCGCACGCCCTCGGCGCGGCCGCCGGCCTCGAGGCGGTAGTTCCCCGGCTCCTCGGTGGCCGAGACCGCCAGGGCGTTCCGGGCCGGGTCGGGCGAGACGGAGAGCCTCATGCCGTCGGGCGTCGCCAGAAGGTAGGCGTCGCGCGCCTGACCGCCATCGAGGGGGAGCACGGCCGTCTGGCCGCTGGTGTAGTTGAGCTGCTGCTCCTCGCCGCCGACCAGGTAGGAGACCATCTGGTTGGCGAGAATTACGAAGGGCCACGCCTCACCCGCGGGGAGAAGGTTCCAGGGGTTGCCGGCGGGCAGATCGGAGAGGGGGGTGGTCATGACGAGCACCCTGCCGCTCCCCAGGGATCGCTCGACGAGCGCCGGCCGCCCGTCGGAGAGCGCGATGACCGTTCCGGTCCCGGCCGCGGGTTCGCCGAGCTGCCAGTACTGGAAGACCGGGAAGAGGTCCCAGGGGACCATGCCGCTGATGCCGCGGAACCCGGCCAGCACGGGGTGTTGGTCGCCGCGGGGGGCCAGATGGACCTCGCCCTCGGGGCGGCGGACCTGCATCACCAGCTCGGCGGGCAGGAGGTCGAGGGCGGCCTGTTGATTGAACTCGGCCAGCGGCGTGGCCCGGCGGCCGAGGAAGAGTCCTACGCCGCCCCCCTCGGCGGCGAAATCGGCCAGCCTCCGCCACTGCCCCGGTTCGAGCGGTTCGGGGTCGAGCAGGCATACCGCCGCGTACTGATCGAGCGGCTCGCTGCCCAGCTCATCCGTGGCGATCACCCGGCACTCGAAGCGCGCCTGGCCCGTGCGGCGGTAGGCGGCCGGCGCCACGGCCTCGGTCAGGAAGAGCGCGTGCCGCTCGGCCGGCCGGGGGGCCACGACGAGGAGCGGCCAGGGAGGCTTCACTTCGACAGAGAAATAACGGGCGTCGTCGGCCGCCAAGGCGTCCTGACCCACGAGGCGGAGGAACCCCTGGTGCACTCCCACGTCGAGCGCTCCCAAGACGAATTCGACGTGCTCGGCGCCGTCGGGCGGGAGCGTTACCACCCGCTGATCGCGCTTCTGGGGCGTCCCCTGCTCGTCGAGAAGGAACAGCTCCACCGGGCGGCTCCCCCCCGGACCGCTGTGGTGGACGGCGGTCTCGATCCGCAGCGCGGAGCGGCTGGAGAGGACCTGAGCGGAGAGGCGGAGCTCGTCGAGGGCATAGTTCACCGGCCGCTCCACGCCGACGTCGATCAGGTAGACCGAGCCGCCCTCGAGGGCCGCCAGCCGCTGGGGCAGACCGGAGGCTTCGATCCCCGCCCAGGCGCTGCGGGTCATATCGGTAAAGACGTAGATCTCCCTTCGCGGCAACTCGCTCTCGTCCAGGAGCCGCGCCGCCTCGGCGACCCGCCGGGCCAGCGGCTGCGCCGCAGTGGCGACCTCGACCCGGTCGATGCGCTGGCGGGCCGCCCCCTGGTCGACCTGGAAGGCGGCCGGCCCCGGGCGGCTGTCGATCACGGCAATGCGGCTCTCTGCGGGGAGCTGGCGCAGGAGCCATTGACCCAACTCCTGGGCGGCTTCCAGGCGGGTGCGGTTCTCGTGGCGCAGCTCCATCCGCGGGCTGGTATCGATGACCAGGGCGGCGGCCACGGGGGCCTCGCGGTCGCCCAAGACGCTGGCGTGCTGGAGGCTCGGCCGCGCCAAGGCGAAGGCCAGGAGGGCCACCGCCCCCGCGCGGAGCAGCAGGAGGATCAGGTGCTGCAGCCGGAGCCGCCGCTGATTCTTCTCGTGGCGGAGCTGGACGAACCGCAGCGCGGGGAATTCGAAGAGCCGCGGCTTGCGGCGCATGATCAGATGCAGCACGATCGGCACCGCGATCAGCAGCGTTCCGGCCAGGAGAAGGGGGTTGACGAAGGTCATGGGGAGCCATCAATAGCGGCCGGCGCGGCCGGCAAGGTAGCCGGTGAGCGCCTTGTCGAACTGCATACTCGTGTCCAGGGGAACGTAGTCGATCCCGGCCTGGAAGCACTCGCGGCGAAAGCTCTCGCGGAAGGACTCCAGCTCGCCGAGGTAGTCGCTGCGAAAGCTCTTCGCATCGAGCTCCAGGCGCCGCCGGCTCTCCGGGTCCTCCAACTCGACCATGCCTTCGAAGGGGAAGCGGACCTCCGCCTCGTCGAGGATGTGGAAGAGGATCACGTCGTGGCCGCGATGCCGCAGGCGGTGCAGCGACTGGACGGTGGGCTCCGGCTCGCCGAGCAGGTCGGAGAAGATCATCACCAGGCTGGTGTGACGGATCATGGCCGCCACCTGGACGAGGCTCTGAGCGATGTCGGTGTTCCCCTCGGGCCGCAGCTTGGAGAGGGCGGAGAGGATGTTTCCCAGGTGGCTCCGTTTCGTCCGCGGGGCGAGGCAGTCGCGGATCCGCTCGTCGAAGGTCACCAGCCCCACGGGGTCCTGCTGCTGGATCATCAGGTACCCCAGGGCGGCCGCCAGGCACACGGCGTAGTCGAACTTGGTGAGCTCCTGGCGGTAGGTGTAGCCCATCGAGCGGCTCAGGTCCATCACCAGGTAGCCGGTGATGTTCGTCTCCGCCTCGAACTTCTTCACGTAGAACTTGTCGGTCTTGGCGTAGACCAGCCAGTCGATGGCCTTCGGGTCGTCTCCGGAGGTGTACTTGCGGTGCTCGCTGAATTCCACCGAAAAGCCGTGGAACGGGCTGGCGTGCAGGCCGTGAAGGAAACCCTTGACGATGAACTGCGCGCGCAGATCCAGCCGCTTGATCTGCTGGATCACCTCGGGCTTGAGATAGCGTTCGGCGGTCGACATGGGAGGGATCAGTTGTACTTGGGGATCACCGGCGGCGGCGTCTCGCGGACCAGCCGGGTGACCACGTCGTCGGAGGTCATCCCCTCGGCCTGGGCCTGGAAGTTCGTGCTGATGCGGTGCCGCAGCACGGGGATGGCCACCTTCTGCACGTCCTCGACGGCCACGGAGAACCGCCCGTCCATGGCCGCTAAGGCCTTGCCGCCGTGGATGAGGAACTGGCCGGCGCGGGGACCACCCCCCCAGTCGACCAGCTCGCGGACGAACTCCGGCGCCGTGGGATCCTTCGGCCGCGTGGCCCGCACCAATTGTGCTACGTACTGAACAATGTATTGGCTCACGGCCACCGAGCCGACGAGCTTCTGCAGGTTGAGGATCGACTTGCCGGTGAGGACCTTGCGGATCTCCACCTTCTCGCTCCGAGTGGTGGTGGCGAGGATCTTCTCCTCCTCCTCCGCCGACGGGTAGTCGACCTTGATGTTGAACATGAAGCGGTCGAGCTGGGCCTCAGGGAGCGGGTACGTCCCCTCCTGCTCGATTGGGTTCTGAGTGGCGATGGTGAAGAACGGCTCCGGCAAGGCGTACGTCTCCTGCCCGACGCTCACCTCCCGCTCCTGCATCGCCTGCAGCAAAGCCGCCTGCGTCTTGGGGGGGGTGCGGTTGATCTCGTCGGCCAGGAGGACATTGGTGAATACCGGACCCTCGACAAAGCGGAAGTACCGCCGCCCGCTCTCCTCCTCTTCGAGCACGTTCGTCCCCGTGATGTCCGACGGCATCAGGTCGGGGGTGAATTGGATGCGTTTGAAGTGGATGTCGAGGATTCGCGCCAAGCTGCTCACGAGCAGCGTCTTGGCCAGCCCCGGAACCCCCACCAACAGGCAGTGTCCACGCGTAAAGATGGCGGCGAATATCTGCTCGATCACCTCCGACTGTCCGACGATGACTTTTTGCAGCTCCTCCTGCATCAGCCTCCGGTGCTGGCTGAATTCCTGGAGGACGTCTCCCAGACTGCGCGGCTTGGTGGACAAGGGGACCTCTTGCTGTTCGTACGGGGTTTGGGCGTGGCGGAGCCGTCCCTTTCATTGTATAGCTTGCCGGGGGCCAAGTGATGGGCGGGAGAACCCGAGCGGCCGGCAAAGGTCGCAAAGGTGGAACGCCTAGCACGCCGGGCTGGATCCAGGTGCCTCCGACGGGCTACGCATGGCCCAGGGTCCCGTAGCGGAGCAGCTCAGCGACGGCGGGGCGGCTTGGGGCGCCGGTTTGTCCGCCGCGGCGGGTGGCTTTCAGGGCTGCCGCCGCGGCGGCGAAGCGGACCCGCGTGGGCAGGTCGGCGCCCACGGCCAGGGCCGCGGCGTAGGCGCCGTGGAAGACGTCGCCGCAACCGGTGGTGTCGACGACCTCGACGGGGAAGGCCGGGCAATGCTCGGGCGGGGCATCGCTGGCGGCATCGTGGAACCACGCGCCTTCGGCGCCGCACGTGACGACCACGGCCCGCCGTGCCGGCGACCGCAGGGCCGCCGCAGCGGCTGCCGGATCGCTCCGCCCGGTAAGCTCCGCGGCAAACCGCCGGGAAACGACCAGGTGCCCCACCTCCTCGAGCAGGGCAGAGAAGGGCTCCTCGGCCACCCGCTCGAAGTCGGCGACTACTTCCCCCCCTCCCGCCGCGGCGATACGGAGCGCCCGCAATGTCCCCGCAGCACCGTGATGGTCCACCATGAGCACCGCGGCGGAGCGGATCGCCGAGTCTTCGGGCTGCTCCGCCGCGGCGCCGATGCGGCCGGTGAGACTGGAAAAGACGGTCCGCGTCCCCCTCGTGCTATCGACGACGATCGTCGAGTGCGCCACCCCGGCATCGGCTCGGAACACCGCAGGAGCAAGGTCGATCCCTTCGCGGCGGAGACCATCGGCCACCTCGACGGAGAGGGGGTCCTCGCCAATCAGTCCCGCATATCCACAGCGGGCGCCCAGACGCGCTGCCGCCACCAGGGCCGTGCCGGTCAGCCCCCCGCACTGCCGCAGGCGGTGATGGACGCGGGCCTTGCTTTCCGGCGCCGGGTAGTGATCGACATAGAGAAGGTCGTCGATGGCCAAGGCCCCGAGACCGAGGACATCGTAGCGTCTTGCGGGGGCCATGGGCATGATCCCGTCGTGGGGCCGTCTAGGATGTACCCTGCGGATTTGCCGAGCGGGGCGGTTCGATGCCGAAGTCGCAGATGGAAAGCAGGCTGGAAAGGGGATACCCCCTGGCAGCGAAGGCCTCGCGCCCCCCCTCCAGACGGTCGACGACAGCCACCACGCCGGCAACCACCAGCCCGAAGGCCTCCGCCCGCTCGATCGCCGCCAGCGAAGAGCCGCCGGTGGTCACCACGTCCTCGACGATCACCACCCGCTCGCCCGGCCGAACGGGCCCCTCGATGTACTGGTTCGTGCCGTGCCCTTTGGACTGCCTGCGTACCATGAAGCCCCGCAGCGGTGTGCCGCGGATGCCGGCGAGGGTGACGATGGCGGCCGTGATCGGGTCGGCGCCGATGGACATGCCGCCGACGGCGTCGGGCATCGCCCCTTTGTCCAGCAGGTCGAGGATTCCCTCGGCCACCAGGCGTGCGCCTTGCGGGTCGAGGGTTACCTGCTTTCCGTCCAGGTAGTAGCTGGCCGTCTTCCCCGAAGCCAGGGTGAACTGGCCGAACTTGAGGGCCTTCTGGCGGACCAGCTCGACAAGGGCCTGTCGGTCGTACACGCGGCGGCCTTTCTTATGGGCGATAGGGACCCCGATGGGTATCGTCTGGAGCCCCCACGAGACTCCGTGGGGCGGCGCGGTCAGGCCTCGGGTATACCGCGCCGTGCCGCCGAGGAAAAGGGCCTGCCGTGAACGGGACGGAAGCACCTCAGTCGATGATCCCGTGTAGTGGGCCGCCGGGGGCGGCGAGGGCATCGACGCGGCGGGTGATTTCCGGGTCTTCCACGAGCGGCGGGGCATGGTGGGGCTTGGACCGCGCATCGATGACCAGCGGCCCGCGGCAGCCGAAGTGTTTCTGCTCGGCGAACGACTCGATGCCGTAGATGTCGGTGGCGGGGTCGCTGCGGGTAAAGGTCGTCCAGAGGAAGTTCGCCAGATCCCGCGTGGCGAAGGCGCTGTCGTCAACCACCACGATGAGAGGGAATCCGGCAATCGGCCCCGTCGCCTGGAAGGATTGGCAGAACCGTTCCATCAAGGCGGTCCGCGTGGGTCCGCCATCGGTGCAGGGGGGGCCCTCGACGACGAGAATGCCCGGGAGCAGCACGCGGGGTCTGCCGAAGCCGAGCGATTCCGGGAGGCGGATCGCCGTGTCGTAGACCACCGCGAGCGCCCGCCGCGCGGGCCCGGTGGCAGCAATCACTACCTTGGACCCCTCGTTCAGGCCGGTGCCGCTGTAGTCGAGGGTGTCGACCGTGGTGCGCGTCCAGAAGTGGAGGTCCCGCTGCCAGTCGACGCGTTCCAGCACGTGGCGGAAGAACTCGGCCACGTCGTCGACCGTGAGCTGCGGATCGTCCTCGGTGGCGACGATCCAGAGGTACTTCGCCAACGAAAGCTGTCCCTGGCCCAAGAGTGCGCAGGCTTGGGTGAGCAGCTCTCGCGGATGGTGGCGGTTCTCGTAGGGGACGTACCGTTCGCTGCCCAGTGCCAGCAGCAAGGGGTGGACCCCGGCAGCATCGACGGCGTGGACCGCCTTGACGCCCGGCACGGCCTTGGGGATCACCGGACCGGTCAGCTCGTGGATCAGCTGAGCGAAGCTGGTGTCCTCCTGGGGCGGGCGGCCCACCACGGTGAACGGCCAGATGGCATCCCGGCGATGGTAGACCTTCTCCACGTGCATTACGGGGAAGTCGTGCGCGAGGCTGTAATAGCCCAGGTGGTCGCCGAAGGGCCCTTCGGGAAGGAGCCGCCTCGGTTCGATGTAGCCGCAGAGGCAGAAGTCGGCGTCGGCGTGGATGGGCAGGGTGTCTTCATGGCAGACCATCCTCACCCGCCGGCCGCCGAGAAGGCCGGCGAAGGTCAGCTCGCTGATTCCCTCGGGCAGTGGCATCACCGCAGCGACGGTCATCGCCGGCGGGCCCCCCACAAAGACGTTCACGCGGAGCTTCTCCTTGCGGCGGATCGCTGCCGCGTGGTGGACGGCGATCCCCCGGTGAAGCTGGTAGTGCAGCCCTACCTGCTTCTCGCGCTCGTACTGGTTCCCGGAGAGCTGGACGCGGTACATTCCCAGGTTCGAGCGGGCGAAACCGGGATGGTCGGGATCCTCGGTATAGACCTGGGGCAGCGTCACGTAGGCCCCGCCATCGTCGGGCCAACTGACCAGTTGGGGCAATCGCGAGACGGTCGTCTCGCAGGCCAGCACCGGGCCGGAGCGGACCCGCCGCGGCCGCGTCTTCAGCGCCCACCACGGGGCACTGAGGTAAAGCCGCGGCCGGCGCATCAGGTCACTGGGGTCGACTTGCAGGCGGACCAGCCGCTCCAGGGCCGTGAGCGTGTCGCGGAACAGGAAACGGACCCGTTCCATGGTCCCGAAGAGGTTGGCCAGCATGGGGAACTTACAGCCCCGCACCCGGGTAAAGAGCAGCGCCGGCGCTCCGCAGCGGTAGGCCCGCCGCTGGATCTCGGCGGCTTCGAGCCGCGGATCGATCCCCTCGGCGATCCGCTTGAGGTGTCCCCGGCGCTCGAGGTCGTGAACGCACTGTTGCAGCGAGCGGTAACCCATCGGATGGTGTCGTCCTCGTCCTCGCCTCTCTGCCGCAGCGGCCCGCCCGCGGCGCCCCCCCAAACCCGTACCGAGAAACAGTCTAGCACATCCAGTGGCAGGGGGCAGCCTGGGCGCCCCGCCCTTGGGCCGAAGGGGAGCGGGGCACGGCCTCGCCGGCTCCCAGCCTCGCCGAGGCCCCCCTCCTTCTCCCGGGGTCCTGGGTTCCCCCTCCTGCTCGACCAGAGGGATGGGAAAGAGTACGCCGCAGAGGCGCCTGTGCGGTGCGGCGTCTCGCAAGTCGCCCCAAAGGGAGGGGGTTAGCGCAGGAGAAACCTCTGGGTTCGAAGGCGTTTTCCCGACCACGCACGGCAGAGGGCCTGTGCCGCCTACCGAGAAGAGGTGTCCGATAGGTAGTCGGGACGGCGACGGCCCGGCGGAACCCCGGGATCAGTTCGGCCAGGCCCCCGTCCCGGTGAACTGGGGGATTTCGAGGAGGCGACCGTCCTCGACTCGGAGGCGCGAGGGACGATAGACGATGCGGCGGGCGACCACGCGTTCCTGAGGCGCACCGATGAAACGCTGGTAGTAGAGCTCGGCATCGGTGCGGTTATCACCCTCGAGGACCAGTTGATCCTTGTTCTGCGCGTAGCGCAATTGGAGTGCCCAGGCGGTGAAAGTCTGCCCCTCGACGCGGGCATTCCCCTCGGCCCACATCTCCAGAGCCGGCTCGGTGGCGCCGGCAACAGGCATCTCCGCCACCGTGAGGCGGTTGCAGGTGAGGATCACCCCTTGGGGCCCCAGGGCATCGGGGTTGCGCTCGTTGAGGTGCTCGTCCCAATCGGAGACCGGCCCGTAGACAGCGACGACCTGGTTTTCGAAGGTCATCTGCCGGCGGTGGATATTGCCCGTGAGAGACCGCTGAAATCGAACGGCGAGGTAGCTGAGGGTGTCCTCGTCGACCTCCGCCGGCGCCTCCGGCGACTCACTGCCGGGAAAACGGTTGATCCAACCGCGGCCCACGCGGGTCAACCGACCCGGACCACCGGCTGTGAGCTCTCCGCTGGCGAGCTGAATCACCGCGTCGGCCATCTCCATGCGCTCCAGAGCGACCTGTCCCGAGTCGTCCAGGAGCCGGCTGTCGAGGACCACCCCGCCGCGGCAGGCAACCTTCATCAGTTCATGTTGGCGGTCGCTGGGGGGGTCGGAAAAGTGGATCGGCTGGGCAAAGGTCAGTTCCAGGGCCTCGGTCTGCACCTGCTGGTTGGGGGTGGTGGCGAGGACGCGGTGTTCGAAGCAGACGGTGCGCCCGTCGAAGTCCATCTCCCCCTGCCAATGGATGCGGACGCGGGTGGCCTCCTCGAGCGGTTGACCGCCGAAGTCGCGGTCGGCCGTCAGGTCCATCTGCCCGGCCCCGGGTACCCACAAGCGGTTGGCGCCCTGGTCGAGGTGGATCGTCCGGCCGGTCAAGGCCATCTCGCCGCCCTCGAACCGGGCGGGAGTGCCCACCACGACGACCATTGCTTCAGGAGTATGTGCATCGGTGACGTGGAGGCGATCGCCTTCGACAAGAAGGGGAAGCCCTTCCGTGCCAATGCCGGAGATTTCGCGGAAGCGAACGGCGTCTTCGAGCACCAGTTCGGCAAGCACGCTCTCCTCTTCGCCGACCAGGACCCGTGCCTGCAACAGCCGGCCGGCAACCTCGAAGCGCTGGGCAGACTTTCCGTCCGTCGCCCTTCCCGACGCATTCGGCGGAGCCGCACTCTCGGGCGGCGCCGGCAGCGGGACGTCGCCGCCACTCCGCCAGGGGCTGCTCTCCGTACCCGTCTCCACCGGCGGCACAGCGGGGAGTCCGTCGTGCGGGCTGCCGGAGGAAACGGCCGGAGTTGACGGCTGGTCGGCCGGAACCCGCATCGTCGTGGGGATCATGCCCTCTGGCCGCGGCTGCCGCGGCGTTGGCCGGCTCGGACCAGGCCAGTCGTGTCCTTCCAGAGCCACCCCGCCCGATTGGGCCTCCCAGCGTTTTACGCCTGTCGGCTCCTCTTCGAACCAGACTTCCATATGATCCACCCTGCCCGAGAGTTGCTGCGATTCGAGGCGAACCTCCCGACGCGCCATCATGCGGTCGGGCGCGAGACCTCCCCCCTGAGGCCTCTCATCCTCCTCGACAGCTTGCTCCGAGGGACGGAGCCAGAAGTGGATCTCGTCGGCAGTGAGGGCTCCGATCTCGCGGAATCGCAGTTCACTGCCACCGGAGAGCGAGATGACGTGTTCCTCCCCCTGAGGGCGCACGTGCAATTCGTCGCCCCAGCGGGCCTCGACGAAACGTGGATCGTCTTCGGCAAAGCGGCCTCGCAGCCAACCCGGACCGCGTGCCACCACGGTGCCCACCTCGCGATCCTCTACAGGTACGTACTGCAAGAGCCCTGCCCGGATCTCGTTCTCGCTCTGGCGGAGGAAGACTTCTTCGGTGCCTTCCAGGCGGATGCGTCCGGTGGGGAGGTCGTACTCCAGACGCTGCCCCCGGGCCGCCACCTCCTCGCGCGGGGCGTGGATCTGCACGGGGTTGCCGCGGGCTTCGAAACGCTCCGGGCTCAGCGCGGGAAAACCGGAGCCGGAGTTCGCGGAGTCGGCGTCGGCTCCCGTGGCGAAATGGACGGCGAGGAGCTCGCACTGGAGCTGGTCGCTGGGGCCCTCCGGGTAGGCGCGGAGGACGTCGACGCGGTCCTCGAAGGTGGCCACCCGCTCGGAAAGATCGAAGCGGAAGGGCCCCCGGCAGGTGATTTCCACACTGACCCGCTCGTGGGAGGAAGGGGCACTACTCTCCGCCGAGGGGGGCGGGGCGCCGTCCGGCTCGCCGAAGGAGGCCACGGTCTCAGCGGGAAACTCGAGGCGGAGGATATCGAGGTGGCGGACCTCGAGTGACTCGATGCCCCCTACGTTGGGGCCGCCGATGGGACCTGCTGGGCCACCGCCGTCCTCGGCGGCAGCGAACTGGATGAGCAGTTCGCGGCCGCGGCCGAAATGGGGACCGAACCGAAATTCCACGGGGTGAGGCGTCCAGGCCTGCTGCTCGCTCAGTTGTACGTCGCGCGACCGGATGAGGAGACTGTCCTCGCGGTCGTCGGAGCGGCCCGACCCGTGGATGGTGATCGCTCCCAGGAGCTGACCGCCCTGGAGGCGGCCGATCTTGCCGCGACGCAGATCGAGCGGCCCGTCAAACCGCAGCAGGGCCCCCTGCGGCGCCTGGAGCACGATGGCGCGGCGAAGCGCTTCTCGGCGGTCGCCGGCAGCGGCCTCGGGCGCGAGGATCAATGTGCAGGGAAAGATGCGCACCCGCCCGTCGCCGAGATTCTCGTAGTCCCGCAAGAGAAGCGTGAACCGCTCGCTCTCGAGGATCTTGGGGTTCCCCAGCTCCCAGGAGTCGGCGGGGAAGAGCACCGCCAAATCGGCCAGCCGGCGATCGACAGTACCCTTGGCTCCGGCGAGTTGTTCTGCCGTGGGGCCGGCACGAGCGCTGAGATCGACGGAAGGCTCCACCCGGGGGACGACGAGGATGGCATATGTCCAGTAGACCAGGAGCATGGCTCCCAGGCTGATGACGAACCTGGCCGTCCGGCCGCCGACGCCGGTGCGCAGCAACCTCCGGGCCGTGGCCGGCAGGGCGCGGGGGAGGGCTCGTTGTGAAGGGACCGACGCCATCACCGGATGCGTGGTTTGTTGGAGTGGCTCGTCCGGCCGAACTGCCGTTCACGGGAGACAGCCGAGGCAGCGAGGGGAATGAAGGCTTCATTCCCCTCTTTTTCCATCGTCATTCTTTCCTCTTTGATCCCTCTTGTTGCGGGGAGCCGCAAGATGTTCGCATCGTGAGGGTTAGGACCCTTTGCGGTTCACGTAGCGATCGAGGATTGCCCGGTCAGGTCAGATAGGGCTGGATCAGGTCGCTCCAACGACGTTGGGCCATGAGGATCAGCTCGATGGTTTCGCGGGCAGCTCCCCGCCCCCCCGGGGCGCGGGTCACGTAGGCGGCGGCGGCACGGACCTCGTCGGGGGCATCGGCTACTGCTACGCCGAGCCCCACGGCGCGGATCACGGGCACGTCGGGCAAATCGTCGCCAAGATAGCAGGCCTGGGCGAGACCGAGCCCCACCTCATCGAGAATCTGCTGGACGGTGCTGAGCTTGTCGTCGGCCCCCTGGCGGACGATGTCGATATCGAGCTCCGCGGCCCGGCTGCGGACGATCTGCGAACTGCGGACCGTGACCAGCCCGAAGGGGTAGCCGGCCTTTTGCCAGAGGCGGATGCCCAGGCCGTCGCGGACGTGGAACTGTTTCGTTTCGATCCCCTGGTTATCGAAGACCAGCCGCCCGTCCGTGAGCACGCCGTCGACGTCGGAGAGGATGATCTCCACCGCTTCGCACCGCTGGTCGAGGTTCATGGCGAGGGCCCTCCAGAGCGAAGAGAATTACGCCGTCTCGCGGGGAGGCGGTTCGGCAAAGAGTCGGCAATACCCGGCATCGGCCGCGGCTGCGGAGTTCGATTCTTCCGGTAATGACGGCTCGGCCGGCGCCTCGTCAGGGAATACGGCTACCACGTCGGTGACGTCGATCAGTCCGGCAGGCCGCCTCGCCGGATCGACCACGGGCAGCTCGCTGATCTTCCGGGCGGCCATCAGGGTCACGGCATCGGCGGCCATCGTCCCCAAGGGGACGGCCAGGGGGGCCGGAGTCATCACTTCGCCGATCGGCCGGTCGAGTGCGGCATCGCAGCGCCGCTCGAAAAGCCGCGCCAGGTCGCTGTCGGTGAAGATGCCGCACAAAGCGCCCTCGGTGTCGACGAGCATGATGGCTCCCGTCCGCCGCCCGGGACGGCTCACCCCGGCGAAGACCTCCCGGACGGTGCACGACCGATCGGCGACGCGGCATTGCGCCAAGCCGCGCATCAAGTGTTCCACCCGCAGCAGCCGCCTCCCCAAGCTCCCGGCGGGATGGAAGCGGGCGAAGTCGTGCGGGCCGAAACCCCGCATGCGGCTGACGACCAGCGCCAGGGCGTCGCCGACGGCGAGCATGGCCGTGGTGCTCGTGCTGGGAGCCAACCGCATGGGATCGGCCTCTTCAAGAGGTCCGAGGGCGACGGTCACCGCCGCCGCCCGCCCCAGAGTGCTCCCTGCCGAGGCAGTCAAGGCGACGATCGGCACGGCCATGTCTGCCAGGACGGGCAGGAGGCGGACGATCTCTTCGGTTTCGCCGCTGTGGGAGAGCAGGAGCACGAGGTCGTCGCGGTGCAGGCGCCCCAGGTCGCCGTGAACCGCCTCTGCGGGGTGCAGCCAGTGGGCGCGCGTCCCCGTGGACGCCAGGGTTGCCATGATCTTCTGGCCGACCAGTCCCGCCTTGCCCATCCCGGCGACGATCACGCTCCCGCGGCAGCCGTGGATCCGCTCGACGGCCCGGCAGAAACTCGCATCCAGCCGGCATGCCAGTCGCCCGAGGGCCGCCGCTTCATGGTCGAGAACGTGCCGACCCAAACGGAGTTGCTCGAAGCTCGTCAGGCGATCCGGCGCCTTTGCGGCTCCTGTGCTCATCGCGTCTTCCTTGACACGGGGGTGGTGGTTCTGGGGGAACGGTGCTCCGGACTTCCCTGTCCGCGGGCATGGAATGTCCGGCCCCGGGTTGACGACCGGGAGTCTGGGCGGTCTGGGGGCATTGTGGGGCGGCGGGGCCCTACAACCACTGATCACCACAGCCACCGGTAGAGGGATTGTAGCGGGGAGGGGGGAATGCAGCAACGCGAAACCACCCGTCAAATAAGGGGGGCGCGGGAATACTCAGTACGACTGGATGTGCAGTCCGCGGCGGACCCGCTCCTGGCGACGGGCGGTATCGAGCAGGCCGGCGACGTGGCGCACGTCTTCGATGCCGCGAACCGTGAGTTCCGGGTGGGAGCGGTCGCTGGAGACGACGTGGATGGTGCCCACTCCCGTCAGCCGCTCGAAGGGGCCCTGCTCGAAGGTCACGTCTTCCATCTCGATGACCTCGATGCGGTCGGTCACCTTCCGCAGGACGCCCTTCTCATGAATGAAGCGATGATTGGTGAGGCGGTAGCGGATGCTCAACTGCCGGTAGTACAGCAGCAGGAGGTGGTAGATCCAGAGGGCGGCGATGAGTCCGAGCAGGGCGAGCCAGTAGTTGACGTCGCGGACCCAGATGGCACCGACGACGAGCAGGGCCACCGTGACCACTCCGCAGAGAACCCAGGAGCCGAACATGGCCTTGCTGGAGAATTGTCCTCTCCAGAGCTCCTCCTCGGGCTCGTCGGCAAGACCCTGTCGCCCCGCGGCCGCCTTGTGCATTCGGTCTTGGGGGGAAAGGGGGTTGGGAGGCCGCTCCGCGGGCGTTTCGGGGGCGGCGGACCGGTTTTCTTCCTGCGGTTCGCTCGAAGGAGGCCTCTGCTGGTCCACCCGGGCCCCGCAGCGATGGCAATAGACCGACGTCTCGAGGACATCCTCACCACAGCCCGGACATTTCATTTCGATACTCCTTTGGACCCGTCGTCGTTTTGTCTGTGTTCGTCTGTTGTTCGTCGAAAGGCGGCCCGTATTATAGGGGACCGCCGGCTGGATGGGGAGCACGACGCGGCGATGCGGCAGGAGGGCCCTGGCCGGCTCGCGATGTCCCCCGCCCCCTGTCGGCCGATTCTCCACCCCGTCGCGGTTCCCCTCCCCGGACGCTGTCGCCGGAGGGGAAAGCAGAGTATAACGGATATAACATGAGCTGCGACTTGGGATGGGCCCATGGGCAACGCGGGCATCCGGCAGATTTGCCGCAAGCCGCACGGCTCCCCCCGTCTGCCATCAGGAACCCCGACCGGTATGAAATGCCCGTTCTGCGAATTCGATAACGATCGCGTGATCAACTCGCGTGCGGCAGAAGACGGCCATGCCATCCGCCGCCGCCGCCAGTGCATGTCCTGCAAGCGGCGCTACACCACGTTCGAGCGGGTGGAAAGGTCGCACTTGAAGGTCGTCAAGAAGGACGGCACGCGGGTCCCCTTCGATCGCGAGAAGATCCGTCAGGGTTTGGAAAAGGCGTGCTGGAAGCGGCCCATCAGTGTGGACCAGATCAGCGCCATCGTGCGGGCGGTGGAGAACCACCTGGAGAGCCGCTTCGAGAGCGAGGTGGAGAGCCGCCTGCTGGGCGAACTGGTAATGGGCCACCTCCGCAAGTTGGATGAGGTGGCCTTCGTCCGTTTTGCCAGCGTCTACCGCCAGTTCAAAGACGTCCACGATTTCGTGGACGAACTCCGCCCCATGCTCGGCGAACCGCTCCATCCGTCGGGGTAGCCGTTGCCGACGGCGTGGGGAAAGGAACGGACCGGGAGCGGACCTGTAAGCCGGGTTCTGTTCCCGGCGGCACCGCCGCCGGGTGACGGCCATTTCTCTAGGAGGCCGGTTACCCGGCCCCTCGAGCGGTCCACCCGGGGGTATTTGGCGGGCCGGACCAGCCCGCGGGAGTGACCGGGCGGGCTATGCCGCCCGGCGAGTCCTCTCCCCCCTGCTTGACCTTGCTCCCGGTGGGGTTTGCCTAGCCAGGCCGGTCACCCGGCCTGCTGGTGAGCTCTTACCTCACCGTTTCACCCTTACCGCGGGAGGCGAAAGGCCCCCGCGCGGCGGTTTGCTTTCTGTTGCACTTTCCCTGGCCTTGCGGCCGGTGGGTGTTACCCATCACCGTGTCCTGCGGAGCCCGGACTTTCCTCTCGTCGCTGCGGCGACGGTTCGTACGACAACGCCGCCCGCGCGGCCAGCGGCCGTCCGGTCCCCTCCCGATCCGACTTTAGTAACGATAGAGCTTCCCAAGCGGTTCGTCAAAGCGGGTGCCGGTCGGACACGGCGGGGTGCGTTGTCGGCCGACCCCCGCCTGGGCTATACTCCAACACAAAGCCGCAAGCGCGGTGGAGCGCCACCGCCCACGTCCCTCCCTGGCCCCCGAGTGAATGAACCATGCCACCCCCCGAGAGAACCAAGGTGGATATCGATTGTCTCTGTGCCGGGATCTTGTTTGCCGACGTAGGCTGCGCTCCCATCGAGCGGGTCCCCAGGGCCGGCGAACTGTTGCCCACCGAGCGCATCGCCCTGATGCTCGGCGGCTGCGCCTCCAACGCCGCCCTCGACCTGTCCAGGCTCGGCGTGCGCGTGGGAGTCTCCGGCTGCGTAGGCGACGACACCTTCGGCGGTTTCATCATCGACGCACTCGCCAGCGGGGGAGTGGACATCGCCGGAGTCCATCGGCGGGCAGGGAGCAATACCGCCACGACGATGATCGTCAACGTCGTCGGCGAGGACCGCCGCTTCATCTGCACGCCGGGGGCCAACAGCCTCTTCGAGTCCAACCACATCCCCTCAGAATGGGTAACGTCCGCGCGGGTGTTTTACGTTGGGGGCTTCTTGCTCTTGCCCCGCCTGGAGGGTGAGGCGCTGGTCGATCTCTTCCGCACGGCGCGCGCCGCGGGGGCGAAGACGGTCCTGGACGTCGTTTACTTCGGCGATCCGCAGAGCATGGCGGTCCTGGAAGAGATTCTCCCCGAAACGGACGTCTTCCTCCCCAACGACGACGAGGGCGCAATCCTTACCGGCCTTACCGACCCGCGCGACCAAGCGGAACGCTTCCGACAGGCAGGTGCCCAAACCGTGGTCATCACGCAGGGCGAACGTGGCAGCCTGCTGGTGACCGACGGTCTCCGCCTGCGGGCCGGCGCCTACCCCACGGAGTTCGTCGGCGGCACCGGTTCGGGCGATGCCTTCGACGCGGGCTACATCGCCGGTCTGCTCGCCGGGGAGGGCCCTGCGGGCTGCCTGCGGTGGGGAAGCGCCCTGGGGGCCAGTTGCGTGCGGGCCATCGGAGCCACCGAGAGCGTCTTCACCCGCGACGAAGCTCTGGACTTCCTGCGCCAACACGATCTGCCGATCGAGACCTTCTGAACGCAAGGAACCGGCCCTCCGTTCGTTGACAGCCCGTCGTAAGCTATTTAGAGTGCAAGGGTTGTCGTTCTTTCTTGTCCGTGCGACTCCAGCGAGGGCGTATCCGTTGGCCGCGACGAAGAAGGCCTGGGGGGGTGTGTTCGATGAAGCGACCGACTGTCGCGTAGAGGCGTTCACCGAGAGCGTGAGCTTCGACCGCCGCCTCTATGCTCAAGACATCGCCGGCTCGATCGCCCATGCACAGATGCTCGCCCGGGTGGGCCTTCTCACCGCGGAGGAGTGCCAACAGATTGAGCAGACGCTGCTGGAGATCGGCGAAGAGATCGCCGCTGGGCGCTTCCCCTTTTGCATCGAGCTGGAAGACGTCCATATGCACATCGAGCGGGCGCTCATTGAGCGGATCGGCGACAGCGGCCGCAAGCTCCATACCGCCCGCAGTCGCAACGACCAGGTCTCCACGGATTTGCGGCTCTGGGCGCGCGAGGCGGTCGACACCCTCGATGCCCGCCTGGCCGACCTGCAGCGGGCCTTCGTGGGGCGCTGTGCGCGAGACGTCGACTGCATCCTCCCCGCCTATACCCACCTGCAGCGGGCCCAGCCGGTCCTGGCACCGCATTACTGGCTCGCCTACTGCGAGAAGTTCGACCGCGACCGCCAGCGCCTGGCCGACGCGCGGAAACGGATCAACCAGCTCCCCCTCGGTGCCGCCGCCCTGGCCGGCACCACGCTGCCGATCGACCGCCACGACGTCGCCCGGCGGCTGGGGTTCGAAGGGGTGATGCCTAACAGCCTCGATGCCTCCAGCGACCGCGACTTCGTCCTGGAGTTGGTCTTCGCCCTGGTCATGACCGCGGAGCACCTGAGCACTTGGGCGGAGGAGTGGATCCTCTGGTCGACCTACGAATTCAACTTTATCAAGCTGCCCCAGCCCTTCTGCACCGGCTCGTCGATCATGCCCCAGAAAGTCAATCCCGACGTGCTCGAGTTGATTCGCGGCAAGACGGGCCGCGTCGTGGGCAACCTGCAAACGCTGCTGGTGCTCGTCAAGGGGCTGCCTCTGGCCTACAACCGCGACCTGCAGGAAGACAAACCGCCGCTGTTCGACAGCGTCGATACGGTCGGTGCGGCCCTGGAGCTGGCGGCCCCGCTGGTGGCCCAGGCGGAGCTGAATCGGCCGGCCATCGCCGAGCGTCTGGAACGGGGCTATCTGGATGCGACCACGCTTATGGAGTACCTGATCGAGCGCGGTACGCCGCAGCGGACGGCCCACGAACTGGTCGGGCGGCTCGTCCGCCAGGCGATGGACCGCGGCGTCGCCTTGGCGGAGCTTCCCCAGGAGGACTTCCGGGAAGCCGATGCTACACTAGACGAGGGGGTCTACACCATTCTGGGCGTGGCCAACGCGGTGCGGGCGTTTGCGAGCTACGGATCGACCGCACCCGAGGGAGTCGCCGCCGAGGTCGCCCGCTGGCAGAAGCGGCTTGGGATCGAGGAACAACCATGAGAACGCATATCACGCGCTGCCGACACCTAGGGGTTCTGCTGGCGGCGATCGTCCTCTCCGCCGCTACCGCGGCGGCACAGGCGCCGATGGTCTCCTGGGAAGATGCGGAAGAGGCGGCCGACTGGGACGAGCTGGCCGACGACGCGCTTCCCTCGCTCGATCCAGCCTCCCCGGCCGACCCGCTCGTCGAGGCGATTCGCGAGACGAGGCCCACCACGCCCGCCGAGCTGCTCCGAGCGGCGAAGACGCTCGCCGACCTCGGGCACCCCGAGCCGGCCCGGGAGTACCTCCAGCGTTTTCTTGCCACGGATCCCGACGACGCCCAGTTCGTTGCCCTCTCGGCCGAACTCGGTTCGGCGGTCTTCTTCGTTCTTGGCAGCCGCCGCGAACTAGCCCCGGAGGGGGCGCAGGTGGCCGATCGGGCCCTCGCGGCCCTGGAGCGGCATCACCGCGACCCGCAGCGCCTTGCCGACCTGGTGGCCGATCTCTCGGACCCAGCCGCCGAGGTTCGCGGCCGGGCTCTCGAAGGGCTCCGCCGTGCGGGGGCCGCCGCCGTCGAGCCCCTATTGGCCGTCCTCGCCGAACCGGCGCGCAGCGAGGAGCACGCGGCGGCCCGCGCTGCACTCGCCCGTCTGGGAGGCGACGCCATCGACCCGCTCGTGGCCGCCCTGGCCGCAGACGAGGACGCCCTGGTGGCGCAGGTCGCACAAGTGCTCGGCGCGGCGCGGGCCCCTCGCGCGGCCCTCTATCTCTACGCGCCCGCTCTGAGCGGCGAGCGCTCGCCGTCCTGCCGCCAGGCGGCCGGCGAGGCCCTCGCGCGGCTCCTGGGCGACGTCCCCGAAGCCGCCGAGGCAGCGCGAGCGTTGAAGGCCGAGGCCGAGGAGTACTTCCACGGCCGCAGGACGCTGGCGGAGGACCACGAGGGGCAGGTGACCGTCTGGACGTGGGACGCCGCAGCCGGCGTGCCGCGGCAGTCGGCTCTCTCTCCCGACGAGGCCGCAATCGCCCATGCGGTGCGGCTGGCCGGCGACGCCGTAAGCATCGTTCCCGCCGACGCCGCGGTGCGCGTGCTCTACCGAACGGCGCGTCTCGAACAAGCGGCCCTGGCCGCCGGGCTGGCCCACCCGGTAGCCGGCGACGATCCCGCGGTGGCCGAGCTGGTTGCCGCGGGTACCGACGCACTGGAGGAGGTCTTGCGGCTGGCGCTGGGAAGCGGCCACGTGGGCGCCGCGGCCCAGGCGGCGCGCCTGCTCGGCGAACACGGCTCGGCGAGCGAACTGCTCCTACAGGGCGCCGAGCCCTCGGTGCTGGTCCGCGCGCTCCGCCACGGCGACCGCCGCGCCCGCTTCGCCGCGGCCGAGGCCGTCGTCCGCCTGGAGCCCTCAGCGCCTTTCGCCGGCTCGAGCCATCTGGTGGAGACGTTGAGCCACTTCGCCGCCACGCGTGGTGAGCGGCGCGTCTTGCTGGCCGGGCCGCGGACGGGCGAACTGCGGCGGCTGGGCGGGTTCCTTGCCCCGCTGGGCGTGGTGGCCGACACGGCGACCAACGGTCGCGACGCCCTGACCCTGGCCCTGGCTTCTCCCGACTACGAATGGATTCTCGTCAGTGCCGTCATCGACCGGCCTCCCGCCGACGTCTTCGTCCAGCAGGTGCGCCGCGACGCCCGCACGGCCGATCTCCCCGTGGGCCTGCTGGCTCCGGAGGGCCGTTTTCAGCGGGCCCGGCGGTTGGCCGAGCGCGAGCCGCTGGTCGAGGCCTTTGTCGCCCCGACCGATGCCGAATCCGCCCTCTGGCAGGCGGCCCTCGTCGAGAGCCTGCCCGGCCGCCGGTTCGTCCCCTTCGAGGAACGCCAGCAACAGGCCGCGGCCGCTCTGACGATGCTCGCCGAGCTGGGCTCGCGGCGAGGCGTGTTCGACCTCGCCCGCGTCGAGCCGGTCGCCCTGGCCGCCCTCCGCCAACCGCAGCTCGCCGAGCAGGCCATAGCCGTCCTCGAGCATATGGGGACTGCCGAGAGCCAGCGGGCCCTGGTCGATCTCGCCGCTCGTCCGAGGCAGCCGCTCGCCATCCGCCAGGCGGCGCTCGCTGCCTTCCGCGAGAGCAGCCAACGGTTCGGGATCCTCCTGACGACCACCCAGATTCAGCGGCAGTACGACCAATACAACCGGACCCCCGCGGAGGACGAGACCACGCGGACGATCCTCGGTCTGATCCTCGATGTGATCGAGGCTCCCACCATGGCGCGGCGGGAGATGCGGGAAGCGCCGTAGAGATCGCAGGTGGCCTGCCGTGCCCTTCCGCCGCCGGATTCCGCTATGAACCGAATCGTCCCTTCGTGCTCGAGCGCGCCGCCCCTCCCCGGTCTCATCGGTTCCGGGCCGGCGATGCAGGAGGTCTACCGCCTCACCCGCCAGGTGGCCCCTTCGAACGCCTCGGTGCTCTTGATGGGCGAGACGGGCACCGGCAAGGAGCTGATCGCCAAAGCGATCCACCGCCTCAGTCCGCGCGGCAGCGGACCCTTCGTCCGCGTCAACTGCGGGGCGCTGGCGGAGAACCTTCTGGAGAGCGAGCTCTTCGGCCACGTCCGGGGAGCCTTCACGGGAGCCATCGACAACCGCACCGGCCGCTTCGAGGCCGCGCACACCGGTACGGTCTTTCTCGACGAGATCAGCTCCACCACCGCCAAGCTCCAGGTGAAGCTCCTCCGCGTGCTCCAGGAGCACGAGTTCGAACGGGTGGGCGATACGCACACGATCCGCGTCGACACCCGCGTCATCGCCGCCAGCAACCGGGACCTGCTCGAGGAGGCCGAGGAGGGCCGCTTCCGCGAAGACCTCTACTACCGCCTCAACGTGGTCACCATCTTCCTGCCGCCGCTCCGCGACCGCCCCGAGGACGTCCCGGAGCTTGTAGGTCACTTCCTCCGCGTCTACAACGAAGCCAACAACCGCAACGTTCCTCACGTGGAGCCGCGGGCCATGGAGCTGCTTCAGGAATACGACTGGCCGGGGAACGTCCGCGAACTGCAGAACTACATCGAGCGCGCCGTCGTCCTGGCCCCCGGCGACGAGCTGACGTGCGACCTGCTGCCCGAGGCGGTCCTGGGACGCAGGCCCCGGAGGATCGGCCGCGCGCGGAGGGCCGACCTGGAGACGCTCGCCGCCGATCTCGTCGAGCAGGGCATCTCGGCGGCCGGACCCGAGGGTGAGAACCTCTTCGCGCAGGTCGTCAATCGCGTGGAGCGGGAGCTGATCGGCCAGGTGATGACCGCCTGCGACAACGTGCAGATCAAGGCCGCTGCCCGCCTGGGCATCAACCGCAACACGCTGCACAAGAAGATCAAGGAATACGGACTCGAACGTTGATCGCTCGGTCAGTTGTCGGTCGTCCGTTGTCCGTGGCAGCAGGGTCCGGAGAGCAACCGACTGCGGACCACCAACAACCGGCGGCGGACAACCATGCAGGAACCCTGGCAAGCCGAGATCGTGTTCATGGGGGCAGCGGCTTTGCTGCTGGCGGTCTCGGTGAGGACGTGGTTGTTTCTCGGGCAGCGGTGGGCGGCCGGCCTGCCGGTGCTTGCCTTCGCCCGCCGCCGACCGGTCCCCTGGCGAGCGGTCGACGTGGCCTTGGCCCTAACCGTCCTCGTGGTGCTCGCCGTCGGCCTGTACGGATTCGCCGAACGCGTGGTCGGGCCACGGCCCGCCGCGGGGGCGGCCGAGGTTGCGGGCGGCGAACTCCCGAGCGAGATGCATCCGGCCGCCCGCCTGATGATCGAAGGAGAACCCCTTCTCGTGCTCCTGGCGGTCTTCATGGCCGTGGTCGTGGCGCCGCTTACGGAGGAGGTTTTCGTACGCCTGGTGCTCCAAGGGTATCTGGAACGGTTCGCGTGGAGTCTGCGGCGGCGGCACTCGGGGCTGCGCCGGGCGGCATGGGGCAAGGTGTGGCCCGTCGCCGTCACGGCCGTTCTCTTCGCAGCCTTGCACATCCGCCCTGCGGTGGAGGTCCGCGACGTCCGCGTCTTCGTGCTCCCTATGGTGACACAGCTCTTCGCCCAGGTCGTCGCCGTCGCCTTCTGCCTCGCCTGGCTGACGGGCGTGCGGGGGGCAAGCCTCACCGACCTGGGCATCTCGCGGCCGCACTGGCTCGACGACCTGAGGATCGGCATCGTCGCCACGGCGGCCGTGGGACCACCGCTGATGGCGCTGAACTTCGCCCTCAACGCCCTGCTGCCGCGCGGCGTGGTACCCGATCCGGTTCCGCTGCTGATCTTCGGTCTGGCGGCCGGGTGGATCTACTTCTGTACTCACCGGATCACCCCCTGCCTCGTCTTCCACGCCGCCTTCAACGGATTGAGCGTTGCCCTCCTGCTCTTCGCCCGCCTCCTCGGCGTGGAACTCTGACGGCGGCGCACGGCACCTGGTGCCGCCAACTGCCACGCCCCGGCAAGCTTGCCCTTGCCCGCAAGACCCTCCCACCCAGCCGATCCATCCTTCCGGAACCCCCCCTTCCGTGCCCGCACGCACCTTGGCAGGGAGAACGGATGTGGTAGGATCGATGCGATAGGGTGGCGGTTTCCGGCTGTGCGCGATGGGCCGAAAGTGCGCGGCGTGAAGGGGCGGTTTTTTCCCGGCCAGGCCGGTAGCGATCCTCCCGGCATCCCATAGAATCGCTTTTCATGGCTCCGAACAGGGTACCGCCCATAGTGGTCTTCGAGCGCCTGGCGACCGTGGTGGCGCGGTATTGGGTGTGGGTTCTCTTGGTCTGGACCCTGCTCGTGCTGGGGCTTCGCGCGGGGGCGCCCGACTTCGCCTCGGTGACGCACGACGGCGACTTCGCCTATCTCCCCCCGGCGATGACCAGCGTCCGCGGCGAGGCCCTCCTCGACGCCGCCTTCCCGGAGGCCCTCTCCAAGAGCCAGGTGGTCGTGGTTGCCGCCCGCGGCGACGGCCGGCTTACGGACGAGGACTTCTCCGTGATCGACCGCGTCGTCGACCGGTTTTCCCCCGAGGCCGGCAACGAGGATCTCGAGGCCGCCGACGAAATCGCGGCCATCGCCGTTGCCGCGGGGCCGATCGTCGGCGTGTGGAGCTATCGGAGCCCTGTTGTCGGTGAGAAGCTCGTCAGTCCTGCCGGAACCGAGGGCCAGGCTGCACTCGTCGTGCTGCGTCTCCGCAGCGAGTTCATGGCCATCGACAACATGCCGCTGCTTCGCGAGATCGACGCCGCGCTGGAGGACCTCCGCGGCGAAGAAGGCTTTCCCGCCGGCTTGGAGCTGGCCGTCACCGGTTCGGCGGCGGTGGGTTCGGACATGCTCTTCGCGGCGGAGGAGAGCATCGGCAATACGGAGCGGACCACCGTGGCCCTGGTGGTGCTGATCCTGCTGCTCGTCTACCGTGCTCCCGGACTCTTGGTCGTGCCGCTGGTGACGATTATCGCTTCCGTGGCGGTGGCCACCGACGTGGTGGCCCTCCTGGCGCAGGCGGCGGCCGGGTCTGCATGGTTCGACTTCATGGTCTTCCGCACCACGCGGATCTTCATCATCGTGATTCTCTTCGGAGCGGGAACCGACTACTGCCTGTTCCTCATTGCCCGCTACAAGGAGGAATTGCGGCGGGGTCTGGACCGCGAAGCGGCACTGGCGGGGGCCCTGGCCAACGTAGGGCAGGCCTTGGCCGCCAGTGCGTTGACGACGATCGTCGGCCTGGGCATGATGTTCTTCGCCGACTTCGGCAAGTTCAGCAACTCGGGTCCCGCCATTGCCCTCTGCCTGGCGGTGGCCCTGCTGGCTTCGGTCACGCTGGCCCCGGGGCTGCTGCGGGCCGGCGGGTGGTTCGTCTTCTGGCCTTTCGGCCCTGCAAGCGAGTCCCCCACAGCGGCGCCCGAGGCGGAAGGAGGACGCTCGGGGTGGTTCTGGAAGGCCGTCGCCCGTGGCGTGGTGGCCCGCCCCGGCCTGGTCCTCGTCTCCACGGTGCTGCTCCTGGCCCCGCTCGCCTGGCGCGGCTCGTCCGTGGCGATCACCTACGACCTGGTCAGCGAACTCGGGGCCGACCGACCGAGCGTGCGGGGGACCCACCTTCTCCGCCGCTACTTCCTCCCCGGCGAAACGGGACCCGTGACCGTCGTGGCCTTCGACCCCGCCGCCGACTTCGACGCCGGCGAGGACCGTAACCGCATCTCCCTGCTGACCAAAGAGCTCTACGAGCTGACGTACCGCGACAGCGAAGGGCGCCTCGTGCAACCGGTCGAGGCGGTCCGGAGCCTTACCGAGCCCTTGGGCGACGTTCCCGGCAGCTTCAATCCGCTGAGCTCCGCCGGCCGGCGCAAGCTCTTCGTGATCGGCCACCCCCGGACGCGCAGCGCCTTCGTCTCCCAGTCCCCGGGCCTGGAGGGCCGGGTGACCCGCATCGACCTCGTCTTCCGCTACGATCCCTTCTCGCCCGAGGCGGTCCGTCTGCTCGAGCACGTCGAGCGGCACCTCGCCGATCTGGCGGCAGACCCCGGCTCCCCCTGGGGCGGCACCCAGTTCGACTTCGTGGGGACGACGGCGGGCATCCGCGACCTGGCGGCCGTCACCGCCAGCGATCAGCGGCTCATCCAGCAGCTCGTCGTGCTGGCGGTGCTTGCCGTGCTGGTGCTCATCCTCCGCCATCCGGTCGTCTGCGTCTACCTGATCCTCTCGGTGCTCTTCGGCTACTTCGTGACCATCGGAGCCACCGAGGCCCTCTTCGCGCGGATCTACGGCGAGAGCTTCCACGGCCTGGACTGGAAGGTGCCCATCTTCCTCTTCGTCATCCTCATCGCCGTGGGCCAGGACTACAACATCTACCTGGTGACGCGGGTCTTCGAGGAACAGCGGCGGCTGGGACCCCTGGAGGGGTTGCGCGTAGCCCTGGTCCGCACGGGAGGGATCATCACCAGTTGCGGTGTGATCATGGCAGGAACCTTCGCCTCGATGCTCGCCGGCTCCCTGAAGGCCATGCACGAACTGGGGTTTGCCCTGGCCCTGGGGGTGCTGCTCGACACCTTCGTCATCCGCACGGTCCTCGTACCCGCGTTCCTCGCCCTCTGGTTCCGCCGCACCGCGCGGCAGGGAGAAGTCGCCCCGGAGCCCGCCGAGGCCCACGACTCCCACACCGGGTCGGGTGGCACGTCCCTTGAGCGGAGCGCGGCGGCGCGATAAGGGCGCGGCCGTGCCCGAGTGGTCCGGTCCCGCCCGCGGGAATCGTCATCCTCCATGTCAGACCATCAAGGGGCCCAGTGCTCGTGGCGGCGCGGAACGGCGCGCAGAAGAGGAGATAGGGAGGAGAGGAGAAGAAGGAATAGGGGCGCGCCCCCGGGCCCCTTTTCCTCCTTCCGCTTCTGCGTGCCACGGTGGCACCGGGCGTGCACGTCTCTGGGGCTCCCGTGCATCGGAGGTACCATGGTGCGCATCGGTGCTCGCCAAGGGGCGAGGTCGCCGCTCGCCAGGCGTGCCATTATTCTTGCGTGCGGCGAGCAAACCCCATTTGCCAGCCTGGCCGGATTTCCACTCGAACCCCGCAGCGGAGGAGGCCATGAAGAGACGGAACGGTATGCTCGGCAGCGGGTTGCTCTGGGCAGCACTTTGGGCGATGCCGGCCGACGCCGCCCCCGTCGAGGTGCAGCTGGCCGAGGATGGCCGTGCCCTTGAAGACCTCGTCCCCGCCGCGCCGCTCAACCTGCCAAAAGGGAGCTGCTGCTGCCGCGGGAAGTGGTCGCGGCCGACCGCGATTGATGCTCCGCCCTCCCCGTGTCAATCGTCTGCCACGGCGGCGCCGCGGAGGACCAGCGGGTCGAAGCGGTGCGGGCAGGTTCCAGCCGCCCAGGCCATGCCGCGGAGCAGGAGGATGCGGAAATAAGGATCGTCGAAGGTCCAGACGTAGTGCCCGGGGACGCAGCCGAAGACCCGCCCTTCGCCCTGCTGGTAGGCCCAGAACTGGGGCTGCGGACCTTCGGCGGGCTGCTCGGGATGGATCCGTTCCCGGCTCACTGCTAGCACGGTGAGGCGCTCGTCGTCGATCAGCGGCGTGGGGGGCCAGTAGGGCTCGTCGACCCAGCGGATCGTGGCGGGCAGTCCGCGGCAGATGGGATGGTCGGCCGCGACGATCTCGATCTCCATCTCGCCGTGGCGCCAGAACTGGAAGCCTCCCGAGCCGGTCAATTCTGCCACCTCGGGCGAAGGCTCCGGGCGCGTCCAGTTGGCCGAGTGGATCAGCACCAGGCCGCCCCCGCGGGCGAGGAACCGCTCGACCTCCTCGAGCCGCTCCGCATTCCAGGGCATATAGCCGAACACCGCCACCAGGTCGGCCGCCGCCCACTGATCGGCATCGGGCCAGTGGTGGGCGCGGATCACCCGCACGTCGGCCGCCCCCTCCTGCTGTTCCGGATCCACGCGGTCGGGTCCGTAGAGGTTGACCGCCGCTTCCGACGAGGCCTCGGCGCCGCCCAGCAACAGCGCCCACCGCGCCCGCCAGAGGGGATAGTCGTGCTCATCGGGCCCGTGATCCTTCTCGTCGGCCAGCAGCACCACGGTCAGGGGACGGAGGGAGGTCTCCGCCGCTTCCGACGCTGCGGCAAGGGCACGCTCGACGTCACTCCGCTTCGGCGGCGGAGGCGGCTCGGCGGCAGTGGCCGGCGCCCCGCCGGCAAGCACCGCCACCAGGCCCAGCCATCCCATTCCCCTAAGCAACCACACCCGGTGCAGACCGCTCATGAAAACTTCTCCCGTATTCGTTCGGCCATTAGCCCTCCGCCTGCCGCCGCGACCTCCAGGGTATCATGCTATCCTCGCATCCAGCCGCTCGTCCAGCCCCGGAGGATCGTCGGGCACGGAGGTTCGCGGCCCGCGCGGCGCCATCACCACATGCCGGCGGGCGAAGTGGAGCTTCCCGGAAGGGTGTTCCCAAGCTGGGAATAACGGGATTCGCCCGCACGAGACTATTCCGTCTCGTCGGTTTCCGCGAGGGCGGACGCGAGCTTCTGGCTGAGCTGGGCGAGGTGGGGGCGGGCCTCGTCGAAGATGGGAAGGAGCCGGCGGTAGAGCTGCGTAGAGGTCGGGTCGGGCCGGTTCAGCGCCTCGGGCCGGTGGACCTGGTCGATGCGAGCGAAGTCGGGCCAGAGGCCGCAGGCGACGGCAGCTACGGCGGCGGCCCCCAGGGCACCGGCCTCCTGGCCCACGTTCGTCTTCACGATGTCGATCTCCAGCGCGTCGGCCAGGATCTGCCGCCAGAGCGGGCTGCGGCTGCCGCCGCCCACGACCACCATCTCACCACCCACCTTACCCAGGCGCCGCAGCTCGTCGAGCGCGATCCGCAGGTTGAGGGCAATCCCCTCGAGCGTGGCGCGGACCACGTCGGCCTGGGTGTGCCCCAGGTCCAGCCCCAGGAAGGCGCCGCGAAGATCGGGGCTGGGCTCCAGCGAAGAGCCGCCGGCCAGGCTGGGGTTGAAGAGCAGCCGCCGCGCTCCCGCCGGCGACTGTGCCGCCAGGGCCGTCATGCGATCGTAGGGGTCCGCCCCCTCGGCCAGCGCCTCCTGGAGCACGTTGGCGCAGAGCTGGTCGCGGACCCAGCGCAACGTCGTACCGCCGGAGAAGATCGCCACCGCCGAGGCGAACATGCCCGGGATCACGTGGGTGAAGACGTACGGCCGGGCCCGCTCGTCCACGAGCGGCTGGCTGGAAGAGACGGCAATCCACATCGACGAGCCCAACGAGGCATAGCTCCGGCCCTCGGCGATGTTCCGCGCCCCCAGCGCCATGCAGGAGTTGTCCACGCCGCCGCAGGCGACCGGGATCCGCCGCGGCAGCCCCAACGCCTCGGCCGCCTCGGCCGTGAGCGTCCCCAGAATCTCGGTGGAGGGAACGATTTCCGGCAGCATCGCCCGCGGCAACTCGGCCGCCGCCAGCAGGCGGTCGGAATAGTCCCAGCCCATAAGGTCGTAGACGCCGGTGCCCGAGGCGTAGGAGTAGTCGGTCGCCAGCCGCCCGGTGAGGCGCCAGTTGATGTAGTCCTTCGTCCCCACCACCTTGTCGATGGCGCGGAACACCTCCGGCTCGTGGTCGCGGTACCAGAGGATCTTGAAGACGGTGTAGTGCCGGGCGGGGAAGCCGTTGCCCGTGAGCCGGTACCACTGGGCCTCGTCGACGCGGGAGAAGAACCGCTCCACCTGCACGGTAGGCCGCTTGTCGGACCAGATGGGCGTGGTGTCGCGGAGCAGCCGCCCCCGGGCATCCAGGGGGACGCATCCCAGGCTGTGGCCGGAAATCGCCAACCCGGCAATCCCCTCCGGCGGCACCGTCCCCGCGGCCAGGAGCTTGCGGGTGCTCTCGACCACCGACTGCCACCATGCCTCGGGACGCTGTTCGTGCCAGTCGGGCTGGGGATATTCCGTCTCGTATGGGGCGAATGCCGTCGCCAGCAGTTCCCCCCGTGCATCGTAGTGCGATGCCTTGTTGCCGCTGGTTCCCAGGTCGTAGGCAAGGATCGTTTCCGACATGGCGTGCTCGCTTCAGGAGTTCGAACGGAGCATGCCCACGTTGATCACCATGTCGATCTCCGCGGCCCCCAGCGCCACTTGCTCGCGCGCCTCGGCGGCCTTGGTGGGCGTGCTCTGCCCGCCCGAGGGAAACCCCACCACCGCCCCCAGGGCCACCTCCGGTGCGTCGGCCAGCAAGTCGCGAAGCTCGGGCAGGTAGCAAGGGAGCACGAAGGCGCACACGCAGCGGTAGGCCTTGGCCACCTCGGCGAGCCGCCGCACCTCGGCGGCATCGACGTCGGCGCGCACGGCGCTCAAGTCGACCATGCGGGCCAGTTCCCGGACCATCGGCAGGGCGCTCACTTCGAATCCTCCCCGATCCCGAAGGCGGCCTTGAAGGCATCGGCGATCTCGGGGTGCACGTCGGGATTGATGCCATCGGCGTCGTAGCGGATACCCAAGAGGTCCAGGTCCCGCTTGAGCTGCGCGGTCTCGGCGGCGGGGTCGACCCGGGGCGGCACGGCGCGCTTCAGCGGCGTGAGCCAGGCGTTGAGCGTATGCCCGCCGTCCACCACCAGTTCGTGCCCGGTGACATAGTTCGAGGCCGCGGACGCCAGAAAGACCACCGGCCCGTAGAGGTCTTCGGGCCGCTCGACGTAGCCTAAGGGCGTCAACTCGCGGATGCGGTCGCGGACCACGGTGGGCGTTGAGGCGTGCATGGGCGTCAGTACGTAACTGGGGCTCAGGCAGTTGACGTTGATGTTGTACTGCCCCCACTCGGCGGCCAGCATGCGGGTCATCTGCACCACGGCGGCCTTGCTGGCGTTGTACGAGGCGTTGCAGTTGCAGACCGTGGCCGAGATCGAGGCGAGATTGATGATCTTCCCCTCGGTGGGCATCTGGCGGATCATCTGCTGGGCCTCGGCCTGGGCGCAGAGGAAGACGCCGGTGAGGTTCACGCCCAGCACCTTGTGCCAGTCCTCCTCGGCGAACTCCTCGTCGGCCCCCAGGATGCCGATGCCCGCATTATTCACCGCGATGTCCAGGCGGCCGAAGGCCTCGACCACCTGGCGGACCATGGCCTGGACTTCGTCCCGCCGGGTGACATCGCAGCGGACGGCGATGGCGTTCCCCCCCGCCTCGCGGATGCCGACGGCCGCCCGTTCCGCCGCCTCCTCGTTGAGGTCCACGACGGCCACGTCGGCCCCCGCCCCTGCCAGGGCCACGGCGCAGCCGCGGCCGATTCCCACGGCGGCGCCGGTGACCAGCGCCTTCTTCCCCGTCAAGTCGAACAACGATCGATCGGCCATGGTGTCCCTTTCACAGTTCAGCCTTCGGATTCGAGAATCGCAAGCCATCCATGTCGTGAAATGTGCCGTACTCGGTAACCAGCGCCCCCTCGGGGCCGGCCACCATGAAATGCCAGGCGTTTCGCCGGTTGAGGTGCCCCACCTCGTCGATCGTAAGGGGTGTGCAGCGGCGCGAGTTCACCAGGGAGCGCTGGCTGGCAGGAATCCGCTCCAGGTATTCGGGTGTGGGATCGCCTTCACCGAAGGTATAGATCATCCCGCGGCGCGGCTGCCACGATTCCATCTTCGCGTCACCCATTGCCGTCGCTTCGTGGCAGTGTTCGGGGATCATCTGCCCGGGAAGCAGGTAGATCTCATGGCCGAAATAGTTGTAATCCTCGCGGTTGAGCCAGAAGATTCCAGCCATGCCCACCCCCGCGAAATCGCCCAACCCAAACTCGAGGATCCACATCTCCTTCTCGAGGCGATCCGAAATGGGGTAGTGAAACCGGCGGAACATGTCGTAATAGGCTTCGCGGGCCTTTTCGGCCAGGAAGTTCCCCTGCGCGTCGTAGAAGTCGCTGCTGCTGTAGGTGTTCACCTGGCCAGAGTCGCCTGCCCGGCACTCCTTGCCTCTTCCCAGGGATAGTGCTCCGGTCATGGCGGCCGCGCCCGCCAGCCAGGCTCGGCGGGTGAAGGGGGATTGCGATGCATCGTTCATAGGAATCTCCTCTGCGAGGGTCATCTTGGCGGGAAGTAGGCATGCCGCGAGGCAGGCACGGGGAGCTGGTTGCTCATGAATTGGCCGGCGGCCAGCAGTCGTCATTCGCCCTGGGGATGGTCGTAGTGCTGCTCGCCGGCGAGGATGGCGGCGCGCATGGCGGCCTCGAGCCGGCGGAGGGCGTCGTAGCGGGCCTGCTGCTCGATCTCTTCGGGGCGGACGAGGCCGAAACCGGCCATATCGGCGCGGGGGCGATTCATGAGCATCTGCCGACCGGTGCGGATGATGGCCAGCGCCTCGGCGTAAGCGGCGCGGTCGGCGTCGAGCAGCGGTGTAAGGCAGGCGGAGAACTCGGGGCGGGTGAAATTCACCTTGCCGACGTGCTGCATTTGGGCGAGGTTCATGCCCGTCAGCTCGCTGAGCCGTGCAAGCTCCTGGGGGGCCAGCGGAGCGCGGCCGTAGAGGTTGTCGGGGTAGGCGCTGGCGTATTCGGGGTAGTAGGGGGCGTTGATGTCGATCCAGGTGATCACGCGATCGATCTCTTCCTGGGTGAGCTGCACCAGGCGGTCGATCTGGGCATCGCCGTGCCCCTCGAGGATCACCTCGGCGAGGCGGCTGGCATGCGACCCCCAGCTTAGCGGCGGCTGGACCTCGTGCGGCCCGGCACCCACCACCCGCACGAACCCCTTGCTCCGCAGCTCGACGTAGGAGGTGTTGAAGAGCAGCC
>SLBP01000121.1:0-12933 GCA_007126245.1 Planctomycetales bacterium
GACCTTGGCTTCGGCGAAGTTGGCATCTTCATTCTCGAAATCCTGCCAATCCGGAACGCCGTTATCGTTGTCGTCGTTGTTGTTCACCAGGATGAATTTCCCTGGGTGTTGAGGATGGTTCTTGATGTGCTCGTCGGCGGCGTTGATAACCAGGTCGTTATTACTGTCCACCAAGAGGAGTGAGGGGATGACGTGGAGCACGGGCGTCCGGTAACCGGGGTACCTGGAGTCTAGACTAGCAGGGAGCACATGCTCCACCAGGGGAGCGCTGAAGTCGGGCTTGCCCGGGTTCGTCCAGTTGCAGCCGGTGGGATAGTCGCGGTACTTGAGCACCTCACCTTCACATCCCGTCCCGAAGTGGTAGCTCGTCTCCCGTCCCAACCGGGGATGAACGGCGACCTGAAAGTTGTCACCAAGTCGGGCGTGGTCGATCTCGTAATACGCCTTCATGACGGTCTTGCCGGGGGTATACTCGAGCGGATTGTCAACGATCATGGAGAGCGTCACCTGCTCGTCATTGTCCCGGACCTGGTTGGCGGTGTCGTGCGACGGCAGTGAGCCCGAGGGAAGGTTCGCCAAGACGTTGATCGGGTCGTACCAAGCCACGTGGATCGTGCCCACCATGGGTTCAGGAATCGCGGGCACGACGGTTACCTTGGCTCGCACCGTGGTCAGATCGGTGGGCGGGCCGTACGACGGATAGGCCTTCCAGAGCCCCCCATCGTTCTGGAGCTTGCAGAAGTCAAAATAGCGCCCCCGGGCGGGCTCCCACTCGGTACGCGAGTAGGCCACCTCCTCCCACTCGACCTTGTCGACCATGTGCAGCGACAGCGCCGGCTGTTGTGGCGAGGGAGGCGTGGGTGCCATGGTGGCCGTGGCAGGACGCGTATAGTAGGTCTCCACGACGGAGCCGAACGTCACCGTTGGCGTCGCCGTGAAGGGGCCGCCGGTGAAACTGGGACCGGGCCAGGTAAGCCCGGAGGGCGAGCCGTAGGCCCATTCATCCCACTCCGAGTACGGCATGGCGTGGCACCAGGTGGCACCGGCGCTGCCGTAGCTGTGTTGACCATCCGGCGAGCGAAAAGCCCAATGATGTTCTATTACGTTCCCGGCGGCCTCGCAGTTGGGAACGGGCGTCCAGCGGTGGGCATCGGCGGTCCAGAGCAGGCGCCAGTCGGAGCCTTGGTCCTCGGGCGCGCTATAGAAGTCTTCGCCCCAGCCGCGCTCCTGGACCACGAACCCTTGAACCCCGCAGGCGTAGATGGTCATTGTCCACTCTGTCGGGTCGGCGTCAGGCGGGTTCGTCGAATGCTTGGCTTCAACGATGAGGATACTGGAGCCTACCTGACCAGTTGCATTCAGCACGAGCACGGTGGGAAGCAGATCCTCCGGGCGGGCCTTTACCAGATCCGCGGTGTAAACCGAATGCTCCTTATTTAACGAGAAGATTATGGGAGTGCAGGCGCAACCGGGGATGAAGAAATCGGTTAGAACTATGGAGTAGCTGTCCCCGGCAGCATCCAAGAATATCTCGGTCGGTTTGTCGGGATCCCCGTGCCCGGGGTGCAGTTCCGGCATGGGCGCATAGCCACCTCCCCCGCCGCAACCGCATCCACAACCGCCACCACAACCGCAACCGCAGCCGCACATGGTGATGATGCCGCCGAGAAGGAGCCCCTCGTCGAGCGTCTCGTCGCCGGTGGCCTCGGGCAGGGGCGCGGCGAGTTCGGCTTCCTCCGTGTCGGTAAGCGCGGCCTCGGGTTCGGGGACCTCGTCCGCGAGCGTGACCGAGAAGCCGCTGGCCGAATGTACCTCCGTGCCGGTGCTTTCCGCCGCCACGGCGCCCGCGCTCGCAGCCTCCACCGCAACGATGCCCCCGGCACCCCCTTTCGCCGCAAGCACATCGGCAGCCACCGCCGCATCGACCTGGAATGCCCCCTCGAGCGGCTCCGTCCCTGCAGCCAGGGCGGCGTCGCCGGCGAAATGCTCGCCGGACAACCCCGCCAGCATCGCCGCCTCGATGAGCGCCTCCGCCGGCCACGCCGCGAGCGAGTCGATCAACGGCGAATCGAAAAGGTCCTCATCATCCCACTCCGCCAGGGCGTCGTCGTCCGTCTCGGTCGAGAGGGCCGGGGGCAAGACTTCCCGCAGGGAACGGACCTCCCAGACGTCGAGGTCGATCTCCCGCGGTTCGCCCAGGGACGCGATTTCCCGATCAGGTAGGCCCTCCACCCATGCTGCCTCTCCGCCCAGCGAGCCGGACTCGACGAGATCGCCGAGCAGCGAGGCACCCACTAAGCCCAGAATCGAAGAGCTGATGGGAACGCGTACTTCGAGCGACTCCACGCACAACCGCGTCGTCCGCGACCTGGCGGCCATGCCGTGAGGATTCGCACGCGCCGGGACAGAACGGCCCAACCGATCAAGTACGTCGATCATCGCACACCCCTTTCTGAACACGAGGGGGAGAAGGAACCGGAGTCAACGCTGTGTTTGACAGGCCGCAGAGCGGCGAAACGTCCAAGAACGTACATTCCACACCGACGGAGACGATCTCCCCCTCGGCCCGAGAGACGGCTCCATCATCGACGGCCGTCAACGTGCTGAGGAAGAACCCCTCGTGGGCGGCGACGGTGGCCTGATCCTCGAAGATGACCTCGCAGCGCTCCAGGAGCCGGCGCGAAACGTCGCCGCGGAAGTCGCCGTCCGTGCCGAGGCGCACGGCGAGGTCGACGTACTCCTCGTGGCTTCCGGCCACAACCTCCCCCAACGCCATCCGCCGGTAGAGTCCGGCGGTGTAGTTCTGCACCGCCAGGCGGCCAGGCTGAGTGACCACGGGGATGCCGAAGGAGAAGGCGTCGTACGCGGTGATACCGCCGGCATAGACGATCGAATCGAGCACGACGGTGGCCAGGCTCAGCAAACGGTAGTACTGCACCACGTTCAGCGCAGGAAAGACGACGACCCGCCGCCAGAGCGACGGTCCCAGCCGGCGCTCCAATCGGCGGCTGAGCACGGCCTGGGCCCCGGCCTGCTGGCCGGAAAGGAGGACGAGGTGTCCGGCAGGGTCGCGTTCCAGCACGTCGCGGAGATAGCTGTCGAAAGCGGGGTGGTACTTCGGCAGCCGGTGCGGGCAGAAGTATATTGCCCCCTGGCCCGGCAGGCCGAAGTCGGCACGGCTGGCTGGAGGGGGAACGGGCTGCCGCTGCTGCCACGTGGGGAACGTGGGCAGCATTAGGAGGTGCTCCGTGTAGTCGGCGGCCACGTCGACGCCCTCGGCGCCGGTCTCCATCCAGGGGCTGGAGAGATAGTAATCGACAGCCTGCACACCACTGGTTCCGTGCGTACCCCAGGAGGTGCACTGCACCGGCGCCAACCTGGCCATGGGGAGAAAGTAGTTCCAGGTATCGGCGCCCACCTTCCAGTAGTAGAGCACGTCGCAGGCTGCCTCGCGGACGGCTTCCACCGCCTGATCGAAGCGTGCCGGGAAGGGGACAACCACCAGGTTCGGCCGCCGCACGTTGCGGCGGATGAACGGGGCGCTCCGCTGGCTGCAGAAGACGACTGCCTCGAACCGCGCCGGGTCGAGCCGCTCGATAATCCCAGCCGTCCCCCGGAGAAAGCCCGGCTCGTGGCCCGCGGTCACGAGAAAGCCGATTCGCGCTCGCCGCCTGGCGGCGCCGCGCGCCGCGGGCGGCGCACGGCTGGGGAAAGCGCGGCCGAAAAGGCGGGTGAACTGCTCCTTGATCTCGCGGCAGCAACGCCCATGGTGCGGCAGGTTGAAGGAAGGGGTGAAGCCGTCCTCGGGCAGCGACCGCCAGTCGATGTCGAGCGGTTCTGCGAGGGCCTTGCCAAGTTCCTCGTGCAGCCAATCCCAGTAACGGTCGATTGGCTCCACGTCGGGAAAGACGGTGGGGCAAATCGCCAGGTGTTTCCACCGCCAAAGGGTCCGGTCCGGCCGCAAACGGGCCGCTGCGCAGAAAGCAGCTCTGGCCTCCTCGATCCGCTCCCGGCCGGCATGGAAGACGCCCAGGGAGAGGTGGGCCCTCGGATCGGCAGGCGCGAGAGCCACGGCACGCTCGAAGGCACTTTGCGCGTCGCCGTCGCGCCCCTGGGGTGCCAGTGATTCCCCCAGCTTGAGGTAGGCCTCGGCCTGCTGACCGTGGGCGGCGACGAAGCGCTCGCAGAGCCGCGCCGCGTCGTCGAGCCGGCCCAGGTCGCGGTAGACGTCGGCCAGGTGCATCAGTGCGCGAGGATGGTCGGGCCGCAAGGCCAAGGCGTTGCGAAGCGACCGCTCGGCATCCTTGCGGGCCGAGCGGAGCAGGTGTTGCACGCGGCCCAGGTTCGACCAGGCGTCGGCGTAACCGCGATGGAGCTCCACGGCGCGGCGGAAGGCCGCCTCCGCGGGGGCGTACTCGCCCAACTCCTGCAAGGCCACGCCCAAGTTGTTCTGGTAAACGGCATTCGTCTGGCAGAGAGAGACGGCCCGGCCGATGCAGTCGCGCGCCCCGCCGTAGTCGAGGGCCGTCAAGCGGATGAGCCCCAGCAGATGCCATGCGCCGGCATGATTGGCATCTTCGCCCAGGACCTCCTGGCACCGCTGCTCGGCCGCCGCGCGGTCGCCAGCCTGTTGCGACGCCATGGCCTGTCGAAAAACGGCATCGAGCCGCGCCCCCCCATCTGCGGCCGCGCGCTCGGCGGCATCGCCAGATTTGAGGCCTCCGTTTCCTACGCCCGGATAGGTGGCTCTGCCCCGATGCGTCCAGGAATAGCCCAACTCTGCGGCGAGCGGCTCCACTTCCTCGCGGAGGGCTTCCCGGTCGGCCTGGTCCATCGCCTCTTCAGGCAGCGGCCAGCCGCCCGGATTGAAATTCAAGGCCGTGCAATCGATGCGCACACCCAGATGGGCCTCCAGTTCGGCCCAAGGGACGCGTCCGTCGGCGATCTCCTCGTAGAAGACCAGCCGAGCCTCGAGCGCGTGGCGATGCGCCAGGAAGCTCGCCGCCAGCTCGCGCCAGTGCCTGCCGAATTCTCGCGCATCGAGCGGCCGATCCGGCCAGCGGTTGTACCACACCACCCGCCGCTGGCGGCGGATGGTGGCATAGGACCGGAAGGCGTCGTAGGGGCTCCGGACGAGAAAGACGATCTTCGCCCGCGGAAAGAGCCAGCGGAGGAAGCAGGCGTGGTCGGCGCTCAGACGCACCGATTTGATTCCCCAGCGCGCGATCCCCGCCTCGCGGGCCGGCCGGGCGAAGAGATTCTCGAAGAACTGCACGTAGCTGCCCAGCAGGGCTCGCGGCGGAGGATAGAGGTTGGCGATGAAGGCTCTGGTTCGGAAATCGGTGTCCTGTCCGCTGAAGAACGACGGCTCCTCGGGCCAGAAAGCGTGCAGGCGCCGAAACAGATCGGGCATGGAATCGAAGAGCCCACCCTCCTCGTAGGGCTCGCCCCAGACCAGGCACTCGCTGGAGAGCATCCTTTGCAGGAGCGTCGAGCCGCTCCGAAAGCCGCTGGCCAAGAGGAGGACGGGTGCCTCGCGGCTGGTACTGACCACCTCGGGCCAGCGCCGCTGGAAGAGCTCCACGCCCGCGCGAAGCGAATCCGGTCCGGGGAAGAGGGTCATTGCGGCTGCCCCCGGCGACGTGGTGATCCCCGGCAAGAGGCCGAGGGGTTGGCCGCCGGCGCTGCCGCAAAACGGCATGCCGCCGCGGGCGCCGCGCGATCGCAAATCACGCTCCGTACCGCCCACATCACCCCAACCCCTGGAAGAGAGAATCCAGCGCTGTCCGCCACTTCCCGCACGGTAGCCGCCGGAAGCAAGAATGTCAAGTAGGGCGGTTGTGATTTTCGGTGTGGGCCGGAAAAGGCAGGAAATCCTGGGGCGGCCGTCGAAAATGGGCCCTCCCGTACGGCCACGGCATCGCCATCGCTGCAAAGAGCCCCACGACCTGAAGGGCCGCGACGCGTCGTAACCGTTCACGGGGGACCGTCCCGATTTTCGCGGCCGCAGAAGGTATTCCTCGTGTTCGGTTTTCTCGAACGTCCCTTCCCCTTCTCCGTATGGCTCGCTCCGCTCAGCGGAGGAAAGGCTCGAACTGGGGCGTCGTCTTCACCTCGAACTCGTCGCCGACGGCCACGAGCAGCAGTACCGCCCAGTCGTGCTGCTCGGCCAGGGCCAGGCTATCTTCCGGACCGAGGACCATGAGCGCCGTGGCCAAGGCGTCGGCTTCGGCGCAGGTGGGCGCCAGCACCGTGGCCGAGGCGAGGCGATGGGCGACGGGCCATCCCGTGCGTGGGTCGATCAGGTGGCTGAAGCGGACGCCGTCCTCCTCGAAGAAGTTGCGGTAGTCGCCCGAGGTGGCCAGCGCCATGGTGCCGGGGGCCACCACCCGCTCGACGCCCGCCTGCCCGGGAACGGGCGTCTCGATGCCGATCTGCCAGGGGCGCCCCCGGGGGTTGACGCCGCGGGCGCGGATTTCGCCGCCGACATCGATCAGGTAATTGGCCGCACCGAGGGCATCGAGCCGCTCGGCCACGGCGTCGACGCCGTATCCCTTGGCGATGCCGCCTAAGTCGACGAACACCTCGTCGTGGGCCTTGCGGACCGCGGGCGGGTCGGGGCGGACTTCGACCATGGCCGGCCCGGTCCGCGCCAGGGCGGCCTCGATCGCCTCGTCCGGCGGTATGCGCTCCGGCCGCCCCTGCGGACCGAATCCCCAAAGGTTGACGAGGGGGCCGACCGTGACGTCGAAGGCCCCTTCGGTCATTTCGGCAATACGGAGTCCCTCGGCGACCACGTGGGCCGTCTCCGCCGAGACCTCGATCCACTTCTTGCCGGCGGCGCGGTTGATCCGCGAGAGCTCCGAATCGGGATCGTAGGTCGACATGCGGGCGTCGATCCGTTCCAGGATCGTATCGACCTCGCGAGCCAGTCCTTCCTCGTCGAGGCCGGCCGGCGGATCGACGAGGCGGACCATGTAGCTGGTCCCCATCGTGGGGCCTTCGATCCCTACGACTACCGGTGTCTCGCCGCCGCGAAGGAGGAGCCAGCCGAGGATCAAGGCCGCCACGACGGTCGGCACGATCAGCCGCAAGAGCGAGGGATGCGGGGGGGAGTGCGTTTCGGACATCATAAGTGCACCAGCAAGGTTCCCATTTGTCTGGCACGCGGCGAGGCCTCCGCCCGCGGGGTCGAGCCCTCCGCCTCCGGTTTTGGCCGGCACGAGGACTCGATCAGCTTTGATCCACAGCGATGCGCAAGGCCACCCACTCGGGTAACCAGTTGGCGACGTCCTCGATCGTCTTCTCGATGCCGACAAGCACCCGCTCGAGAAAGACAGCCGCGCCGCCGTATTCGAGTTTCGTCAGCGACTCGTGCATTGCCCACACGAGGTCTTTGCCCGCAAATGCAATGAGGTAATCCACCCTGCGCCGCCCCTCCTCGACGAACTCCGGAAGATAGTCCTCGAACCGGCGTTCCACGTCCTGGAGACCCACCGTCTGGCTTTGGTCGTGTTGGGCGACGAGGTTTCGTATCCCTTCTCGGCAGGCCGAGTAGTCCAGCCTGTCGGGGAAATCGTGCCGCATTTTGCCCGCGGGCGGCCGAAGGCCGAAGGGAGCGGACGGCTGCGGATGCGCGATGCGGCCAACGCGGTTCGCGCAGCCTGATAGGTCGCGATTCGCGTGCGAGCTGCCTCCAATAGCTCTCGATATTGGTCCCCTCTTATCGAGGACAGCCGCAAGGCGCGACAGACAACGGCCGGATCGACGAGGTAGTTCTCGATCTCCACGCGCTCCCACCGCCACCCCAGACGGACCGGTTCGGCACCGTTAGCGATCTCCCATGATCGCGGCCGACCCGAAGGCGCGCACCAAGTGTCCAGAAACCCTCCATCGATGAGGCCGAATACCCGATCTGCCCCCAGCGTTTCGCGCCTCGCCGAAATGCGGTCGCCCATTCCGTGTTTCGACCCGGCGGGTTGGATGCGACATCGGCCCGCTAATAGCTTCTTCAGAAGGCGTGCGTCCGGTCCACCATCTTTCCCCTCGCAGAGTAGCAGGCTCATAGGCATAGGCGGCCCCCCGCCAGTCGACAGATCTCGTTTTCGCTAACGACGGAACTGACTGCGTCCGAGTGCGTTGTGAGTAGAAACTGACAACCTGGACCGAGCGCAGGGAGGGCGGCGAGCAGGGCCTGGGCCAGGGGTGGGTGGAGGTTGAGGTCGATTTCGTCCACGAGGACCACCGAGTTTCGGATTTGCTGCCGGACGAACTCGAAAAGGAGCGGAAAGACTGACTGCTCGCCCGCGGACATCTCCTCGATGTCGTAGGTTCGATGCCCGTCAGAGATCAGGAAGTAATAGTCGGCCGGTGTGGGGGCACCGCCCCGATACATCGGCTCCGGGGCACTGAAGGAGCGGTCAGGGAATATCCGCTTGAAATGGTCCTCGATCTCCAAGAGGTAGTCGTGTGGGCGCGGCCCCCCGGCAAGCTGTGCGAGACGCCAGCGATTGAGGTGTTCACGGAGTCGGGCCACGCCAACGTCAAAGGCCACTCGCCCGCCATTCTCGTCGTCCTGCCGATCTCGTCCCAGCTCTTCGCGGCCGTTTTCGCCGCTGCCTGACTGCGGCGCGGGGACAGGACTCGCCAAGTTCCGGAACTGGTCAAACCAGAAGACTCCCGGCAGGTCGGCAAATAGGTCTCGGGCCGCGGGATCAAGGTTCAGCAGTCGGCGGGCGTAGAACCTTCCTCGGAACTGGTACTTCGCCGCAGCCGTGTCCGCCTCGCAGCGTTCTCCATCGAGGCGGAGCGTCACCACTGGGGCATCACCCGGCTCGACGAAGGGACCCTTTCCGAAGGCCCGGTGCCATTGCCGCGCGGCGCGGCGCGTGGCCTCGATCTCCTCCGGCAGAAAGTGGACCTGCAACTCGACGACCGGGTTCCCCCACCGTCGATAACGACCCGGTACCCATCCCAACCAGTGGAAACGGTCGACGCTCTGAGTTACGCCGGCGGCCATCGATAGACAGAGGGCGACCGCCTGGAGCACGGTCGTCTTGCCGCTGCCGTTATCGCCAAGGATGAGAAACTGTTCGGCAATCTCGTCCGTGAGGCTGTTGCAAACTTCGATACTCAAGCTGTCAAATCGCTTGAATTCCCTTAGGTGGATATGACGGACTTTCATGGGGCCTAGTCCTCACTCGGAGTGTTGGAGCCTCGGCAAACGATCACGGGCTTCCACACGCAACATACGGTAATTCGGCACTGCTTGCGACTCCCGCCCGCTTACAGCCGTCCCGGCGGGGGTTGGAGGGGAGGGGCCGTCTCCAGCAGATGAGTCTCGCCGTTGCGGGAGAGCCTGACCCGAACCGCTCGGTCGCCAGGGCAACGGCCGTGGTGGGCCACCAGGGCGGCGGCATAGGTGAGCGTCTCTTCGTCGGCGCGTCCGACGAGCAGGGCGTCGGGACCGGAAAAGCCGTGCGCGGCGAGGAGGGCCGCCTGCGGGGCATCGTTGGCCGCGGCCGCCGCCCGCAGTACGAGATTCTCCTCGGCGTTGCGGCCCACGACGACCTTCGCCTCCGCGGCGTAGCGGTAGTGGCGGCCGACCTTCAGGAGCTCGAAATCCCACCGCCCGGCCCGCGGGTCGTGTTCGAGAAGATCGAAGACCCGAGGGGCGAACGATTCGCGGCAGAGCATGCAGCCGCTCGAGGGCTGGATGAGGGCGCCGAGGCCGAGCTCGGCGGCCAGCTCCCGTTGCGGCCTGCGGCTGGCACCCGAGATGGCGTAAAGGCGGCTGCGGTCGATGAGCCCTTCGCGTTCTGCAATCGTCGGGGGGAGGAGGCGGGCCGAGAGCGGCCGCAGCAGGCGCCGCTTCAGGCCGGCGTCGCGTTCGATCCGGGCCAGGTCGCGGCGTTTCTGGCTCATGGGCCGCTGGCCGAGGACTTCGCCGGTCACCACCAGCGAGGCGCCTATGTCTTCCATGAAACGCCGCGCCGTGCGGGCCATGTAGATGCGGCAGTCGACGCAGGGGTTGGCGCCCCGCCCGTAGCCGTAGGCCGGTTTCCGCAAGAGATCGAAGTAGTCGTCGCCTACTCCCACCACCGAAAGAGGCACCCCCAGCGCCGCGGCGCCTGCGGCGGCTTCGCTGTGGCAGCACTCGAAGGGGGCTCGAACGTGCAGCGCTGCGACGTCAAATCCCTCACGCTGGAGAATGCGGACGGCGAGCAGGCTGTCGGTCCCGCCGGAAAACAGGGCTACGGCAAGCGGCATCTCTCCTCAATCGGTCGGGTGGGGCGGCTTGCGGGAGGCGAGCTCGCTGAGGGCGTTCCGCGCCGCCCGCTGCTCGGCCTCCTTCTTGTTGCGCCCCCAGGCGGGCTGGAAGCGGCGGTCGCCGACCTCGGCAGCCATCTTGAAGCACTTGCTGTGGTCGGGGCCCTTCTCGTCGAGCAGATGGTACATGGGCGTGGCATTGAACTGGCGCTGGGCTGCCTGCTGGAGGAGCGATTTGTGGTTGATCCCCGATCCCCCCTCCGCGGCCAGCTCGATCTCGGGAAGCATGTACCGCTCGATGAACTCGCGGGCCGGCTGCGGGCCGCCGTCGAGGTAGATCGCCGCGACGAGCGACTCGAAGACGTCGGCCAATAGCGACCAGGGGATCGTCGTACCGCCCATCAGTCCCTTGCCGAGGATCAAGAGCTCCTCCATCCCCAGTGCGTCGCTGATCTTGGCACAGGTCTGGCGGCTGACCACGATGGACTTCAGCCGCGTGAGATCCCCCTCCAGAAAATGGGGGAAGCGGTGGAAGAGGATCTCGCAGACCACCGCGCCCAGGATGGCGTCGCCGAGGAACTCGAGCCGTTCGTTCGACGCCAACCGGTTCTGCGCACCCGAGGCGTGCGTCAGGGCGGCGCGCAGCAGGGACTTATCGGAAAAGACGAAGCCGATCCGACGTTCGCACTCCGCCAGGAGTCGTGTCTCGTCGATCTCGGGGCCGGTTGGGATATCCAGCGTCATGCGCGCAACTTGCTTACGAAGGGCCTGGCACGAGGCGGCGCACCGCGCCGCGCGACCCGGCAAGGGAGGGCCCCCGGCGTCTTCCCCTAAGGTTGGGGGTTCTCCGCAGCCCAAATCGCAAGCCTGCGCATTCCTCACAGCACAGCCACCGCCATCGGCGATGGCTGTGCGGGAAGGATCCGCACGAATGGAGAGAGGGCCAAACCGGGCCGCTTCGTCGATCGTCCAGACCCGCCCCCAGGCGGGTCGGTGAACACAAATCTATCCAAATCAACGCCTTCTGTCAATGCCTTGCTCGCCACTGTCCCGAAAATGTCGACCCGAAAAAGAGAGAAACTTGAGAAGGAGTGGCCCTGGGCAACCGCCGTTCCGGTCGGTGATCGGTCCGCGCAACGTCGATGGGGGCGGCTGTGACCTTCCCCCCTTTGACGCATCATCCTCCAGAGCTTACAAAGAGAGGGAAGTCCAATAGCCGGCCGCCGGCATCCGACGAGGGGCCCCCGCAATGGGGACCTGCGAACCTGGTCAGGGACGAAAGTCAGCAGCCATAAGCAGTCCGCCCCATGTGTGGTGGGCCCCTCGTCGGCCGCCGGCCCCAGGGCCTTGAGTGGACTGGGCATCGCGGGCGGCTCGTCCCCCGGCCGCCGTACGCGAGCGGAGTCCTCACCCATGTCTGATCAGCCCGCCACTTCTCCCCCGGCTGCCGCGGAGGCGGGCCGACGGGGCGATGGGTACATCGTCGTTGCCCGCCGATACCGGCCGCAGACCTTCGCCGAACTGATCGGCCAGGAGCACGTGGGCCGGGCTCTCTCGAACGCCATCGCCACGCAGCGCGTCGGGCACGCCTACCTCTTCACCGGGGCCCGCGGCGTGGGAAAGACTTCGGCGGCTCGCATCCTCGCCAAGGCCCTCAACTGCGCGGAGGGCCCCACGCCGGCCCCCTGCAACCGCTGCGACCTCTGCGAGAGCGTGGCCTCGGGCGACGACGTCGACGTCCTCGAGATCGACGGCGCCAGCAACCGCGGCATCGACGAGATCCGGCAGCTTCGCCAGACGATCAACGTGCGGCCCAGCCGGGCGCGGTTCAAGATCTACATCATCGACGAAGTCCACATGCTCACCCGCGAGGCCTTCAACGCCTTGCTCAAGACCCTCGAGGAGCCGCCCGAACACGTCAAGTTCCTCTTCTGCACCACGGAGCCGGCCAAGCTGCCGATCACCATCCTCTCGCGGTGCCAGCGGTTCGACTTCGCGGGAATCGACTCGCAGTCCATCGCACGGCGGCTGGTGCAGATCGTCGAGTCCGAGGGAGTGACCGCCGAGGCGGAGGCGCTCGACCTTCTGGCCCGCCGGGCCGCCGGCTCGATGCGCGACAGCCAGTCGCTGCTCGAACAGCTCCTGGCCTTCGCCCCCGAGCGGATTTCCGTGGCCGACGTCCACCAGATGCTCGGTTCCGCGGGGGACGAGCATCTGGCAGTGCTCGTCGAGAAGCTCATCGATCGCGACGCCGCCGGCGCGCTCGCCTGGCTCGGCGAGGCCCTCGCCGGCGGTGCCGACGCGGCCCAGCTCGGCGAGCAACTCTTCGGCTACCTCCGCGACCTGATGGCTGCGGCGGCCGGCTGCCCCGCCTCGGCGTTGCGCTGCACGATGCCCTCGGTTCACCCCCAGGTGCTGGCAGCCGGGCCTCGGTGGGGCCTGGCCACGGTCTTGGCGGCGATGCAGATTCTCGACCAGTCCTTGGCGCGGATGCGGTACAGCACCCAGCCCCGGCTGCTGGCGGAACTGGCCCTGGTTCGAATCAGTCAATTGGAGGAACTGGACGACCTGGCCGAGCTGATCGCTCGCGGCGGCGACGGCGCCCCCTCGGCCGCGCCGCCGCGCAGCCCGCGCGGCACAGCGCCGGGCACGACCCCACCCCCC
>SLBP01000126.1:0-12897 GCA_007126245.1 Planctomycetales bacterium
CCAACTTCGCCGCCTTCCTCGACGCCCGCGGCGAGGGCGCACCGTTCTGCTTCTGGTACGGCGGTTACGAACCGCACCGCGGCTACGAGTACGGCTCGGGGATCGAGAAGGGAGGCAAGCGTCTTTCCGACATCGACGCCGTGCCCGCCCACTGGCCCGACGACGAGGTGGTCCGCACCGACATGCTCGATTACGCCTTCGAGATCGAGCACTTCGACCGCCACCTCGGCCGCATGCTGGCCCTTCTCGAGGAACGCGGCGAGCTGGAGAACACGCTGGTGGTGGTGACCTCCGACCACGGCATGCCCTTCCCCCGCGTCAAGGGACAGATCTACCAGCGTTCCGTGCACGTGCCGCTGGCGATCATGTGGCCCGCAGGCATCGAAAATCCCGGCCGCGTCATCGAGGACTACATGAGCTTCATCGACTTCGCCCCCACCTTCGTCGAGGCCGCCGGCCTCACCTGGGAGGCGACCGGCATGCACCCCTCGCCGGGACGCAGCCTGAGCGACATCTTTTCCGCTGCCCAGGGCGGGCAAGTCAACCCGGAGCGCAACCGCGTGCTGCTGGCCAAGGAGCGGCACGACGTGGGCCGCCCTTACGACTGGGGTTACCCCGTCCGCGGCATCATCAAGGGGGGGATGCTTTACCTGCGCAATTTCGAACCGGACCGTTGGCCCGCCGGCAATCCGGAGACCGGCTATCTGAACACCGACGGCAGCCCCACGAAGACCTTCATCCTCGATAACCGCACGACGCCCGGCATGTACCATTTCTGGCGGTGGAACTTCGGCAAGCGGTCGGCGGAAGAGCTCTACGACATCGCCGCCGACCCCGACTGCATCCACAACCTCGCCGACGACCCCGAGTATCGGGCGACCAAGGCAGCGCTGGAGGCGGAGCTCTTCGAAGCCCTCAAAGAGCAGGGGGACCCGCGGATGTTCGGCCGCGGCTACGTCTTCGACGCCTACCCCTACGCCGACGAGCGCAACCGCAACTTCTACCACCGCTACGTGATCGAAGGCGAGGACCTGCCCGCCGGCTGGGTGAACGAGTCCGACTTCGAGCCGGAGCCGCTGCCCGAACAGCGGCAGTAACTGCCGGCCGACGGCCGCGCGCCGCGGACCGCATCGCACGGGAACGATTTCCGGCCCCCGCCGCGGAACGTGGTGCGGCTCGGTTCCGGCCGTGGTATGCTTTCCCTGCGGACCGTCAAAACTGGACCTATAGGCGTGAGGTGTACCATGCTCAGAAGTGCGCTCTTCGGCGCGGCGATCCTGGCAGCTCTGGCGGCCGCCGGCTCGACGGCGCGGGCGGAGCGACCGCCGAACATCGTGCTGATCGTCTCCGACGACCAAGGGTACGGCGACCTGGAGATCTCCGACGACTACCTCATCGCCCCCCACCTCGCCCGGCTGGCGGACGAGGGGGTCCGGCTGACCAGCTACTACGTCACCGCCGCCGCCTGTACGCCCAGCCGCGGCAGCCTGCTCACCGGCCGGTACCCGCAGCGGCACGGCACCTTCGAGCTCTTCCGCAACCACCGCGTGGACATGGGATACGAGTACGACGAGTTCGAGTACAGCACCAGCCACGAGCGGATCCTGGGGATGGACACCCGCGAGATCCTCCTCCCCACGCTGCTCAAGGATGCCGGCTACACCAGCGCGATCTACGGCAAGTGGGACTTGGGACAGTTCCGCCGCTTTCTCCCCTTGCAGCGCGGCTTCGACGACTTCTACGGCTTCGTCAATACGGGCATCGACTTCTTCACCCATAAGCGGTATGGTGTCCACTCGATGGTCCATAAGAACGAGCCGTCCCGAAAAGACCAGGGCACCTACTGCGACGAGATATTCACCCGCGAGGCGCTGCGGTTCATCGAACGCAACCAGGACCGGCCCTTCTTCCTTTACGTCCCCTACTTCGCGCCCCACGTCGCCTCGAGCCTCGATCCCGCCATCCGCGGCGCCCCCCAGGCGCCGGAGCGCTTCGTACAAATGTACCTGGAGAAGTATCCGGACTTGGACGACAACCTGGTCGAGGGCCAGCGCTACGGGGAGCCGGCGATGGTCCCCAGCCGCCAACGCCGCCGGCTGTTGCACCTGGCCTCGCTGACCGCCATGGACGACGGCATCGGCCAGATCCTCGCCGCTCTCGACGAGCGGGGGCTGGCCGAGAATACGCTGGTCGTCTTCTTCTCCGACAACGGCGGGACCGGCACGGCCAACAACGGTCCGCTGCGGGGCGGTAAGGGGAACCTCTTCGAGGGCGGCATCCGCGTGCCGCTGATTGCCCGCTGGCCGAACCGCCTCCCGGCGGGCACGGTCAACGACGAGCTGGTCACGGCCCTGGAGCTCTTCCCTACGTTCCTCCGCGCCGCCGGCGTCGCGCCGCCCGCGCACCTGGTGCTCGACGGCCACGACGTCACCGACGTACTGGCCGGCGAGGCGGCCTCGCCACGCGAGGAGATGTTCTGGGATTTTCGCGGCCAGTGGGCGGTCCGCGCCGGACCGTGGAAACTGCTTGGCGGCCGCCGCGGATCGGGGCTGTTCAACCTTGCCGAAGACATCGGCGAGACCGAGGACCTCAGCGAGCGCCATCCGGAGGTGGTCGAGGACCTCACCTCGCGGCTGGCCGGCTGGCGGCGCGCCATGGAGCAGGCCGAGCCGCGGGGTCCCTTCCGGGACTTCTGAGCCGCAGCCGTCGGGTACAAGAGCTACGGTGAGATCGACCGGGTCGATGCGCGCACCTCAGCAGGGTATCCTTGGCTGTGCAGGCTGGCGGGATTGGCAGTAGGCTTCGCCGCCTCGATCGCCTTCCGCCGGCGGCGATGAGGGTGGTGCTGGTAGACATGGTAACCGTTCACGGGCCGGCCGGGGACTGGTCCATTTTTCGGCCAATAGACACCTGTCTTTAGCGACCGCCGATACCCGAAAAATGGACCCGTCCCCTTACCCTGCCGCGGCGTACCGGGCGAAGGGGACAGTCCCATTTTCGCGGCCGAATCGCGCCGTCCACGAGGAATACCCTCTATGGCCGCGAAAATCGGGACGGTCCCCGTGAACGGTTATGCCTAGGCCGTCATGTCCGGGGGCGCAAACAGAGGACTCTCGCGGCGCAGCGGGTGGAGGGGGAGAGTTTTCGGTTTTCAGTTTTCGGTCTCGGGCGGGGTATCGAGTGGCGGCCGAGCGGTCTCCGCATCGGGCGCGACCCCTCTCCCCTGCCTGCTGTCCACTCCTTTTCTCACCTGTCTCATCGCTTGCGCGTCGTCCGGGGCGCGGTGGACGGATCGGCGATCCGCCCCACAGATTGGGGGGGTATCCGCGGGTACCCTGGGACGCGTCGCGGCCTTTCTGGCCTTCGGGTTCCTCGTTGGGCTCGATCCCCGAGCTTTAGTCAGGACTCGTCGGCGGTCATTTCAGAAATACAGTATTGACTGGCAACAGGAAAACAGCTATGAAAATAAGTTGCCTGCGATGATCTGCAAGGGATTATCGAAGAAATGCCCTAGATCGTCGAGGGCCAATAGACCTGCTTCAGAAAGGAGCAGTCGTCATGGCCGGGAAGCGTGAGCATCACGGGGTGGTTGAAGGCCTCGCGGAGGTCATCCGCTCCGATCCACGCATTGCTGTCGCGTCTCACACGGCGACACTCTCTGGCTCCCCAGGGGCGGCCGCGACTGCGCCGTCGAAGAGGCCATTCGCCTCGATCCCTGCCACGCTGAGGCCGGCGAAACGTGCGGTGTCACGGAGCATCCCGGGGGGACTGGGCGGGTGCAACGGCCGGTTTCGCCGGGGCGCGGCAGCTTTCTTCCCCCCAGGGTGCGCCGCGGCAGATGCGGTTCCATCACTCCCGGTTTGGAGACGATAAGGAGGCGGATGATGACGACGATGTCTGTCGAGGCCGACAAGGAGCGATTCCTGAAGAGGGAGGAGCTGGAGATCGACCAGCTTTTCCGGGCCGTGGTGAAGCTCGACGGCAGCAACCTCCACCTCAAGGTCGACCGCCCCCCTTACATCCGCGTGGCCGGCCTGCTGCAGCCGATGGACGGCGCGCCGATCGACGCGGAGGAGATGGTGCAGTTGATCCTTCCCATGATGGATCAGCGGAACCGGCACATCCTCCAGGAGGAGGGCGGCACCGACTTCGCCCACTTCATGGAGATGGACGGCAAGACCTGGCGGTTCCGCGTCAACGTCCTCACGCAGCAGGGGAAGATCGGCCTCGTGGCCCAGCGGGTGAACAACTTCATCCCGGACTTCGAGTCGCTTCACCTCCCCGAGGGGCTGGACAAGCTCTGCCATTTCAGCCAGGGGATGATCCTCCTGGCGGGGATCACCGGTTGCGGCAAGACCACCACCATCGCCTCGATGCTGGACTACATCAACCACCACTACCGCAAACATATCCTGACGCTGGAAGACCCCATCGAGTACACCTTCACCGAAGACAAGTGCCTGATCAACCAGCGCGAGATCGGCATGGACGTGAGGAATTTCGCCATCGGCATGAAGCACGCCGTCCGCGAAGACCCCGACGTGATGCTCGTCGGCGAGATGCGCGACCGGGAGACCTTCGAGACGGCGATCCAGGCCGCCGAGACCGGCCACCTCGTCTTCGGCACCGTCCACGCCTCCACGGCGCCCAGCACCATCGGCCGCATCCTCGACCTCTTCCCGGAAGACCTGCACCAGGCGATCCGCTCGGCGATCGTCTTCAACATGAAAGCGGTCATCGCCCAGAAGCTCCTCTCCTCGATCAAGGAAGGGGTGCAAAGGGTTCCCGCCTGCGAACTGATGATCTTCAACGCCACCGTGCGAAAGCTGATCCTCAACCAGCAGGAAGTGAAGCTGCCCGACGCCATCCGTATCGGCGCCTCGGAGGGGATGCAGGACTTCACCCTGAGCCTCAAGCAACTCGTCGAGGATAATCTCATCGGCCGGGCCACGGCCCTCGAGGCGGCTCCCAGCCCGGAGGCCCTCAAGATGGTGCTCAAGGGGATCTCCGTGAGCGCGCCGGGGATTCTGTAGGCATCTGCGTAAGTCCCCCCTCATGCCCAGGTGGCGGAAGTGTTCGATACACAGCTTCAGCCGGATGTCTGCACTCCTTTCCAGCAGCTGCTCGTCAATGGGGTGCGAATCCGTAGCGGCGCGCGAGGCCCTCTCGGCCCGGTCGCGCAACATCTGGCTGTCCACCCGGGTAGAAACCGCTCCCGAAGTGACCTTGCCTTGCCACGAGGACCGCTCGTGCTTGACGTGCGGAGCGGGCAAGAGATAGACTATTGAGGCGTTGGTGGTTGGCGCGGATGCCGCCTCGTGGGGAACGGTCGCCCAGAGCGGGGGTCTTTTCCGGCTGGACGGCCCTCCGGGGGGCAGCCCGGCTTTTTTCCCTTTTCCTTGTCGGGCCTTCCGGTCGGTCTGTGGCGGCGCCTTGCCCGAGGCGGATCGTGCACCTGCTCCGCCATCGAACACCATCGTTTCGTATGGCCAAGCCACTGCAATAAGGAATCCTTCTCCGCACCCACCCCGACAGGACTATCCGATGACTCCGCGCGCGCTCACCCTCGGCGTGCTCATTGGCAACCGCGACTTCTTTCCCGACCCTTTGGTGGCGGAGGCCCGCGCCGACGTCCTGAAGCTCTGCGAGGAGCACGGCGTCGAGCCGGTGCTGGTCTCGGTGGATGAAACCAAGCTGGGGGGGGTGGAGACGCATGCCGAGGCCCGCCGCTGCGCGGAGCTCTTCCGGCAACATCGCGATGCGATCGCCGGTCTGTTGGTGGTGTTGCCCAACTTCGGCGACGAAAAGGGCATCGCCGATGCTATCCGTCTGAGCGGCCTGCGAGTTCCGATCCTGGTGCAGGGCTACCCGGACGACCTCGATCAGCTCAGCGCGGCCCGGCGGCGCGACGCCTTCTGCGGCAAGATATCCGTGTGCAACAACCTCTGCCAGGCGGGAATCCCCTTCTCCCTGACCACCCGCCACGTCGTGCGCCCCTCGGACCCCTCGTTCCGCGCCGACCTGGCCCGCTTCCTGAGCGTCTGCCGCGTGGTCCGGGGACTGCGCGCGGTCCGCATCGGCGCGGTGGGCGCCCGGCCGGGGGCGTTCAACACCGTGCGGTACAGCGAGAAGATCCTGGAGCGCAACGGTATCAGCGTCACCACCGTCGATCTCTCGGAGATCCTCGGCGCCGCGGAGCGGTTGGAGGCGGCCGACCCGCGGGTGGAGGAGAAGCTGGCGGCGGTGCGCCGCTACGCCCCGGCGCCGGGGGTGCCGGAGAGCAAGCTCCGCGACATGGCCCGGCTGGCCGTGGTGCTGGGCGAGTTCATGGAGGCCCACGCCCTCGACGCTACGGCTATCCAGTGCTGGACTTCGCTCCAGGGCAACTACGGATGCAACGTCTGCACCGCCATGAGCATGATGAGCGAACAATTTTTGCCCAGTGCCTGCGAGGTGGACGTGACGGGCGCGCTGACCATGTACGCCATGCAACTGGCCGCGAACTCACCCGCGGCCCTGGTCGACTGGAACAACAACTACGGCGAGGAGCCCGACAAGTGCGTCCTGTTCCACTGCGGCAACTGGGCGAAGTCGTTCCTGCCCGACATCGAGATCAGCCACGCGCCCATCCTGGGGAGCACGTTGGGGGTGGAGAACACCTACGGGGCCCTCTCCGGGCGGACCCCCGCCGGATCGCTGACCTTCGGCCGGCTCACCACGGACGACGCAGCGGGCTCCATTCGAGCCTACGTGGGCGAGGGGACGCTCACCGACGACCGGCTGGAGACCTTCGGTACCCGCGCCGTGGCCCATGTGTCCCGGCTGGAGAAACTGCTCCGCCATGTATGCCTGAACGGCTTCGAGCACCACGCCGTGATGACCCAGTCGCACACCGCCGACGTCCTTGCAGAGGCCTTTGCGCGGTATCTGGGCTGGGAAGTCTATTACCACGAGGATCCCCAAGCGGAAGGCTACTGACGCTTTCGAAAAGGATCGGGAGTACCGCGGGGCATAGGCTCCCGAATCCCTGGCTCTGCCTGGGATTGCCCGCGGGGAACGGCCGCGCATCGAAAACCTGCCGAGACCACCCTTCATGACCGACCACGAGCTGGCGCGCAAGTCCTGGCAGTACCGCCGCAGCATCCTGGAGTCGATCTACCGCGCCGGGGCCGGCCACACGGGAGGGAGCCTCTCCTGCGTGGACATCCTCAACGTGCTCTACAACCGCGTCCTCCGCGTGGCACCGGATACCTTCTGCGATCCGGGACGCGACCGCTACGTGCAGAGCAAGGGACACAGCGTCGAGGCCCTGTACGTGGTGCTGGCGGACCGCGGCTTTTTTTCCCCCGCGGAACTGGAGACCCTCTGCCGCTACGGGTCGCACTTCGTCGGCCACCCCACGCGCAAGGTCCCGGGCATCGAGCAGAACACGGGCGCCTTGGGACACGGGCTCTCCCTTGGTGTGGGTATGGCCCTGGCCGCGAAGATGGACGGGGCGGACTACCGCGTCTTCACCCTGCTGGGCGATGGGGAGCTGGCCGAGGGCTCGAATTGGGAGGCGGCCATGTCCGCCGCCCACTACCGGCTGGACAACCTCACGGCCATCGTGGACCACAACGGGCTGCAGATCACCGGCCGCACCCGCGACGTTTGCTGCAACGAGCCATTGGACGCCAAATTCGCCGCTTTCGGCTGGTCGGTCGAGACGGTCGACGGTCACGACGTGGGGGCGCTCACGGCTGCGTTGACGCGGTCGCCGGAGGCGGGAAAGCCGCGGGCGATCATCGCCCAGACGGTCAAAGGGAAGGGGGTGAGCTTCATGGAGAACGTCGCCCGCTGGCACCACGGCGTTCCCAACGAGGAGGAATACGCGCGGGCACTGGAGGAGATCGAGGCGGCGCTGGCGGCGTGGGAGGAGGTGGCTCGATGAGCGCGCCCGTCCCGTCGCCGTTGAGCCCCGCCGCGCGGGCCCTGGCCGAACGGGTGGGCCTGCGGATGGGCCGGCCGAACCTCGACGCCTTTGCCGAGACGCTGCAGGAGCTGGCCGAGTCGGACCGTCGCGTGCTGGCCGTCACCAGCGATTCGCGGGGGTCCGGACGGTTGGGGCCCTTCGCCGCAGCGCTGCCCCACCGGATCGTCGAGGTGGGAATCGCCGAGCAGAACCTGGTGGGCATCGCCGCCGGACTGGCGTCGTCCGGCAAGGTCGTGTTCGCCGTCTCGCCCGCCTGCTTCCTCACGGCCCGGGCCCTGGAACAGATCAAGAATGACGTCGCCTATGCCGACAACGCCGTGACGCTCGTGGGCATCAGCGCCGGCGTGAGCTACGGCGCGCTGGGGAGCACGCACCACTCCCTGCACGACCTGGCGGCGCTGCGCGCCATCCACAACGTAGATCTTGTCGTGCCCGCCGACAATTTCGAGACGCGCCAGGCCGTACGCGCTGCTGCGGCTGCGGAGCACCCTGTGTACCTCCGCTTCGGCAAGCTGCCCATGCTGGACCTGCACGACGGCAGCGCCCGCTTCGAGATCGGCAAGGCGATCCTGCTGCGCGACGGCCGCGACGTGGCCTTCCTGGCCAGCGGCGAGACGGTGGTCCACGCGCGGCTCGCCGCCGAGCTCCTCCAGGGCGAGGGCCTCTCCTGCCGCGTGCTGAGTATGCACACCGTCAAGCCGCTCGATGCCGAGGCGGTGCTGCGGGCCGGCCGCGAGTGCCGGGCGATGATCACCGTCGAGGAGCACCTCGTCCACGGCGGGCTGGGCGAGGCCTGCGCGGCCGTGCTGCTCCAGGGTGCGGCGGCGCCGAGGCTGAAGATCGTGGGCATCCCGCATGAATATACCGTGACCGGCAGCCAGGCCGACATCTTCCGCCATTACGGCATCACCATGGAAGGCCTGGCGGGGACGGCGCGGCGGCTTCTGGAGAGCCTGCCATGACCTGCATTCTGGCCATCGACCAGAGCACCTCCGCCACCAAGGCGCTCCTGTACGACGCCGGAGGGCTTCTCGTCGACAAGGCATCGCATGAGCACCGCCAGATCTATCCCCAGCCCGGCTGGGTCGAGCACGATGCCGAGGAGATCTGGCAGAACACGCTCGCGGCGATGGACGAGCTTCTGGCGCGCAACCGGACTCGCACCGGCAGCCTGGCCTGCCTGAGCCTGACGAATCAGCGGGAGACAATCGTGGTGTTCGACCGCGCCACCGGCAGACCGTTGCAGAACGCCATCGTCTGGCAGTGCCGCCGCGGCGACGCCATCTGCCAGGAGCTGTCCGAGGCGGGACACGGCACCCGGGTGGCCGAGCAGACCGGGCTGCGGCTCGATTCCTACTTCTCCGCCTCCAAGCTGAAGTGGCTGGTCCGCCAGGACCCCACGCTCCAGGACCTGCTCGCACGGGGGGATGCCCTGATCGGGACCATCGACACCTACCTGATCTACCGGCTCACGGGCGGCCAGGTCTTCGCCACCGACCACACCAATGCCAGCCGCACGCTCCTGTTCGACATCGGCGGGCTCCGCTGGGACGAATGGCTCTGCCACCTCTTCGACGTGCCCCTCCCGGCCCTCCCGGAGGTCCGCGAGAGCGGCGCCTGCTATGGGGAGACCACGTGCCAGGGGCTCCTCCCCCGGGCACTGCCCATCTGCGGCGTGATGGGGGACTCGCAGGCATCGCTCTTCGCCCACCGCTGCTTCCGGCCGGGAATGGTCAAGGTCACTTTCGGCAGCGGATCGTCCGTGCTGCTGAACATCGGCCAGCGGCTGCGCCACTCCGCGGGCGGCTCGGTCTCGGCCGTGGCCTGGGTGATCGGCGGCCAGCCCACCTACTGCTTCGAAGGCATCATCAACTACTCCGCGGCTACGGTAGCCTGGCTCAAGGACCAGCTCGGCCTCCTAGGGAGCCCCCGCGAGGCGGAGACGCTGGCGGCGGCGGTGCCGGACAACGGGGGAGTGTACCTCGTGCCCGCCTTCGCCGGGCTCAGCGCGCCGCACTGGAATCCGGCGGCGCGGGCGGCCGTGGTGGGGCTTTCGGCCCACAGCGGACGCAGCCACCTGGTCCGCGCGGCGGAGGAGTCGGTGGCCTATCAGATTCGCGACGTACTCGAGATGATGAAGGTCGAGGCCGGCGTCCCCCTGGAGAGGATCCACGCCGACGGCGGCCCCACCGCCGACCGCTTCCTGATGCAGTTCACGGCCGATATCCTGGGGATCGAGCTGGAAGTGGCCGAGACACCCGATTGCTCGCCGCTGGGCGCGGTGCTATCGGGTATGATGGGTATTGGTCTTCATGCCTCGCTGGACGAGCTGGCGGCGCTGCCCCGCGCGGCCCGGTGCTACCGTCCGGCGATGGAACCGGAAATCGTGGAGCGAAACTATGCCGGCTGGCGGGAAGCCGTGCAGCGTGTCCTGTAGAGAATCGATGTCCCCATCCTCGCGGCCCGCAGCCGCCCATGGGAGGTCCGACCGATGAAAGCTCTCTCCGGAAACCTGATTCCCCTGGCCCTGGTGCTGGGGTTCGCCGCCGGCATCGCGGGGTGCAACCGCCAGACGGCGGAAGGCGACGGGCGGCGGGCGGACGGCGGCGCGCAGCGCGTCGCCGTGGTGATCTCCACGCTCAACAATCCGTGGTTCGTCGTCCTTGCCGAAACGGCCCGCGACCGGGCGCGAGAGCTCGGCTACGACGCCATGATCTTCGATTCCCAGAACGACCCGGCGAACGAGGCCGCGCACTTCGAGAACATCGTGGCCTCCGGCTACGACGCCGTCCTCTTCAATCCCACGGACGCCGACGGATCGATCGCCAACGTGCGGCGGGCCGCCGCGGCGGGCATCCCCGTCTTCTGCATGGACCGCGAGATCAACGCCACCGACGCCGCCGTCTCGCAGATCCTTTCCGACAACTACGCCGGCTGCGTGGCCTTGGGGCAGTATTTCGTCGAGGAGGTCGGTGAGGAGGGTACCTACGTGGAGCTGCTCGGCCTGGTGGGCGACAACAACACCTGGAACCGCTCGCAGGGCTTCCACAGCGTGGTGGACCGCTTCCCCGGGCTGAAGATGGTCGCCCAGCAGAGCGCCGATTTCGATCGCGCCCGCGCCCTGGAGGTCATGGAGGCGATCCTCCAGGCGCACCCAGACATCGACGCCGTCTTCTGCGGCAACGACGCCATGGCGATGGGGGCCTACCAGGCGCTGGTGGCGGCGGGCAAGGCCGACCAGGTGAAGGTCTTCGGCTTCGACGGCGCCGACGACGTCGTGCAACTGATCGCCGAGGGGAAGATCGTAGCCACCGGCATGCAGTTCCCCAAGGTCATGGCCCAGACTGCCGCCGAGTACGCCGACCGCTACCTCAACGGGGAGCGCGATTTCCCGCAGAAAGTCCCGGTGGCGGTGGAACTGGTGACTCGCGAGACCGTCGATCAGTTCGTGGGCTACGGCCGCAGGGAGGAATAGGGGTTGGCTCCGGCCGGCGGCCGCTCGGGCGCGACCTCCGAGGGCTGGAGCACGGGCTTGCAGACGTTTCATCCCATGACCACGGCAAAAAAGAGACTCATGACGGGGGTGACCGCGGCGGTTGCCGCCGTGGTAGTGTGCTGGTTCCTGCCGCCCTTTCGCGTGGTGCCCTTGGAGGTGGCGCAGGAGCAGTCGGCGCGGGGGGCCTTCCGCGCGGCGGAGTTCGTGGAGGCGTTCTGGCATGAACGGCTGCTGACATCCGTGGATCGAGCCGTGGACGTGGCTGCGCTTCTGGAAGCCCTCGACGAGGATCCTGCCGCGGCGCGGGGCCGGTACGGCCGCACCCTCGGCCTGAGCACCACGGCCTACTTCTTCGTCTCCGGGGTGGGGCGCGTGGTCGAGGTGCAGCGTAGCGCCGTGGTGCTGGCGCTGGACGAGGAGGCAACGTCGCCGGCGGTGATCATCGGCACCGGGCCGCTTTTCGGCAATGCCGTTCGCGACGGCTCGGGGCTCTTGGACGTAAGCGACTTCCCCAACTCCCAGGACTTCAACGCCGTCTCTTCCGAGATCAACCGCCGCATCGAGGAGGACGTGCTGCCGGTGCTGCGGGAGGAGGCCGCGGTGGGTGCACGGGTCCGCTTCGTCGGCTGCGTGGAGCTCGCCGAGGCGACGCGCGACCCCAGGCCGCTGCGGGTGGTCCCCATTGTGGCGGAAATCCTGTGATGGGAGCCTCCGAGGTGGTCCTGGCCGCGCGCGGCATCTCGAAGTCCTTCCCCGGCGTGAAGGCCCTGGAGGGTGTCGATCTCACGCTCCGCCGCGGGCGGCTGACCGCAGTGCTGGGCGAGAATGGTGCCGGCAAGTCCACGCTCATGAACGTGGTGGCGGGGATCTTTTCGCCGGACGCAGGGCAACTTTTCGTCGGAGGCCGCGAAGTCCACTTCCACGGCCCGCGGGCGGCGCAGGACTGCGGCATCGCCACGGTCTTCCAGGAGCTGAACCTCTTCCCCCACCTGACCGTGGCGGAGAACATCTTCCTGGGGCGCGAACCGTTGACGCCGTGGGGCCTGGTGGACGATGCCCGCTTGAACCGCCAGGCGGCCCGCCTGCTGGAGCAGCTCGATCTGGCCGTCGCGCCGCGGACTCCGCTGGGCCAGCTCCGCGTGGGCCAGCAGCAGGTCGTGGAGATCGCCAAGGCCCTCTCCTGCGAGGCCAAGGTGATCATCCTCGACGAGCCGACCTCGGCGATCACCGAACACGAGATCGAGGTCCTCTTCCAGATCATTGCCGACCTGAAGCGCCAGGGCGTGGCCATCGCCTACATCACCCACAAGCTCGAGGAGCTGGCCAGGATCGCCGACGACGCCGTCGTGCTCCGCGACGGCAAGCTCATCGGTGCGGCGCCGCTGGCGGAGCTTTCGCACGCGGACATCGTCCGCATGATGGTCGGCCG
>SLBP01000173.1:0-12877 GCA_007126245.1 Planctomycetales bacterium
CGAGGCGGGAGTCGTAACGGTCGGCGGCCACGTCACCGAGGGGGAGAGGAGGCTCCTTGGCCGAGGGATCCTCCTGGGGCGCCGCCGGGTCGCTGCTCGGGAAATAGTTCGTCGCCCCCCCACCCTGACCGCTGCTCATGAAGCCGTCCCGCTGGTAGTGGGCCACGGGGCACCGCGGCCGGTTGACCGGGAGCTGCTGGAAGTTGGTCCCCACGCGGTAGCGGTGGGCGTCGGCATAGCTCATCAGCCGCGCCTGGAGCATCTTGTCGGGGCTGGCGCCGATGCCGGGAACCAGCGCCGAGGGGCTGAAGCACGACTGCTCGACCTCGGCGAAGTAGTTCTCCGGATTGCGGTTCAGCTCCAGTTCGCCGACCTCGATCAAGGGGAACTCCGCGTGCGGCCAGACCTTCGTCAGGTCGAAGGGGTTCCAGCGGAAGGCGGCGGCCTGTTCGTCGGTCATCACCTGGATGAAGAACGTCCACTTGGGGAACTCCCCGCGCCCGATGGCCTCGAAGAGGTCGCGCTGGTGCGACTCGCGATCCTCGCCGATGAGCCTGGCCGCCTCTCCGTCGGTAAGGCAGCGGATCCCCTGCTTGGTCTTGAAGTGGAACTTGCACCAGACCCGTTCCCCCTGGGCGTTGACGAGCGAGTAGGCGTGGCTGCCGTAGCCGTTGATGTGGCGGTAGCTGGCGGGAATGCCGCGGTCGCTGAAGAGGATCGTCACCTGGTGCAGCGACTCCGGGCAGAGCGACCAGAAGTCCCACTGCGCATCCGCGTCGCGGAGGTTCGTCTTCGGGTCCCGCTTCTGGGTATGGATGAACATCGCGAACTTGTACGGGTCGCGGACGAAGAAGACCGGGGTGTTGTTGCCTACCATGTCCCAGTTGCCCTCTTCGGTATAAAATTTCAGGGCGAAGCCCCGGACGTCGCGCTCGGCGTCGGCGGCGCCCCGTTCACCGGCGACGGTGGAGAACCGCAGGAAAACGTCCGTTCTCTTGCCGACCTGCTCCAGAAACTTCGCGCGGCTGTAGCCGGTCACGTCGCCGGTGACCGTGAACGTGCCGTAGGCGCCGGAGCCCTTGGCGTGCACCACGCGCTCCGGAATCCGCTCCCGGTTGAAGGCCTGCATCTGCTCGAGCAGTTGCACGTCCTCCATGAGCAGCGGGCCGCGCGGGCCCGCCGTCAGGGAGTTCTGGTTGTCGGCGATCGGGCAACCGTCGGCAGTAGTAAGACGCGGCGCACGGGTCATCTTCTGGCTCCTCCTGAAATGAAACGGGAAAGCGAGCCGGGCGCCGGGCGCGTGGACCGGGCACCGCTGACGGCTCACCCCTTCTCTCGGCACTCCCCGCAAACCCCCAAGATCTGCACGGAATAGTCCTCAACGCGAAACTTCCGCGCCGCAATCCGCGGTACCGGCAGGGCGTCGAGCGCCGGGTCTTCAATGTCCAGCACGCGCTGGCAGCGGCGGCAGATGAGGTGGTGGTGGCGACGCGTCTTCCCTTCGAAGCGCACGGCCGGACCGCTGGGGTGAAGCCGCCCCACGACGCCCAGTTCCACCAGCATCTCCAAGACCCGATAGACCGTGGTCCGCGACACGCCGGGAATCCGCTCCCGGACGGCCTCGTAGACCTGGTCCGCCGTGGGGTGGTCGTTCCGTTCCAGAACAGCCTGGAAAATGACCCGCCGCTGGTGAGTCAGCGCCAGCTTCCTCTTCCGGCAGAGGGCTTCAAAAGCCTCCAGCTTCCCGGGGATCGATTCGTCGTGCAAATCACAACCTTTTGGTACATTATACTATCTGGTGCCGCGTGTCAACCCGCTCGGCGGCCGTGCCTGACACGGGCACCGGGCGCGGCCGCCGAGCGGCGTCAATAGCCCAGGTCGTCGGCCGTCGCCAGGCGCACCGACTCCATGCCCACGGCGTTGCCCGCATCGAGCGCCATGACGACGGTCTCATGCCGGGCATCGCCGTCGGCGAGGACGAGGAGGTTCGAGGGGCCGCGCGCGCCGGCAACGCCCTGCCGCGCCTCGCGGAGGCGGACGAGTAGCTCCTGCTCGCTGGGGGCCTCGATGTCGTCCACCCAGACCGAATTGTCCCCCTCGATACTGATGATGACGTAGTCGTCATCCTCTTCGAGCTCTTCGATGGTCCGCGCTTGGGCGGCATGTTCCGGCTGGTCCGGCGTGGGGACCTCCAGCGACTTCTGAGGAGCCAGCGAGGCGGTGACCATGAAGAAGATCAAGAGGAGGAAGGTCACGTCGACCATGGGGGTCATATCGAGCCCTTCACCGAGGGGGAGCCGCCGCCGGAAGCGGAGTGTGGGCTCTTCGGCGAGTTCTTCCGGGCGGGGGGCCGCCGAAGCCCGCGGTGCTGCCGGGGCGCGGCTGCGCTTCCCCGCGGCCGCTTGGGGTGGGGCCGCCGTGGGCACGACCACCGCGCCTTTGCAGCCGGGGCAACGGGTCCGCACCCCGGCAGAGCGGTCGGGGGCGGAAAGACCCTTGCGGCAGTGCGGGCAGGTGAAGCGGATGGTCACGGAGAGGGCTCGGCGGTGATGGGAGGAGACGGCGGACGCTTAGACTAATCGGTTTCCAGAACGGCCAAGTGGAGGTCGATCCCCTCCACGTAGCCAGCCGCCTCGGCCACGCGGGAGACGACGCGGTGGCGCACGCCGCGGGCGGCCTTGATGAGCACGTGCGGCCTCCCCTCGCGGAGCCCCTCCTCGATGGCCGCGACGATCTGCTTTTCCCGCTCCGCGGGGTCTTCCGGGAGCGGCGTGCCGCGGGCGCCGTCGGCCAGGAAGACCTGGGCCGCCGCGCCCGGACCTTCGGCGATGGTGATGATCGTCGACGCCCGCGCGCTGACCGTCGTCCCGTAACGCGCCGGCGGGAGGTCCACCGCCAAGTCCATGTCTGGAACGGAGGCGACGAGGAAGAAGATCAGCAACAGGAAGGTGACGTCGATCATGGGCGTGATGTCCAGATCGGCCTCGCCGCGGTGTTCGCGGCGCGTGAAGAGCGGCAGCGTGGTGTCGACGTCCGGAGGCGCTGCGGCGTGCGGCGCCGATTCCGCCGGGGGCGGGTTCGGCAGAGGTCCGGAGGCGGCGGGTGGCGAGGGATCAGGGGACATGGGCTACCTTCCCGGGAGCGGTCGGCGGAGGCGCCTGCACGGCGGCGTTGCGGGCAAGACTGGCCCGGAAAACCTCGAGGAACCGCGTCATGCCGACGCCCACGAGGTCCTCCAGCTTGCGGATCTGGACGCGCAGGCTAGCCGTACAGAGGACCAGCGGGATAGCGATCGTCAACCCCAGAGCCGTAGTCACCAGGGCCAGACTGATGTTGGCGGCCAGTGCGGTCGCATCGGGGCCCCTGTCGGGCGCGGTTAAGCCCTGGAAGGCCCCCATCATACCCACCACGGTGCCCAAGAGGCCCACCATCGGGGCGCTCTTGATCACGGTGTAGACCCAATCGAGCCGGAACTCCAGGTCGGCCAGGACGTCGCGCTGGAAGCGGTCGGAGACCAACTCGCGGACCTTCGCATAGCCGGCCTGGCGGTTCGAAAGCCCCAGCAGGGCGAGCTGCGCCATGGCGCGCTCGTCGCCGTCGCAGAGGCGCGCTGCGCCCTCGAAGTCGCCGGCAGCGAGCGACTCTTCGATCTGATCCAGGAAGGCGGCCTGCTCCCGCTCGCTGCGGAAGCTGGTCTGGGTGACCCGCCGCCAGACGAGGATCACGCAGAATGCCCCCCAGAGCGCGATCAGCGCCAGGGCGGCGTATAACACGTAACTGGCGACGTTGGTGACGGGAGTCAAGTCCATGGCAGTGCGGCTGGGTAGGGGGGTTCTAGTCGCGGAGGATCTGCTCGGCAACGCGGATGTTGAAGCTCCTGCCTTCCGAGCGGATGACAAAACGGGTGCCCCAGATGCGGTCGGCGTTGTTCCCGGCGTGCTCCCGTTCCATGGCCACGAGCTGCGCCTCGAGTTCCGGAGGAATGAGCTTCAGGATCGGACGGTCTCCGGGGTCGACGCCGGCGCGTGCCAGCAGGGCGCGATCGGCCTCTTCGAGTTCGCCCTGCTGCCAGGTGAGATAATAACGCATCTCTTCATCGGCCGGCCCCTCGCGGACCTCGGGCCGGGGTTGGGAAAGGTTGTCCACGTAGACCAGACGGTTTTCGGGATAGAGCACCGCCAATTCGATTTGGAAGTGGTCGAGTTGCCGGGCGTAGGACGCCAGGGTGTTCCCCTCGGGAAAGCGGAACTCCCAGCGCCGGGCCCGGCCGGTGCCTGTGCCCGTCCCCTCGCCTACCATGCGGCCCTCTCCGGGGGAGCCGCCGCCGATACCGGCTACCAGTTCGTCGGCAAGCAAGGGGTCGTCGAGGGTCGCGAGATTCGCGGCCACGGCATCGGCGAGAGCGGCCAGAGTCTCCTCGACGACCGGCTCGAAGAGGTCCGTCTCCATGGCGATCTCCTCCATGGGAGGCGCCTCGAGCTCCATGCCGCCGATGAGTCCGCCGTCCCCCTCGCCGAGCTGTTCCATGGTGACGGGGACGGCGGTATGGGGGGGGAAGATGCGATTCGTGAGCCAGATGAGCAGCATCACGAAGACCGCGCTCCCTACCAGGATCAGCAAGGCCACCAGCATGCTGGCAACGCGGTCGTAGGCGGAGACGCTCAGCCGGTTTTCGCCCCCAGGGGTCGAAAGCGAGTCGTAAGGGCGCGGGGACGAGGCTCTCAAGTCGCTGCTCACTGGTCGAGGTTGGCATCGGGATCGATCGCGAGATACCACTGCCTCCAGTCGCGGATGACCCGCTGGCGCTCCCCTTCGGTGGGTTGCCGGGAGAGCGAGGGGGCGTCGAAGCGGCGACTCAGCCGCCGCAGGGCCTCGACCGCCTCGCGGGCCACGGCGGGGTCGGGATCGCTGAGTGCGTAGATCAGGGTGGGCGCGTTTTCCAATTCTCCCGAGAGCCCCAAGGCGCGGATGGCGGCGGTCCGCGCTGCGGGGTCGCGTCCGGACACCAAGCGGCGGAAGCGCAAGGAGTGTTCGGAGAGGAGGGCCCGGCTCTCCTGGGGAGGAAGCTCGGTCAAGGCGCGGAGTGCGCGGTCGAAGCCCTCCCCGGACGTGTCCTCGAGCAGGGCCAGCAACTGATCGGCCGCCGTGAGGCTGGACTCGGAGATGATCTCCCCATCGCGGATCTGGACGCGGTCGCTATCGGCGGGGAGCCCCCGCCCGCCGCGGAGTGTCCCGTCGCCGAAATCTCGCACGGTGCGGAAAACCCTCCGCGTGGAACGCGTGAGAAAGAGGATCGAAAAGGCCGTGTCGCACATCGTGCCCGCCGATCCCACCCACTGTCCCTCCGGCCTCTGGCGCTCGAGAAGAAACCGCGCCCCGTCGTTGTACCACGGCGGCGAAGCCCCCATGGGCCCTTCGTCCATCTCGCGGAAGGCCCAATAGCGCTCCACGCTGTAGAGGTAATAGTGGACGTGTTGGTGCGGCCGGCTTGCCCTCTCCTCGATCCACTGGTTTCCCCTTGCTATAGCGGCTTGGAAGAGCCGCTGATCGAGGCGCGTCCGCGACGGCGAAACCTGGTTCACCTCCCGGAGTGCCGGCGGGAGGCTGCTATCTCGACCCGAGTCGATTTCACCGGCTCGACGCAGCAATTCGACGGCCAGGTACAGGCTGCCCACCCCCGCCGGGCCCAGGCTGGGGCGAAAGTCCGGCTGGGCGATCGGCTCGAACGAGGGCGCTACCCGGCCCTGATAGGGGTAACCGCCGTTGCGGTGCTGGACCCTCAAGAGCCAAGTGGCCCCCGCCTCGATGGACTCGAACGGATAGGCGAACCCCGCCTGCCGCGCCGTCCAGATGCCCAGGATCGCATATTGCACCATCGAGGTGTCGCCGGTGTCCCGCTCCGGGTAACCCCAACCACCGTGAACCTTCTGGCGATGAACCAGTAGAGCCAGCAAGTCTTCGATCTCTTGGTAATAGAGCTGGGGGTCCAGCTCGACGAGGTACATGATGCATAAACCGGCGCTGTAGATCGTGCCGTTGCGGCCGAAATCGAGCTCCCTGGGATCCTCGACGGCACGCACCCGCTCCACGATCGCTTCGGTGTGCCGGCGGACGGTGGGGTGATTGGGATCGACCCCCTGTCGGACCATTGCCAGACCTGCCAGGGCCCATGCCCCCGGATGCGGACTGTCCGCCTCCCCTCGCTTGAGATACTCGACGCCTCGGGCCACCGCCTCGCGGACGATGGGGCTCTCCGGAGTTAGAGGCAGTTCCGGCGGTATCTCCGGCGCCGAACCCTGCGCTGCGGCGCACGCGCCCCAACCCGCAGCACAGAGCCAAGCCGCGATCCCCAGGAGTGAGAACCGTCCTGATCGCACCTGCACGGGAGGACTCCCTGCCCGGCGTAGGTCCAACCCCCGATGCCGAAAAGGGCCCACGGCACGCCAATCCAACCAACTACCGATGCAAAAAAGAGAAACGCGCATGCCCGCCACTATCCTGCCCATCCTAAAGGTACCAGAAGGGGGTGTCAAGCATCTCCAGTCCGCTTCTTCCGCCTCTGTCGGTCTTTGCGATACCGATTCTCAATCCCTTCTTCCCCTTCTTCCAGATCGCTTTCATACCGATCTCCGTCGGGGTTGAGCTTCATGTACTCGTCGAAGATCGCCCAGTAGCGGGTACGGCTCTCTACCGCGATCCAGCCGAGATACACGTTGCCACCGAGCGACACAAACAGCGCCGCCAAGGTGATCGCCAGCGGCAGCCAAAGGGGGGATGATTGGTCTCCTTCGGCATCGCCGACGCCGTCCTGTGCCTCGTGCCTCTCGCCTTCAGGACTTCCGCCGTTTGGAAGCGTCAACTCCGACGGGTCCGGCGGCCCGGGGCTGCGCGGCGGGTCGACGCCGCCCGTCGGTCTCGGCTCGGCTGGGGGCGGTGCAGGATCCTCCACCTCGCCGTGGCGTCGAGCGTCGCCCCGGTTGTTTGCGTCCCGAGTTGGCCAGGGAAAGGGGTTGCGCGCAGCGCCGTGGCGCTGGGGAACATCGGGGAAAAGCCAGTCCGATCGGGGGGGATCTGCCGAAAGGTCTCTTTCCTCGAGTCGGGGAACGAGGTCGGCCGCGTCGGCCGCTCCCTCCCCGCTCCCCGTGGCTCCGAGCAGCGCGGCCAATGCGTACAGCGAAAAATCAACCATAGCAGCAATCCCTCCGTAAGTTATTCCGGAAGAGGGGATGGGGCACAGGCAAGGCGAGGCCTCTTCATGGATTCTCGCCAGCGGCGCGGAGGTTGACAACAGGATGGGCTGGCCCCTTGCCGCTTGACCCTCTGTGGTGGGAGCGCTATGATGGGGCGATCCGCTCGGAAAACCGTTGTGGATGGCCGGCGGCGTTCTGCGCTGCTCTCCGCCCCGCGGAGGCAGCCAACTCCCTTTTCACCCCTGGTGTGTGCGTGCATTCTTTCTCGTCGCTTACCGGTGATGCGGAATCCAGGCTTTCCGGCAGTCTCCAGGCCGAGGCCCTGGAGGATCACGAAACGCCGGTGTCGCGCGAAGTGGACCTGGCGCGTATCGAGCGCGCAGTCCGTGAGATCCTGGCTGCCGTCGGAGAGGACCCGGACCGCGAAGGTCTGCGGGAGACGCCCGCCCGCGTAGCTCGCATGTACGCCGAGCTTTTCATGGGGCTGCACGACGACCCCCGAGTCCACCTCCGAAAGTTCTTTACGGAGAAGTGCGACGAGGTGGTTCTGGTCCGCGACATCAGCTTCGAGAGCACCTGCGAGCACCACCTCTTGCCATTCATGGGGAAGGCCCACATCGGCTACCTGCCCAACGGTCGGCTCATCGGCCTGAGCAAGCTGGCGCGCGTCGTGGAAGGCGTGGCACGCCGGCCGCAGGTCCAGGAGCGGATGACCGAGACGATCGCCGACCTTCTCGTCGAGGAGCTCAAAGCGCGCGGGGTGGCGGTCGTCATCGAAGCGGTGCATACTTGCATGACGGTTCGGGGCGTCCGCAAGCCGGGGAGCGTCTGCGTCACCTCCGCCATGAAGGGGGTATTCCGCTCCAGCCCCTCAACCCGTGCGGAGATCATGACGCTCATCTACGGCGACCGCCGCTGAGGGGCGGTCCAAGCGTTGGTTGCTACCCGCCGGTCGTGCTTGCCCGGGACCCGATTCGAGCGGTAAGCTTGAAGGATGATCAGCCGGCTCGATCCCCAGCGCGAGCGGATTCAGGCCGACCTCCGCGGCCTGTTGGCGGGGGAGGTCCGCTGCGACGACATCGCCCTGCAGCTCTACTGCACCGACGGGAGCCTCTACGAGGTGCGGCCCCTGGCAGTGGTCCGCCCTCGCAACGCCGCCGACGTAGCCGCATGTGTCCAGTATGCCGCCGAGACCGGGCTACCCCTCAGCGCCCGCGGCGCGGGCTCGGGCCAGGCCGGCGAGTCGCTCTGCGCGGGGCTGGTCCTCGATTTTTCCGCCCACATGCGGCGGATCATGCATATCGGCGAAGAGACGGTTCGCGTCCAGCCGGGGGTGGTCGTCGAGCGGCTCAATGCCCACCTGCGCCGCAGCGGGCGGGGCTTTGGTCCCGACGCCGGCTCGAGCCTGGTCAACACGGTGGGGGGCGCGGTGGCCGTCGACGGCGCCGGCCGCCACTACCTGGGATACGGCGCTGTCCGCGATCACCTCATCGGCCTGGAAGTCGTACTCGCCGACGGCACGGCCATCTCCGCGGGCCGCGAACCACTCTGCGACGGCCGCAGCCGCGATCCCGACCCCCGCAAGCGGCAACTCGTCGACCACCTCGCAGACCTGCTCCGGAAGAACCAGGAGCTTATCGACCATCACTCTCCCCGCGTAGCCGTAGACCGCAGCGGCTATCGCCTCGACGGTGTCCTCACCAAGGATTCCTTCGACCTGGCAAGGATGCTGGCGGGATCGGAGGGGACGCTGGCCCTCTGGACCGAGGTGGAGTTGGCGACCCAGCCGCTACCCGGGGCCGTCGGTGCCGTGCTGCTGATGTTCGACAGCCTCGACCGGGCCGCTCGCGCCGTTCCCGAGGTGCTCGGGCACCGGCCCTCGAGCTGCGACCTCTTCGATCGCCGGCACCTCAGCCTGGCCCGCGAGAGCGAGGTCCGATTCGACACGCTCATTCCCAAGCACGTCGAGGCCGTGCTCCTGGTCGAAGCCGCCGGCGCCCAACCTCGCGAGGTCCGCCGCCGGCTGCTGGAGCTCGTCGACGAGGTGGTGCACCGCAAGCGTCTGGCCCTCGACGCCCGCCAGGCTTTCGAGGTCGGCGAGCTGGAGCTCTTCCGCCAACTGGCAGTCAAGATTCCGCCGGCACTATACCGCATGAAGGGGGCGCGCCCGCTGCCCTCCGTCGAAGACGCCGCCGTCCGCCCCGAGAACCTCGCCGAGTTGATCGCCCGTACGCAGAACGTGCTCAAGCGGCATCAGCTCACGGCGGCCATGTCTGCCTACGCCGGCCAGGGCCAGCTCCACGTTTATCCCTTTCTCGACCTCGCCGACCCCCGCGACGCCGAACGCCTCGGCAGCCTGACGGACGACCTCTGCGAGGTGGTGTTGGGACTGGGGGGGACGATCAGTGGGGAACGGGGGGTCGGTCTGGCGCGCACCCCCCTCGTCGGCCGCCAGCACGGTCCGCTGTACGAGGTCTTCCGAGAAATCAAGCGGATCTTCGATCCTCAGGGCATTCTCAACCCGGGTAAGGTCGTGGGCACCGATCCGCGACTCCACCTGCGGAACCTGCGGCCCACGGTGGCCGCCCCCCGCCGAGAGGCGGGGGAAGAGACCGGCGGCGAACGAGGCGCCCTCCGCGACCTCGTCGAGCTGCAGCTCGACTGGGAGCCCTCGCAGGTCGTCGAGGCCGCCCGCCAGTGCCACGGCTGCGGGGAATGCCGCACCCAGGGCAGCGGCCTGCGAATGTGCCCCATCTTCCGCATCCTCCCCGCCGAAGAGGCCTCGCCGCGGGCCAAGGCGAACCTGATCCGCGGCGTCCTCACCGGCCGGCTCGAACTTTCCAACCTCACCAGCGAGGCTTTCAAAGGGGTCGCCGATCTCTGCGTCAACTGCCACATGTGCGTCGTGGAGTGCCGGGCGGAGGTCGACATCCCCAAGCTGATGGCCGAGGGGAAAGGGGCCTACGTGGCCGCCAACGGGCTGCGGTTTTCCGACTGGCTGATGACGCGCGTCGACTTGGTGAGCGCCACGGCCAGCTTTGCCGCTCCCCTGGCCAACTGGGCCCTCGGCAATCGCCAGGTGCGCTGGCTCATGGAGAAGTTGCTGGGCGTCGCCCAGGGCCGCAAGCTGCCCCGCTCCACCTCGCGGCCCTTCCTTCGCCGCGCCGCCCGCCGCCGTCTCACCCAGCCGCGGCGGAAGAGCGACCGCAAGGTGGCCTTCTTCGTGGACACGTACGCCAACTACCACGATCCCCTGCTGGCCGAATGCCTGGTGGCGATCCTCAAGCACAACGGCGTGGCCGTCTACGTTCCCCCGCGGCAGACACAGTCCGGGGCCTCGGCCGTCTCGCTCGGGGCCCTAGACCACGCGCAGTATCTGGCGCGCCGCAACGTCGCCGTCCTCGCCGACGCCGTCCGCCAGGGCTACCACGTGGTGACCGCCGAGCCGGCCGCCGCCTCGTGCATCACCCGCGAATACCCCAATCTCGTCGACGACGACGACACCCGCCTGGTCGCCGACCATACCAGCGAGGCCTGCACGTACCTCTGGCGGATGCACACCGCCGGCGAGCTCCAACTCGACTTCAAGCCCATTGCCGCCACGGTCGGCTATCACGTCCCCTGCCGGCTGCGGGCCCTGGGCGTGGGGGCTCCCAGCGAGAACCTCCTCCGGCTGATTCCCGGACTGAAGGTGCTCCGCATCGAGGCCGGCTGCTCGGGGATGGCGGGGACCTTCGGGCTCAAGCAGGAGAACTACCGCGCCAGCCTCCGCGCCGGCTGGCAGCTCATCTCCCGGCTTCGCGACCCGGCCATCCAGGCCGGCACCACCGAGTGCAGCACCTGCAAGATGCAGATGGAGCAGGGGACGAGCAAACCCACCATCCACCCCTTGAAGCTCTTCGCCCTCGCCTACCGGCTGCCGCCTGCCGACGAAGCGATCCTCAGCCGAGTGAGCGGCGATCTGATCGTCACCTGACCGCCCCCTCCCTTCAATACCCCAACCGCTCCAGCTCGGCCGCGGCCGCTTCGACTTCTTCCGGCGACAACCTGCGGATGCGAATGTCGCCGAGCGCCGAGCGCGTCATGTAGGCACTGATCCCCAGGGGGCGCGAGGGTTCCGACTCGAAACGGATGCCGATGCGGTGGTCTTCGATCCCCTGGGCAACGAACCGCTCGTCGTCGATCCAGGCCTCGATGAGCGAATCGGTGACACGGATGCGGAACGTGTACCAGACCTCGGGCTTGAAGCTGAAAAACCGCGTCGTCGGATTCTCGGCGGCATCGTAGTAATCGATGGTCGACAGGCCTACGACGGACCCCCCCCAACCGCCGGTAACGAACGAACAGTGATCCTCACCCACGGGGAACGTGGTGGTAGCGAAGAAATCGATGCCGTCCAGCCGCATTCCCTCGAGCTCGATCTCGTAATTCGTGCGGGGCACGTCGCCCTGGTACGTGATGCCCGTCATCGGGTGCCCCATATCCAAGAGAATGGTCCCTTCGTCGGTGACGGAGACCTCCCCTTCGCCACCGAACCGAGTGGGCTCCCAGCCCTCCAGCGTCTCGCCGTCGAAAAGCTCGCGCCAGGCGTAGGGATCCGGCTCGGGAGCCGGCGGCAGCTCGTCCGCCGGGGGAGCAACCTCCGGTGCGTCGCCGTCGGCGGGGTGGGCCATCGGCAGGTAGATCACCCCCGGACGCCTTACCGGCCGGCACCAGAGCACCCGCTGCCGAGTGCGCAGAAGCGGGCGGCGGCAGACGACGCGGACGACCCGGTGCTGAGGCACTACGGCAGGCGGCCGGCAGACCTCGCGATCCGTGCGGAGTGCGGGGGCCTCCTCGTCCACGGCGAGCAAGTCGGAGGGCGAAGGCGAGGGCTCGTCGATCTCGGCACCGCTGGCGCGGCGCAGGACCTGTTGGGCGAGGAGAAACGCCCCCCCGAGAAACAGGGTGATGATGAGAAGGCGTTTCAGCCAAAACAAGCCGCGGGGAGAATCAACCACCGCAGCGTCCGGAAGCGGTTGGAACTTGGACATGACTTCGTGCTCCTCTCGAGATTCTCGGTGGCGGCAAGCTACTCGGTTCTCGCCACGGCGCGCGCCGGATCGCCCCGGCCGCCCCTGACAACTACCCCTTAGGGCCAATTTGACACAACGGCCCCAGGAAGTCCAGTCGAAAGAGGGAGAAGGATCGGCAGGTGGAGGGGGGGAGACCTGTTTGCACGCGGAGCCAAGGAACGTTACAATGCAAATTCTGTAGAGGCAGCGGTTCCGGGCGGCCCGTCGGCAAACCGCCGTTTCTTCAGAGGGCGGGCTCTCGAACGACCCATCCCCCTGGACCCCACCCCATTCCCCGTCTCGCCTTCGCACCGCGTCAGGCCGTCCGGGACATAGCCGCGCGGAATCGAGGGGCTGAGTCCCGATCGGCTTCCCGGCAATCCCCCGCCTTCCGAGTAACCAACGACCGCTCCGGCCGCCGTGCCACGCCACACGCCGAAGGCAAGTCCACACCCCTTTCACCATCTTCACCATCGAACGAACCGGTTAACGAGGTAATTGCGCATGATGAACCCACGCAGTCGAACCCATGGTCGAGAGCTCCTCGCCTGCACGGCGGCCTTGCTCGTCTGGATTGCGGCAATGGCCGGTTGCACGCCGGCGGCCGACGACGACGCCGAGCCCCAGCCCACA
>SLBP01000095.1:0-34676 GCA_007126245.1 Planctomycetales bacterium
CGCATCCTTGACGCGCTGGTCCGGATGGAGGAAATAGTTGCGGATCTGCGAGCCGAATCCCGTCTTGGGCTTGAGGTTGTACTTGGCCGCCTGTTCGGCCTCGCGCTTCTCCTCCTCCAGGCGGGCCAGGCGGGCCAGCAGCATCCTTTCCGCCATGGCGCGGTTCTTGTGCTGGCTCCGCTCGTTCTGGCACTGGACGACGATGCCTGTCGGCAGGTGGGTCAGGCGGATGGCCGAAGAGGTCTTGTTGACGTGCTGCCCACCGGCGCCGCTGGCGCGGAAGACGTCTTCGCGGACCTCATCGGGACGGATCTCGATGTCCGCCGACGGGGAAACCTCGGGCGAGACGTCCACGGCGGCAAAGCTTGTCTGGCGCTTGCCCTCGGCATTAAAGGGGCTGATCCGCACCAGCCGGTGCATCCCCGTCTCTCCCTTCAGGTAGCCGTAGGCCATGGGCCCGCGGATCACCACGGTCGCCGAACTGATGCCTGCCTCCTCGTTGTCCTGGCGGTCGACGACCTCGGCGTCGTAATCCTGCTTGTCGGCCCAGGCCAGGTACATCCGCAGGAGCATCTCCGCCCAGTCGTTGGCATCGACGCCGCCGTCGCGGGCGTTGATGGTGAGAATGGCCGGGTTCGGGTCGAGCGGACCATCGAGCAGGGCCTTCGTTTCCAGGTCCTCGATGGTCGCCTCCAGGTCGTGGAGCTGGGCCGGGATCTCCGCGGCGATGCTCTCGTCCTCGTCGGCCATTTCCAGCATGACCGCCAGGTCCTTCCCCCCCTTGACCACTTCTTCCAGCGGCTTGATCAGGGTCCGCAGCCCCTTGAGTTGGGTAACGGCGGCCTGGGCCTTCTCGCTGTCGTTCCAGAAGTCGGCCGCCGCCATCCGCGCTTCGATGGCCCCGGCAGCCTTCTGCTTCTCGTCGTAGTCAAAGAGAGTCCCGAAGCTGGAGTATCCGCTGCTGGATGGCCTCGGCCTGATTGATGACCTCGCGTTCCATTGGGGTAATTGACACCTCTGTGGAGGGGAGTGGCGGCCGCGACGAACCTCGTCGGGGGTTCGCCTGCGAACAAAATGAACCAAACCTATTATATCGGCGTTCCAAAGCCCGCAAAGGTGGTGTCGCGGGCCTTGTCCGCCAAGGCCGGCGTGGCAGGAGGTCGAATGGAAGGAGGTTTCGATCGATTCTTGGGTGGTTCACCTGGGGGGGTTAATTCGGGATCTCCAGGAGGTGATCTGCCCGAAGCCAACCGGCAAGGTGTGCCCTGAACGGTCCCCGGCGGCCTGTTCCGGCGACCGCGACCACTACAGCTCGTCCTGCCGGGCGAGGCCCGTCGACCGGCAGGACGCGCATGTCCTGCACCGTTTCCAGGTTGCATGTTGCGGTCAGGCAAGAGCTTCCGTCGTTTCCCTCGGCATTCAAGGCACCATCGGCAATGGCTCGATGAAAGCCACCGCGGCCCGCGTCGGCAAATGATTCCCGTCGACTGGCAACACGACTCCCGACCCGCCCCTACCGCCCGCAAGTGATGCCTCCCCCCTCGCTGCGCGCCACCGCCTCGCGCCATTGCACCCCCTGCACGGTCTGTTGCGTCGCGCTACCGGTCCCCGAGGGCCTGCTCGGTCCGGAGTGCAAGCCCGCCGGGGTGGCCTGCCAGGACTTGGGCCCGCGTGGATGCCTGCGTTACGCGTCCCGCCCGGCCGTCTGCAGCGGTTTTCGCTGCGCATGGCTGGCCGACCGCGGCTGGCCGGAGAGCTGGCGACCGGACCGAAGCGGCCTGCTGTGCCTCCGCGAAGACCTCCTCGGCACCACCCCTGCCGCCGCCGTCTACGAGGTGGTCGCCGGCGCCCTTGCCCAGCCCGTGGCCAGCGATATCCTCCGGGCGCTGAGGCATACGACGGCTGCCGTGGCACTCGTCCATAACGACGGCCGCCGCGAGGGCATCTTCGGCGAATGGAATCCAGCGGAAGCGGCGCCGGCGCTCCGCGAGGTGGCGTAGTTCGCGGCACAAGAGTGCCGCCCGCCTCTCCGGTCTACCCGGACCGCCGCGCCGAGCCCCACGTAGCGGACCTCGGAGCCGGAGGTATTGGCCCTCCCGTTGAGGGGCGACCCGTCCCTTTTCCGCCGCCGGTCGGGTAAACTGGCAGGAACCTCTCACTGGCCCGCAGGGACGGGGCAGATCGACCATGTGGCGTTACACGCTCGATTTCGAAGCACCGTGGCTTCTGGGGCTCCTGCTCCTGCTGCCCGTGGTCTGGTTGGTGGGCCGCCGCTCGGTGGCTGCGCTGGGGCGGTGGCGTGGCCTGGCCACGCTGCTCCTGAGGACGCTGGTCCTCGCGCTTCTGGTGCTGGCCCTGGCGCAGGCCCAGATGGTCCGCACCAGCGAGCGGGTCACCGTCCTCTTCCTCCTCGACCAGTCGCTGAGCATCCCGGAAGGGCAGCGGCAGGCGATGATCGAGTACGTCAACGCGGCAATCCTGGAGCACCGCCGGCGGGACGATTCGAGCGGGGTGATCGTCTTCGGCCGGGAGCCGGCCATCGAGATCCCCCCGTTCGACGACGACGTCCAACTGGCCTCCTCGATCGAGTCGCTCCTCGATCCGGAATACACGAACCTGGCCGCGGCGCTGAAGCTCGCCCAGGCCTCCTTCCCCGAAGACGCCGCCAAGCGGATCGTGCTCGTCACCGACGGCAACGAGAACCTCGGCGATGCCCGCGAGGAGGGCCGCGGACTGGCGGCGGCGGGGATCGGTATCGACGTGGTGCCCATCCGCTGGGAGGGCCGCTCGGAGGTCATCGTCGAGCGGGTCACCCTTCCCAGCCAGGTCCGAGCAGGCGAGCCCTTCGATCTGCGGATCGTGATTTCGAACATCACCGATCCGTCCCTGCCGGAAGGGCACGAGGTTCCGGGACGGTTGGTCATTTCGCGGTCGGTGGGCGACCGGAGCATCGTCCTCTCCGACGAACGCGTCGTGCTGCCTCCCGGCAAACGGGTCTTCAGCCTGCGGCAGGAAGTCGAGGCGGCGGACTTCTACACTTACGAGGCGCGCTTCGTCCCGGACCGCCCCGAGGACGACACCATGCCGCAAAACAACCGGGCTACGGCGTTCACCCACGTCCGGGGTCGCGGGCAGGTGCTCCTCGTCGAGGACCACGCCAGCCCGGGCGAGCACGACCACCTCGTCGGCCGCCTGCGCGCCCAGGAGATCGAAGTCCAGGTGATGCCCACGAGCCGCCTCTTCTCGCAGCTCGTCGAGCTCCAGCCCTTCGACGCGGTGATCCTCGCCAACGTTCCCCGGGAGCGGTTCTCCGACGCCCAGGTCGACATGCTCGTAGCGAACACACAGCAGATGGGTTCCGGCCTCGTGATGCTCGGCGGGCCGAACAGCTTCGGCGCCGGCGGTTGGGCGGGAACGGCCGTCGAAGAGGCGATGCCCGTCGACTTCCAGATCAAGGCTGCCAAGGTCGTCCCCGTCGGCGCCCTGGTGTTGGTGATTGACCGCTCCGGCTCGATGGCGGGCCAGAAGATCGAGCTCGGCAAGGCGGCGGCGGTGGCCGGCGTGCAAATGCTCGGGCCCCGCGACTTCGTCGGCGTGGTGGCCTTCGACGGGGCCGCCGAGTGGACCGTGCCCATGAGGCAGGCGGATAGCTTCGAGGCGATCGCCGGCCGCATCGGGCGGCTTGCCGCCGGCGGGGGCACCAACTTGCGGCCCGGCATGGAGCTGGGCCATCGAGGCCTGCTCGGCGTGGACGCCTCGGTGAAGCACATGCTGGTGCTCAGCGACGGCCATACCATCGGAGAGCGCTACGAGCAACTGGCCGCGCGTATCGCCCGCGACAACATCACCATCTCTACGGTGGGCGTCGGCCCGGACGCCGACATGGCCCTTATGGATCGGATCGCCCACGCCGGCGGCGGCCAGTTCTACGAAGTCCACGATCCGCGGGCCCTGCCGCAGATCTTCGTGCGAGAAACCCGCCGCGTGGCCCGCCCCTTGATCCACGACAAGCCGGTAGTCCCGCTGATCCTTTACCCGCACGAGATGATCGCCGGCGTTAGCGCCCCCCTGCCGCGGCTGGACGGCTTCGTGCTCACCGAGCGCAAGGAGCATCCCCTGATCGAGGTGGCGATGATCTCTCCCGAACCGGCCGACGAGCGGCACGCCACCCTCCTGGCGACCTGGACGTACGGGCTGGGGCGGACCGTGGCCTTCACCAGCGACGCCGGCGCCCGCTGGGCCGCGGCGTGGACCGCTTGGGAGCAGTTCGACCGTCTCTTCGGCCAGACGATTCGCTGGGCGATGCGTCCGGCCGGCGACGAGGGGCAGTTTTCCGTCTCCACGGACGTTGAGGGGGGGGAGGTGCGGGTGGTGGTTCACGCACTCGACCAGGACGACGCACTGCTCAGCTTCCTCGACCTTACCGGCCGCGCCGTGGGACCCGACCTCTCCGCCGTCGACCTGCGGATGGTTCAGACCGCCCCCGGCCGGTACACGGGGAGCTTCCCCATCGGGGAGGCGGGGGCCTACTTCCTCATGCTCAGCCCCGGCTCGGGGCGGGCCCCCATCCTCTCCGGAGTGAACATTCCTTATTCCGACGAATTCCGCGACCGCTCCAGCAACGAACCGCTGCTGAAGGAACTGGCGGCCACGGAACCGGCCGGGGGCGCCGCCGGTCTCTATATCGATCCCCCGACGGGACTCGCCGACCTGGGGGCCCTGCTGGAGCACGATCCCTACCGCCGCGATCTTCCCCGGGCCACCGCCAGCGGCGACATCTGGCACCTTCTCCTCTGGACCGCGGGGCTGGTTTTTTTCGCCGACATCTTCGTCCGCCGCGTGCAGGTCCACTTCGCCTGGGCGCCCACCCTGGCCGCCCGCCTCCTGGGCCGGCGCCGGGCGGCCGAAGCGGTCACCATCGCTCGGCTCCGCAGCCGCAAGGCCGAGATCGTCCGCCAGCTCGACGAGACCCGCCGCTCGATCCGCTTCGAGCCGGCCGGCCGGCCGTCGGACGCGCAGGTGCTCGAGGAGGCGGCCGCACCATCGCGGCCGCCGTCGCCCCCTCCCGACCCGCCCGCGGCCCCGCAGACTCCCGCGGCCTCCGAAGGGGGCTATACGCAGCGCCTCCTGAAAGCGAAGCAGCGCGTCTGGGAGGAAAGGAACACCCCGTAGACATGGGAGATACCGCCATGAGTATCGCCGAAGTGATGGAGCAGCGGGCCCGCCAGTTCGCCGAGCGCTACACCGCCGTCAAGGAGCAGATCGGGCGGGTGATCGTCGGCCACGAGGAGATCGTTCACGGAGTGCTCACCTGCCTCTTCGTCGGCGGCCACTGCCTTTTGGAAGGAGTGCCGGGCCTCGGCAAGACGCTCCTCGTCCGCACCCTGGCCAAGGTGCTCCATCTCGACTTCTCGCGGGTCCAGTTCACTCCCGACCTCATGCCCGCCGACATCCTGGGGACGAACATGGTCATGGAGTCGCCCGACGGGCGGCGGCACTTCGAGTTCCAGCGGGGGCCGGTCTTCACCCAGATCCTCCTGGCCGACGAGATCAACCGCGCCACGCCCAAGACGCAGTCGGCCCTCTTGGAGACCATGCAGGAGGGGACGGTGACCGCGAGCGGCGTCCGCTACGAGCTGAAGCGGCCCTTCTTCGTGATGGCCACGCAGAACCCCATCGAGCAGGAAGGGACCTACCCGCTCCCCGAGGCGCAGCTCGACCGCTTCTTCTTCAAGCTCCTCGTCGGCTACTCCGATCGCCGGCAGCTCGCCGCCATCGTCGAGAGGACCACGCGGAGCGAGGAGGTCGAGCCGGCGAGGGTCCTCGACGGCGAGGAGATCCTCTCCCTCCAGTCGCTGGTCCGCGAGGTGATCCTTGCCGAGCACCTGCGGGACTACATGGTCCGCCTCGTCCTGGCCACGCATCCCGGAGGCGAGTTCGCCCTGGAGGCGACGAATCGCTACCTGCGCTGGGGCGCCAGCCCGCGGGCCGCCCAGGCGCTGGCCCTCGGCGCGAAGGTCCAGGCCCTGCTCGACGGTCGCTACAACGTCAGCTTCGAGGACATCCGCCGCGTCTACCTCCCCGCCCTGCGTCACCGCGTCATCGTCAACTTCGAGGCCCAGGCCGAGGGGATCGCCCCCGACCAGGTGCTCCTCGAACTCTTGGAGAAGGTTCCGGAAAAGTCGGACTGACCGCCATGTCGACCACATCCCCGCTGTTGTCCCTGGAGCTGTTGACCCGCCTGGAGCGCATGGAACTGGTCAGCCGCAAGATCTTCCGCGGGCGGATGAAGGGAGAGCGGCGCAGCCGCCGCAGGGGGCAGAGCGTGGAGTTCGCCGACTTCCGCAACTACGTCCCCGGCGACGACCTGCGGTTCATCGACTGGAACACCTACGCCCGCCTGGACCGTCTCTTCCTCAAGCTCTTCCTCGAAGAGGAGGACCTCCACTTCTACGCCCTGATCGACGCCAGCGCCTCGATGGGCTTCGGCAGCCCGACCAAGCTCCACTTCGCCTCCCGGGTGGCGGCGGCCCTGGGCTTCATCGGCCTCGTCCGCGGCGACCGGGTGAAGATCGAGTGCCTCGGCCGGCGGTCGCTGGGGCCGGCGCCGGTCTTCCGCGGGCGGCGGGACCTCTGGCGGATGCTCGGCTTCCTCGAGGCGCTCGAGCCCGGCCACAACGTCCCCCTGGCCGAGGCCGTCCGCGACTTCTGCGTGGGGAACTCGGGCAAGGGCATCGTCGTGCTGCTCAGCGACCTGATGGACAAGGGAGGCTTTGAGGCGGCGCTCCGCTACCTGCTGGCCCAACAGATGGACGTCTTCGTGATCCAGGTCCTCTCGCCCGAAGAGCTCGATCCGGAGCTCAGCGGCGACCTCAAGCTCCTCGACAGCGAGGACGGCGACGAGGCGGAGATCACCGTCACGCCGGCCCTGGTCGAGCGCTACCGCCAGACGCTCGCCGCCTTCGTGGCCGCCGTCCGCGACTACTGCATCCGCCGCGGGATGAACTCCGTCATGGTGCGGAGCGACCTGGCCGTGGAGGACCTCGTCGCCGGCTACTTGAGCCAACGCGGCCTGGTGCGCTGAGCCGGGCCCAGGCTGCCGGGAGCGACGCGGCCCGGTGCCGGCGTGTTCGACGGCAGGATGCCGAATGAAGGCGGGCGGCGCGCTCGCCGACCCGGCTCGTGCCGATTCGTCCCCCCTGCCGCGCCCGGTCAGGCGCGACCTCTCACCCGCCGCAGCAGCCATTCGAGAAGCAGGTAGCGGAGGAGGAGGCCGGCGAAGATCAGCGCGGCGCCGAGAGCCGTCCACCAGGCGGGGACCTCGCCCCAGACGAGAAAGACCCACAGGGGCATCACCACCGGCTCGACCAGCGCGATGCCCACGGCCTCCTGGCTGCGGATGTGCCTTAAGCCCCGCAGCAGGAGCATGTAGGGGATCGCCATCTGGAAGGTGCCGAAGGCGGCCAGCACGAGAAGCTGGTGGGCCGAGGGCCGGTAGCCGCTCCAGAGGACCCAGGGGAAGAGCGCGGCGGCGACGACGGCATGGTTGAGCATCACCAGCCAGGGGACGTTCTCCTCGCGGAGCTGCCGCATCCCCAGGACCACGGCACCGTAACAGGCGCCCGAGGTCAGCCCCAGGACCACGCCTGCGGGCGTCTCCCCGGCGACTTCGAAGGCGACGATCAACCCCACGCCGGCGGCCGCGAAGACCAGGGGCAGCATCTCGGCCCGCTGCGGCAGCGCCCGGTGGAGGAGCCAACCGAAGAGAAACACCCACCAGGGCGCGGTGCTTTGCAGCCAGATGGCGTTGGCCGCCGTGGTGATTGCCATCGCCGAGAGGTAAGTGACGTTCATTCCCGTGAAACAGGCCGCCAGGGGGACCAGCTCCCAGCGAAACCGCGGCCGCCGCACGATGGGCAGGAGGACCACCGCCGCAAAGGCCGCCCGATAGAAGGCCAATAGGGGTCCGCGGACGTCGGCCGGCCAATCGTCGAAAAGGGGCGCCTTGGCGAAGAGCCCGCTGGTGCTCCAGAGGATCGCCGCAGCAAGCACGAAGAGGCGGCCGGCGAGGGGTGCGGGCATGCGGCAGGGGGCAGTCTCGTTAGGGAGCCAGCCAGTCGTCAGGGGTTCTCGAAAACCAGCGACTCGCCCAGGCGCGGATCGTTGACGGGAACGAGGCTGTGGCGCCCAGCTACCCCGGCGAGCCCCGCCAGGTAGAGGGCGCCGAGCCCCACCAGGACTAGCAGGTCGATCACCCCCAGGGGGAGCCGTTCCGCGCTCACGTTGGGCATCACCAGATAGTACATGTCCAGCCAGTGAAAGGCCAGCAGCCATACCGACCAGAAGAACAACACCGGCTTATTCCGCTTGGCCCACCGCGGCAGCAGGGCCACGAAGGGGATCAAGAGGTGGCCGAAGAGGAGCGCCAGGGAGACGGCCGCCCATGGGCCCGTCTGGCGGGCCAGGTACCAGACGGTCTCCTCGGGGATGTTGGCGTACCAGATGAGCATGTACTGCGAGAAGGCGACGTAGCCCCAGAAAAACGTGAAGCCGAAGAGATGCTTCCCCAGGTCGTGGTAGTGCTCGACGGTGATCGACTCGGTAACCCGGCCGGCAGCCTGCAGCGCCACCGCGGAGACGATGACGGCCGCTACGGCAGCCAGGATGGCCCCGGAAAAGTAGTAGATGCCGAAGATCGTGCTGGACCACTCCGGCGAGAGCGACATCAGGAGGTCGAAGGCGGCGAAGGTCAAGGTGACGCCGAAGAGGAGCAGCGCCGGGCCGCTGGCCCGCTCCATGGCCCGCGTCGGGCCGATCTCGCCCGATTCGTCCTGCCGCAGCGAGCGCCGCAGGAAGAAGGCCGCCAGCCCCATCCACGCGGTGAAGTAGATCACGCAGCGTGCCGTGAAGAAGGGGAGGTTCAGGTACGGCTCCTTGTGCTGGATGAGCTCGCTCTGGGCCACCACCTTCGGGTCGGTCCACGGATAGAGGCTGTGATTTCCGAAGAGCATGGGCAGGAGGATGGGCAGGAAGAGGACGGCCAGCATCGGCATGTTCCCCGCCAGCACCTCGGCCAACCGCCGCACGGCCACGCTCCAGCCGGCGCGGGTGACGTGCTGGACGGCGACGAAGCAGAGCGCGCCCAGGGAGATGCTCAGGAAGAAGGCGTAGCTGGTCAGGTAGGCGTGGAAGAAGTGCCGCAGTCCGTCGCCAGCGGTCCATCCCAAGAAGGCCGCGAAGGCCAGGGCGGCCAGGCCGACCGCGCCCGGCAGGGCGAGCAGCCCGCCGCCGAGCCCCTCGAGCGTTGTTCGCTCGCCGCTGCTGTTGCTGGTGTGCATGGTCTCCATCGCTCGCATCTCTTTCCCAGGGTTCGGGCAGTTGTCGACAGGGCAGGCGCCCGGCGTGCTGGTTCCGCGGGTTCGTTGGCTGGTGTGCTTCTGAACTCTTGCGAGTTCAGCTACTACGAGTTCAGCGCAGTCGCGGGCGATCTTCGGGGGGAACCTCCTCCAGGGGGGCGCGGCGGCTGTACTGGAGGGCGCGCAGGTGCGCGACGATGGCCCAGCGGTCCTCGACGGGTATCTGATTGCCGTACGCGGGCATGGTGCGGATGCCGTGGGTGATCGTATTGAAGAGCTCGCCTACCGGCTGGGCGGCAATCGGCTCGGCCGAGAGCGGCAGCAGGGGAATCCACTCTCCCCGCGCCTGGGCCCGCACCAGGGTCATCCCTTCCCCTTGGCCGTCGAGCCCGTGGCACGCCGAACAGTAGATGCGGAAACGTTCCTCGCCGCGGCGCATCGTCTCCATGGTCACTTCGCGGGGAAACCGCTCGGCGAAACCGCCGTCGGCGAGGCCGCGGTAGTAATGGTCGTCCTCGTAGAGCTGCCCGCGAGCCACGGTGCCGGGAATCGGCGGGCGGGCGGCGCGGCCGTCGGCGAAGAGGGGGCTGGCGCCCTGGGGCCGGTAGGTCGGCTGCAAATGCATGTCGAAGATCAGTTGCACCCGCGGATTGTGCGAGCGGGTGGCGCGGACGCGGGCGATCCACAGCGGCGGCAGCAGGGCCAGCACCGCCGCCAGTATGCCCACCCAGAAAAAGGCCACGGGGATGGCGCGTCCGGCGGCAGGCTCGAAGACCGTCTCCACCTCGCGCGCGCCCAGGCGGCGGAGCAGCGCGGAAGTCGCCTTCTCGTCAAAGCGTTCGTCCGCCGCCTCGATCGAGAGGAAGAAGCCGTCGTCGGTGACGCGGCGGAAGCGGTCGCTGACGAAGAGGGGGTGGGCCAACTCCGGCAGCCGGCCGAAGAGGAAAATGCCGAGAAAGGCCGTTCCTCCGGCCAAGAGGACGATCAACTCGTAGGTGATGGGGACGTTGGCCGGGAGGCTGAAGAGGGGCTTGCCGCTGATGTTCAGCGGGTAGTCGACGGCATTCATCCACAACTGCACTCCCAGGGCAACCACCAGCCCAACCACACCCGCGAAGAATACCAGCCAGGGGAGCAGCGCGGAGCGCAGCCCCATGGCGGCATCGATGCCGTGGATGGGAAAGGGGCTGTGAGCGTCGAAGCGGGAATATCCCGCCTCGCGGACGCTGCGGGCGGCCGCCACCAGGGCGGCGGCCGAGTCGAACTCGGCCAGAAGGAGGGCGGGCTTCTCCGCGGGGGCATTTTCGGGGGAAGGAGTTGCTTCGCTCATCGCCGGCTGATTCACTCGTGTTTCGCTTGCCCTACTTCGCCGTGACCGTCACTGCCGGGGAGGATGGTCTTCATCTCGGCCATGGCCACGATGGGGAGGAAGCGGAGAAAGAGCAGGAAGAGAAAGAAGAAGACGCCGAAGCTCCCCAGCAGCATGCCGAAATCGACCCAGGTGGGGGTGAAGGGCCGCCAGGCCGAGGGCAGGTAGTCGCGGCTCAGCGACGTCACGATGATCACGAAACGCTCGAACCACATCCCCACGTTCACCAGCAGGACCACGGGGAGCATCAGCCAGACCTGAGTGCGGAAGACCCTGAGCCAGAAGAGCTGCGGCACGGCGACATTGCAGACGACCATCGTCCAGAAGGCCCACCAGTAGGGCCCGTAGGCGCGGTTGAGGAAGGCGAACTGCTCGTAGTGGCCCCCCCCGTACCAGGCGCTGAAGACCTCGATGCCGTAGGCGTAGCCGACCATCAGACTGGTCGCGAGGATGACCTTGTTGATGTTGTCGAAGTGGCGGATGGTCACCAGGTCCTCGAGGCCGAGGAAGGCCCGCGCGGGGATCAGGAGCGTGATCACCATGGCCAGTCCGCTGAAGATCGCCCCGGCCACGAAGTAGACGGGGAAGATCGTGGTGTGCCAGCCGGGAATGATCGAGACGGCGAAGTCGAAGCTCACCACGGAGTGGACGCTCACGACCAGCGGGGTGGCCACGGCGGCGAGCAGCAGGTAGGCCTTTTCGTAGTGCTGCCATTGCCGTGCCGAACCCCGCCAGCCCAGGGCTGCGGCGCCCAAGACCAGGCGGCGGATTCTGTGTCGCGCCCGGTCGCGGAGCGTGGCCAGATCGGGGATCATCCCCACGTACCAGAAGAGCGCGGAGACCGTGGCGTAGCCGGTGACCGCAACGACGTCCCAGAGGAGCGGGCTGCGGAAGTTGGGCCAGATGCCCATCTGGTTGGGGTAAGGGAGGAGCCAATAGACCACCCACACCCGGCCGATGTGGATCGCCGGGAAGAGGCCCGCGACCATTACGGCGAAGACGGTCATGGCCTCGGCGAGGCGGTTGATACTCGTGCGCCACTTCTGCCGCAAGATGAAGAGAACCGCGGAGATCAGCGTCCCGGCGTGGCCGATCCCCACCCAGAAGACGAAGTTCGTGATGTCGAAGGCCCAGTAGACCGGGGCGTTGTTCCCCCACACGCCCACCCCGGTGACGAGCAGGTGACCGGTCAGCACCAGAAATAGACCGGCAAATGCCCCGGAGACGACCATCGCCACATACCAAGCGAGGGGAGTCTTGGGTGCTTCGGCAACCCGGCAGATGACCTCCGTCACCGTGGAGAAGGTCGGTGAGCCGGTAACGAGCGGGGCCCGCCGCCGCGGGTCGTCGCTCATGGTATCTTCAGGCCGGATGCCGGTCGTGCTCATCGCTGGCGTCCGAAAGCTCCGGGTTGGGGTTGCGGATGCGGGCCAGGTAGGCCGTCCTGGGCTTGACGTTCAATTCGGCGAGCATCCCGTAGGCGCGGTCGTCGTTGTGGGCCGTCCGTACGCGGCTCGCCGGATCGTTGAGGTCGCCGAACTCGATCGCCTCGGCGGGGCAGGCCTGCTGGCAGGCGGTGCGGATGTCGCCGTCGGCCAAGGGGCGTCGGCGGTTGCGGGCTTCGATGCGCGCATTCTGGATCCGCTGCACGCAGAAGGTGCACTTCTCCATCACGCCGCGGCCGCGGACGGTCACCTCGGGATTGAAGGCCATGTTGGCCACTTCGTTCCCCGGCTGATCGAGGTCGCCGAAATAGTGGAAGTAGTTGAAGCGGCGGACTTTGTAGGGGCAGTTGATGGCGCAGTAGCGCGTCCCCACGCAGCGGTTGTAGACCATGTCGTTGAGCCCCTCGCGGCTGTGGACGGTGGCCGCCACGGGGCAGACCTGCTCGCAAGGGGCGTTCTCGCAGTGATGGCAGGTCAGCGGCTGGCAGGCGGCCGCCGGCTCCTCGGGATCGCCCTGGAAGTAGCGGTCCACGCGGATCCAATGCATTTCCCGCCCCATCAGCACCCGCTCGCGGCCCACCACGGGGACGTTGTTCTCCGCCGTGCAGGCTACCACGCAGGCGTTGCAGCCGATGCACTTCGACAGGTCGATCGACATTCCCCACCGGTGTCCCTCCTCGTACGACCACTCCTCCCAGAGCGACTTCAACGGCGGGTGATGGACGACGTGCCGGGCGAAGTCCGGGTGGGCGAGATACTCGTCCAGGGGGGCCTCGCGGATCAGCTCGCCGAGGCGCCGGGCGCGGCCCCGGAGTCCTACCGTGTCGATGGCGTGGTGGTCCTGCGTCGTTGCCAGGCGGTAGGGCGTACCGGTGGGGACGAGCGTGAGGCCGCTGCCGAAAGCGAGGGCTTCGCTGGTCCGCAGCCGGTAGGCGTTGGCGCCCACAGGGGGGACGCCGGCCTCGGCGTCGCCGCCTACCGTGCCGGCGGCCGTCCGCCCGTAACCGAGGGGGAGGGCCACGGAGCCGGCCGCCTGACCGGGGAGGATGTAGACCGGCATCTCCACCTCTCGCCCCTGGTAGGAGAGCCTGACCCGCGTGTCTGCCTCCACACCCAGGGCGGCGGCCGTGGCCGGGCTGAGAAGGGCGGCGTTGTCCCAGGTGATCTTGGTCAGCGGGTCGGGGGTCTCCTGGAGCCAGCCATTGTTGGCGAAGCGGCCGTCGAACACGGAGCGGTCGCGGCAGAAGACCAGCTCCATCTCCCCGCCGGCCGGCAGGCCGCGGTCCAGCTCTGTCGGCGGGGGCGGCTGGGGGCGGTGCGGGGCCAAGAGTCCGGGGAGCTGGCGGGGATAGGCGCTGCCGGCGAGCAGCCCGTCGTGGAGCGTCCGCCGCCAGAGCGCTTGCAGGTCGAGCTCCTCGGGGGCGACCTCGCCGGCGATGGATGCAAAGGTCGCCCGCACCAGCTCGCGCGGCCGGGGGACCGCCTCGCCTCGGAGCAGGGCCAGCAGCTCGATGGCCGTCCGTCCGCCGAAGAGCGGCTCGATAAGGGGCTGGACAAGGCTGTAGGTGCCGTCGAAGCTGCGGGCGTCGCCCCACGACTCGAGGAAGTGGGCCTCGGGAAGGTGCCAGTGGCAGCGGCGGCCGGTCTCGTCGCGGTAGAGGCTCGCGTGGATGCGGACTTTCGCCTGCTCGAAGGCCGCGGCGAAGTCGAGGTCGGCCGGGGCGTTGTAGAGCGGGTTGCTGCCCAGAATGAGGAGCGTTTCCACGGTGCCGCCGCGGAGCGCCTCGACCAGCGCGGCGAGCGCCTCGTGGTGAGCGGGCCGCGCGCCTTCCGGCTCCTCGGTGTAGTGCACCGTCTCACCGACGTTCCGGAGCATGGCGTTGAGGCGGTGGACGGCGGCGTGGACCGCGGCCGGCTGCCGCGGCCCGGCTGCCACGACCGACTCACCGCGGTGTTCCCAGAGGTCTCGGGCCGCGGCGCGGACGAGCTGCGCCACCGCAGCGTCGTACGGGGGCGCCGGCGGTGCCTCGGGGTCTTCGGCAGGCGAATCGTCGGCCCCATCGGCGGCTGCAAGTCCGGCGAGGCGTGCCACCTCCCACTCGAGGAGCTGGGCGAAGGAAGCCACTTGAGCGGCACGCAGGGCGAGGCGGTGGTCGGCGGCCATCCCGGTGATCGTGTAGGTCGGCTCGACGGCGTACAGGCGGCTGGTGCGGCCGCCGGCAACCTCGCGGCTCCGCGCGAAGTCGCGCGCGTAGCGGAGGGCTGCGGGGTGCTCGGCGAAGAGGTCGGCGTCCAGCGTGAGGACTGCCCGGGCGCGGGCCAGATCGAGCTGCGTGCGGAGCGCCCCGCCCGTCACCAGCCGCGCCCCGGCAATCTCTTCATCCCGCGAGAGCGGCTCGTACTCGTACCACCTGGCCTGCGGAAAGGCGGCCAGGAACCCCGCCCGTTGCGCCGCAAGGGTCGGCGACGCGCTCGCCCCGGCGAGCACGGCCAGCCCCTCGCCGCCGCGATCGCGCAGGGCGCCGAAGTGCTCGCGGGCGAAGCGTTCGAATTCGTCCCAAGTGCTGCTCTGCGGCGCGCGGCCGTCGGCGGAACGGACCACGCGGCGCGTGCGGTCGGGGTCGTACAGGGAAAGAATCGATGCCTGGGCGAAGGCGTCGGTGGCACCCAGGCTCAGGGGATGGGCGCCGTTCCCCTCGATCTTGATCGGCCTGCCGTCGTGGGAGGTGACCATCAGACCCTGAACGGCCCCGGCCACGTCGAGGGCCGTGGCGAAGTGGAGCGGCTTGCCGGGGAGGCGGTCGACCGGCTGGTCCACGGCCGGGAGCAGCTCCCGCTGCTCCCAGTAGCAGCCGCCCACGGAGGCGAGCGCCAGCGAGGCGCCCATCAGTTGAAGCCAGCGGCGGCGGCTCACGCCGCCCGGGTCGTCGGCCGCGGGAAACTCGGCTTCCAGGAAAGCGCGAAAATGGGGCGTATCCGCCAGTTCCTCGAGGCTTCGCCAGTGCCGCTTGGGGTCTGGGGACTGGGGCATGTTACCGGTGGCAGGTTGAACAGTCGGTGGATGGATCGATATTGAGGTCGGGCCGGAGCCGCGCCCCGAGCACTTCGGGGTCCTCCGTGGGCACCCAATCCAGGACGGTCACCTGGTCGAGGGGCCTTAAGTGCGGTTCGGGATTGCGGTGGCAGTCGAGGCACCAGGACATGCTGAGCGTCTCCACATGGTAGACCTCCTCCATGCGGTCCACGCGCCCGTGGCAGGAGACGCAGCTTACGCCGCGCGCCACGTGGGCGCTGTGGTCGAAGAAGACGAAGTCGGGGAGATCGTGGACGCGGATCCAGCGAATCGGCTCCCCCGTGGCGGCGCTCTCGCGGAGCGGCCGCAGGCTCTCGGCGGTGGCGCCGATCTGCTCGTGGCAGTTCATGCACGTCGCCGTGGACGGAATCGCCGCATGGGCCGCCGTCTCCACGGTGGTGTGGCAGTAACGGCAGTCGATGCCCAGTTCGCCGGCGTGAAGGGCGTGGCTGAAGGGGATAGACTGCTGGGGCATGTAGCCCACGGTGGTGGTCCTCGGCGAACCACCGTAGTAGGCCACGGCAACGAGATAGACGGGAGCGAGCACCAAGCCGGCCCCCAAAAGCGGACGGGCCTTGTCGATCCACCGCGGGAATATCGCTTCACCCATCGAGTGCTTCGCAAGTGGAGTTCTTGAACCTGGAAGGGAGCGGTCCCCTCCAAACCACTCCCGGCGGCCGCCTCGAGCGCGAATGGGAGAGGCGGGGACGCGCGATTTTTGCCAGGAAAGGCTGCATTTTTGCCGCCTCCCCCTGCCTCGCAAAGGGGGATACTCGGACGTCGCCTGCACGAAGCCCAAGGGCGCAGGGCGCGTCGTTTCACCGCTGGTTGTAGCACGGCGCGCGCGCCCGGGCAATCGGCCCGCAACCGCTATTCTTCCCGCCACCACCGCGCGAGCTGCCGGAGGGCGATCCAGATCCGGTCGGGCCGCTCGCGAAGGTCGGCGGTGAGGCGGACGAGTGTCGTCTCCACGAGGTAGACGTTCAGCAGCGTCTCGATGTCTTCCCGTCTGCCCGGCAGGAATGGGGCGTCGCCGGCCGCGTCCAGGTAGGCGCCGAGATACGCGGAACCGGTCCAGCCGATCCAGAAGCGCGCCCACCGTTCCCGCTGCGCGGCCGCCGCGGGGTCGACGACCACGCCGGCGAGCTGTTCCGCGAGGGCCCAATAGGCGGCGTACTCGAAGCTGTGCAGCATCCCCGCGACGTCGCGCAGGGCCGAGGCCTTCACCGGGCGGGCACCCTGGGGGCGGACCGGCTCGCCCTCCATGTCGATGATCACGAAATCCTGGCCCGTGAAGAGCACCTCCTCGAGCCGGAAATCGCCGTGACAGCGGATGCGCAGCGCCTCGATGGGACGGGTGAGGACCCCGCTCAGCCGGTCGAGGAGGTCGTCGCGGTGGGCGAGGGCTTCTTCGGCGTCGCTGCGGATGGGCGGAGCCATGTCGCTCAGCCGGTTCTGCAAGGCGCGGAAGGTCCGCCCCACGCGGTTGCGGACCGCCTGATAGACCGACCGCTGGTAGAGGCGGGTGAAGGGCGCCGGCGCCAGGGTGGGATGGTCGGCGGCGGCGGCCAGCGCGGCGTGGAGCTCAGCCGTCCGCCGCCCGAGCAGCCCCGCGGAACGGAGGAAATCTTCGAAAAGGCGGTAGGCCGTCGGCGGCGGCTCGGCCGCGGCCGCCTCCGTCAGCGGGCGGGGGGTGTCTTCCTCGGGCGGGGGCTCCGCCGACTCCTCGGCATGGACGAGGTCGAAGTAGTTCGCCAGATGGCCGAGGGCGTGGTCCCAGCCGGTGGACTCGTGCGGGATGAACCCCTCGAGGAGCGCCAGGGTGACGAGCGGATTGTGCCCCGAGCGGTACTCGATGACGCCCGCCACCGGCGGGACATGGGAGAAGGCGACCACGTCGGTGAGGAACTGGCCCGTCTCCAACTCGGGGTGGACGCCCTCCTCGAGCCGCCGGTAGAGCTTCAAGAGCATCCGTTGACCGAAGCATACCGCCGAGTTGCTCTGGTCCTCCTTGATCACCCTCACGTCCCACTGGGAGGGGAAGCCCCATTGCGCGGCGGCCGACAGGCGCTGCGCATGTTCCATCTCCTCCTCGACCGGCTGCCAAGCCGGTTCCTCTTCGGGGACGGCGGGCTCTTCGTCCTGGCCGCGGAGACGGCGAAAGGCCCGTGAAGGACGGCCCTGGACGCGCCCCTTGTGCCCTGGGAAGCTCCGCCGCGAGGCGATCAGGTCGAGGAGGAACCACGCGAAATCCTCGTCCCCGAAGGCGTCGTAGAGGACACCGCTTTCGTGGCGGCCGCCCCGCTCCACATCGAGCCGCGCGAGGACCGCCTCCTCGGCGGGCCACTGCGTGTACTGGAGGCGCTCTTCGGAACCGAACGCCAGCGGCAGGAGGTGCCGTTCCGAAGGCGCGTCGGTGAATTCCAGCTCGATCAGCAGGAAGCAGGCGTCCGGCCGCCGCCCGCCGATCGGCAGCAGCACCACGTCGGCGATCACCGCCGAGGCGATCACCTTGCCTCGCCCGTCGAACCAAGGCCGCGTGGCAAGATAGGCCGGGAGGAGCTTTTCCAGGCGGGCGCGCGTTCCCCCCTGGAAGACCCGGTCCCAGAATCCGGAGACCTCCAGCGTAACGAGCTCCGGTTCGTGGCCGGCAAGTTCGTTGATGGCCACGGGCCCCTCGTGGGCCAGCAGCGCCGGCGAACGCACGGCAAACCAGAAGAAACTGTGGGGGGTGAGCGTCAACAGATAGGGCAGCTCGCCGATGGGGGGGAACTCGATCCGCCCGAAGAGCTCCACGGGAGTACACCCCTGGAAGGCCGAGAGGTCGAGCTCCACGAACTGGGCGAACCGCGACAGGTTGGCCACCACCAGCACCGTTTCGCTGCCTGCCTTCCGCAGGTAGGCCAGCACCTTGGGATTGCGCGGGTAGAGGAACTCCAGCGTGCCGTGGGCGAGGGCCGGTGAGTGCTGGCGGAGGGACAGGAGCCGCCGCATCCAGGCGAGTAGCGAGTGGGGGTTTCCCTGCTGGGTCTCGACGTTGAGCGACTCGTAGTGGTACTCGTAGTCGATGATCGGCGGCAGGTAAAGCTGCTGGGGATTGGTCCGGGAGAAGCCGGCGTTGCGGTCGGCCGACCACTGCATGGGGGTGCGGACGCCGTTGCGGTCGCCTAAGTAGATATTGTCGCCCATGCCGATCTCGTCGCCGTAGTAGATGATCGGCGTTCCCGGCAGGGAGAGGAGGAGGCCGTTGAGGAGCTCGATTTTGCGGCGGTTGTTCTCCATCAGCGGCGCCAGGCGGCGGCGAATGCCCAAATTGATGCGGGCGCGCGGATCGCGGCCGTAGGTGCGGTACATGTCGTCCCGCTCCTCGTCGGTGACCATCTCCAACGTGAGCTCGTCGTGGTTGCGGAGGAAGAGCATCCACTGGCAGGTCTCGGGTATCTCCGGGGTCTGCTGGAGGATGACGATGATCGGGAAGCGGTCCTCGCGCTGCACGGCCAGGTAGAGCCGCGGCATGAGGGGGAAATGGAAGGCGGCGTGGCATTCGTCGCCCTGGCCGAAGTAGGCGGCCGCATCCTCGGGCCACTGGTTGGCCTCGGCGAGGAGCATCCGCCCCTGGAAGTGGGCGTCCACGTGGGCGCGCAGCTTCTTCAGGAAGGCGTGGGTCTCGGGGAGGTTCTCGCAGTTCGTCCCCTCGCGCTCGAAGAGGTAGGGAACGGCGTCCAGCCGCAGGCCGTCGACGCCCATTTGCAGCCAGTGGTCGAGGATCTGGAGCACCGCCCGCTGCACCTCGGGGTTGTCGAAGTTCAGATCCGGCTGGTGGTGGTAGAAGCGATGCCAGTAGTAGGCGCGGGCCACGGGGTCCCAGGACCAGTTCGAGGACTCGAAGTCCTGGAAGATGATCCGCGCCTCGCGATACTTCTGGTTGTTCCGGCTCCACACGTAGTAGTCCCGCCAGCGGCTCCCTTCCGGGGCGCGGCGGGAGCGCTGGAACCAGGGGTGCTGGTCCGAGGTGTGGTTGATCACCAGCTCCGTGATCACCTTGAGGCCGCGGTGGTGGGCGGCGCGGAGAAAGGTCTTGAAGTCGCGGAGCGAGCCGTAGTGGGGGTGGACGTTGCGGTAGTCGGCGATGTCGTAACCGTCGTCCTTCAGGGGCGAGGGGTAGAAGGGAAGCAGCCAGATCGCCGTGACGCCCAGGTCCTGCAGGTAGTCGAGCTTCTGCGTCAGTCCGGCGAAGTCGCCGATGCCGTCGTCGTTGGCATCGAAAAAGGCGCGGACGTGAAGCTGGTAGATGACGGCATCCTTGTACCACAGCGGATCGACGTGGTTCACCGGCTCTCTCTTTCCTCCCAAAAAAGGTCTTGTGTGCCGGAAGGGGCCGTGCGCGGCGGCCGGGCGCTATTCCGCTTCGTCCTCGAAGCGGGCCGCTTTGAGGACGACGACACTGCGGTCCACCAGCGGGTAGGTGTCGCCGGCGAGGAACTCCCGATCTTCGGCCTCGGTGCGCGCCGTGTCGAAGAGCAGTTCCCAATAGCCGTCGGCCGAGCACTCCGGCAAGGTGAAGTCGATCGACTCGGCAGCGGCATTGAGCAGCAGAAGCAGGGTATCCCCCTGGAGCCGCTCGCCGCGCTCGTCGATGTCGTCGATGACGTCTCCCGCCAGGTGCATCCCCAGGCAACGGACATAACCCGCGTTCCAGGAGGCGTCGGTCATCTCCTGGCCGGAGGGCTCCAGCCAGGAGATGTCCTTGATCTCCGACCCGCGGATGGGCCGCCCTTGAAAGAACTTGGGCCGGTGTAGTACCGGCTGCGTCCGCATCAACTGCACCAGCATGCAGGCGAAATCGAGGAACTCCTGCTGCCCTTCGGAGAGGTCCCAGTCGACCCAGCTCAACTCGTTGTCCTGGCAGTAGGCGTTGTTGTTCCCCTGCTGGGTGCGGCATATCTCGTCTCCGGCCAGCAGCATGGGCACGCCCTGCGAAAGGAGCACGGTCGCCAGGAAATTCCGCTTCTGCCGGCGACGGAGGGCGAGCACTTCAGGATCGTCGGTGGGACCCTCGGCGCCGCAGTTCCAACTGAGGTTGTGCGATTCCCCGTCGGTGTTCCCTTCCCCGTTGGCCTCGTTGTGCTTCTCGTTGTAGCTCACCAGGTCGTGGAGGGTGAAGCCGTCGTGGGCGGTGACGAAGTTGACGCTCGCGTAGGGACGACGGTTGCTCTGCTCGTAGAGGTCGCTGCTGCCGCTGATCCGCGTGGCCAGCTCGGAGACGGCCCCCCCATCGCCCCGCCAGAAGCGGCGGATCGTATCGCGGTAGCGGCCGTTCCACTCCATCCACCCCACGGGGAAGTTCCCCACCTGGTAGCCCCCCTCGCCCAGGTCCCAGGGCTCGGCGATGAGCTTCACCTGGGAGAGGACGGGATCCTGGTGGATGATGTCGAAGAAGGCCCCCAGCTTGTCGACCTCGTGCAGCTCCCGAGCCAGGGCGCTTGCCAGGTCGAAGCGGAAGCCGTCCACGTGCATCTCCTTGACCCAATAGCGGAGGCTGTCCATGATCAGTTGAAGGGCCCGCGGCTGCTGCATGTTGAGCGTGTTGCCGCAGCCGGTGTAGTCCATGTAGTAGCGGGGTTGCTCGGGAAGCAGTCGGTAGTAGGCGGCATTGTCGATCCCTCGTAGCGAGAGCGTCGGCCCCAGGTGGTTGCCCTCGGCGGTGTGGTTGTAGACCACGTCGAGGATCACCTCGATCCCCGCCGCGTGCAGGGAATGCACCATCCGCTTGAACTCGCGGACCGACTCCAGTCCCGTGCCGCTCGAAGCGTAGCGGGTGTCGGGCGCGAAGAAACCCAGCGTGTTGTAACCCCAGTAGTTCGACAGCTCCCGCTCCACCAGGTGCCGGTCGTCGACGCGGTGGTGGACCGGCATGAGCTCGACGGCGGTGATCCCCAACCGCTTCAGATGGGCAACGGCCGCCTCGCAGGCCAGCCCGCTGTAGGTCCCGCGGAGGTGCTCCGGCACGTCGGGATGGAGCTTCGTGAAGCCCTTGACGTGCAACTCGTAGATTACCGTCTTATGGGGCGCCGTACGCGGGTGGCGATCGTCGCCCCAGGTGAAGGCGGGGTCGATCACCACCGCCAAGGGGGCGTTTGCCGCGTTGTCCCGCTCGTCGAAGGAGAGGTCCTCTTCCGGGGCGCCGATTTCGTAGCCGAACATGGCATCGTCCCAGACGAGGTCGCGCCCGATCGCCTTGGCGTAGGGGTCGAGGAGAACCTTGTTCGGGTTGAAGCGGTGTCCCTGCTCGGGGTCGTAGGGCCCGTGCACGCGGAATCCGTAGAGCTGGCCGGGGTGGACGTCCGGGAGGTAGACGTGCCAGACCAGGTCGGTGTATTCGGGGAGCTTGATGCGGTGGGTCTCCTCGGTGGCCTCGGGCGAGTCGAACAGGCAGAGTTCGACACGGGTGGCGTTTTCCGAGAAGAGGGCGAAGTTGACCCCTCCGCCGTCCCATGTTGCCCCCAAAGGGTAGGGATTTCCCGGCCAGACTCGCATCGACATCCTCCCAAGGGACTTTACCTCTTCCGCGCATTCGGCAAATTCATGCAAGCCGCCGCAACCTGCGCGGTGCCGAACCACTCCGTCGAACTATAGCAATCGGCCGAATTCGTTCAAGGGTGGAGTCGAATTGACACTGGGGGGCCCCTGCTCCACTGGAAGAGGAGGCTTCAATGGGCACCCTGCTACGAATCCCGTACGAACAAAGTGCGGCAACAGGGCCGGGAGCGGCGAGGATTCGCCGCGCCGCGGCGGGGAGCCGCGTCTTGGCGAGGCCGCGTCGCTCACCGCTCCGGCGCACCGATGGCGAACAGGTGGGTGCTCGTGGCGATGAAGAGGGTGTTTGCGGCGGCAGCAGGTGTCGAGTAGAGGGCGCTGCCCATGTCGTTTTCGGCGAGGAGCTCGAATTGCTCGGAGAGCGCGAAGACCGCCACCATCCCGTCCTCGCCGCCGACGTAGACCCTGCCGTCGGCCACCAGCGGCGATCCCCATACGTGGCAGAACATGTCGTAGGTCCAATAGGGCTCTCCGGTCCCGGCGTCCAGGCAGTGGACGAGCCCGGAAAAATCGGCGGCGATCACCAACCCCTCGGCCACGGCAACGCCCGCCAGACTGCGATGCATCGTCTCCTCGAAGCCCCACTGCTCCTCAGGCACCGCGGGATTGCCCCGGTAGACCCACGCCACAGCCGAGTTGGGATTGGGGATGGCAAGTTCCCCGGCCTCCACGTCGACGGCTTGCAGCCGTCGCCGGGGAAGGATATTGCCGGCGCGGTGGACGGCCAGCTCGGCACTCACGTCGCCGCGCCGGGTGGCGTCGATGCACCAGACCATCGCCGGCCCCTCGCCGTGTTCCGGGTCCTGGCCCGGGGCCACGAAGACCCGCGAGCCGGCCACGGTGGGCGCGGCGACGAGGCTGTTGCGGTCGCCGCGGCCTCCACCGCGCCATTCGGACGTCTTGGGATTGGCGTCGAACTTCCAGAGCAGCTCCGGCCGCCCGGTGGCTGTACGTTCGGCGCGGAAGCTGTACACCCAGCCGTCGGCCCCGGCGAAGATCGCTTGCGGCACCCCCTCGATCACGGCGAACGCCGGTGAAGACCATTGCCCGTGGAGCAGCTTGGCGCCCGGCGAGGCGTCGGCCCAGAGCAGTTCCCCACTCTGTTTGTCCAGGGCGATGAAGCTCGGCGCGTCGGGCGCGGGAACGGTGTTCTCCTCCGCGTCGGCGCTGTTTCCCGCGTTCACCAGCAGCAGATCGCCCGCGGCCGTCACCGACGAGGCGCTCATGTTCCGCGGCCGCACGCCCAGGGTTTCGATGAGGTCGAAACGCCAATGGACCGCCGGCGCGCGGGAGTCTTTCGGGTCGCGGCGGTTCAGGTCGAGGCATACCACCTCGCCGCGATTGGTCACCACCCAGAGGCGGTCGCCCTCGACGAGGGGCGTCGCGCAGAGTCCCACCTCCGGCCAGTCGACGGCGCTTCCCTCGGGGTGTTTCGGCACCGAGTGCTGCCAGAGGAAGCGGCCGTCGCCCCGGTCGAAGGCGAGAACCACGCCCAGATCGACGCCGCTGGGATACTCCGGCAGGTGGCCGGCCGCGTTGTTCGTACCGACGTAGACGCCCTCACCGGCAACCACCGGCGAGGAATAGGTCTGCGAGCCGAGCCGAGCGACCCAGCGGATGTTCTCCGCCCCCTCGGGCAGCCACTCGCCGCTACGGCGATCGAGCCCCCCGACGTGCCACTCGGAGGGCAGCGACTGTCCGGAAGCCACGTTGTTCCGCGCCGGCGTGCGGCCGAGCTGAGGGGAATCGTCGGCCGGCGCGCGGGTGCCCAGAGCCACGGCGGCGGCAACGATAGCGAGCAGGGAGCTGAGAGCGGTCATGGCAGGTCTTCGTCCCCGGCGGCCGGGTGGCGGGCGGGGATTGCGGCGGAAATCCTGCCGGCGAGGTCATGCCTCACCGGCGAGAATCTCGTCGTCCGGGTCGAACTTGGGAATCACGAAGTTGAGGATGGTCATGCAGCCGACGGCGCGGTGGACGACGCCCGGCGGGATCAGCACCGCCGTGCCGGGGCGCACGGCGACCCGCTCCCCGTCCAACTCCAACGCTGCCCCCGTCTCGCAGGTCAAGACGTAATAGAGCTCGGTCAATCGTTGGTGATAGTGCGGCTTCGCCTCAGCGGTGATCTCGGTGCGGTGCAGCGTGGCGGGATAATCCGACACGTCGGCAAAGGCCCGCTGCGCCTTGCCGCACGGGCAGTCCGAGGCGGGCAGTGCCGCCAGGTCGACGACACGAGGGCGAGGCTTTCGATTCTCCATCACTGGCGTTCCTCATCCGGCCATCGTCGGTCTCTCCGGCCTCCCTGCGGCGAACCTCAGGGGCGTCGTCGTCTGCGACCATCTCCCAGCCTACCCGACGGGGCTGCACCCTGCCACCGGTGCTCCCCCGCGGCCTGCCAGGGGTTGCCGACCGGTCCTGGGGGAATCGTCGTCCCTTGGCATCCTTCGGTCGACAGGCCTAGCGGGAAGCGCTCCACGGCGAAGCCGAGCGGGCCGCATTCCCGCCGCATCTTGCCTCGCTTACGCCTGCCGCAATGTCAACGGCAACACTACACGTAACCCTTTGGTGGAAAAATACTTCTGCGTGCTCAAGCGCGTTCGGCGGGCAGCCGATACGAACAACTGACCCCAATCGCTTGACACGTGCTCGGAATGGCGCGTCACCGAGGCGCCGGGCAGGGAAACGATTGTGGGTCGCGGAATGGATCGACCTGCCTGGCGTGATTCGTCGCTGGAACGAATGGGGCTGTTGACCCACTTTCCCCGACCGCCGAACCCGCGGCGGAGGGACGCCCGCCGCTGCGGAAGAGACGCGTTGCACGCGACGAAGTCGCGCGACGTGCCCAATCCGCACGACGAACCCCGTCGGTCGCCAAGGCGGAACGCGAGCTTCCCCCAGTTCCATGGAAAGGAGACGTTGCTCGATGAAAGGAAGAATGATTGTTGGAGCGCTCGTGCTGAGCGTTGCCTTGAGCAGCCAAGGGTTCGGTTTCGAGCTCCTGGGCAACCTGCTGAGGCTGGAAGACAACAAGGGCTGCACTCCGTGCGGCGAAGTGATCGCCCACTGCCCGGATCCCTGCACTCCGGTCGAGGATTGCGGGTGGGTCTGCGACCCCTGCGCCCGCAAGCCCCTCGACCTGTTTGCCGGTCTGAGGGGCCTGTTCGCCTGCCACCGTTGCCCGACGGCCGTCTGCGCCGACCCCTGCACCCCGGCAGCGGTCTGCACGCCGGAGCCCTGCACGCCGGTGGCGGTCTGCACGCCGGAGCCCTGCACGCCGGTCGCCGCGTGTGAAGCGGTGCCGAGCTGTGAGCCCGGCTTCGCGAAGGTCGCCTGTCATAGGCCGCTCCTGGGCCTGCTGCAGCGGAAGCCTGTCTGCTGCCCCGAGCCCGTCGCATACGATCCCGGCTGCGAGGTGGCCTGCCCGCAACCCTGCCGCCGCCCCGTGCTCGACTTCCTCGCCGGTCTCTTGACCCCGCGGCCCAAAGTGCGCGTGATCTCCTGCACGGACAGCGTGGTGGGCTGCAACGGCTGGCACGTCAACGGGAACGGCGAGCCCACCGCGGCGCCCGCCAACGGCGAGCCCAACGGCATCGAGCCGGCGCCGAAGCCCGACAACTCGGCGTTGATGCCCTACGGCCACAACGTCTACCAGACGAGCCGCGCCGCGGTCCGCAACTGATTGTCGAGAGTCCAAACGATGCGACGCGTCGGCCCGCCCGGGCGACCCACCCGGGCGGGCCTTTCTCATTTCTTGCCCTCGCCTCGTCCCGTCGTATCGCGCCGTGCCGCCGGTCGGTGCGGCAGGCTCGCGCACCGAGTTCGTCTCCCGGACGCCATCTCGATATCCTCTCCCAGGGCCACTTCAGTGCGGCAAACGTAATAGCCGTCGTGGAACGCGCAATCCGAAGCCCCCTTCCATCGAACCACAAGCACAACACCCCCAAGAGGTGGCTCGGGTGGCCCGTAGCGGTCTATTCGGGCGGGTCAACTCCTTCTCTTTCTGCTGGTTTTCGTTCCCTGGACGGTGCGGTGATCGCCAAGGATTTGCGCGAGGGAGCCGGCGCGTTAGTCCCGCACAGGCCGAGATTTCCGTAGTCGCGGCTTTACGGGAAGAGGGTGGCCAGGTAAGTTGGAATTAATCCCACCTTTGCTTCGCCAACCCCCACCTGGAGCAGTGATGATGCCCCTCAACGCCCTTCGACTGCGATCGCTGCTGCGCGCGCTGCCGATCCTGGTGGTCGCTGGGACGTTCTTCGCCGTCTCGGCAGCCAGCCCGACCGCTGCGCTTGCGCAAGCTCAAGAGGAAGCAAACGAGGAGGCCGCGGAGTCTGGATCGGGGGCGGAGACTCCGGCGGCCGATGCGGCGGAGACGCCACCGGAAGGCGACGCCGAAGTCGAACCGGAATCCGAAGCGGAATCCGAACCGGAGCCGGAGCCGGAGCCGGAGCCGGACCCCGAACCGGAGCCCGAACCGCGTCTGCGGTTCGCCTTCCGTTTCCAGCGTTGGATCGACGTCCTCGAATGGCTTGCCGATCAGGCCGATCTTTCCCTGGTGGTGCAAAGGCCGCCGCCGGGGACCTTCAACTACACGGATACCCGGGAGTTCACTCCCGACGAAGCCATCGAGATCATCAACCAGGCCCTGCTGATGCAGGGCTTCGCCCTGATCCGCCGGGATCGGATGTTGACGGTCGTCGATCTCGCCGAGGACCTTCCGGGGGCCGTAGCGGGGATGATCCCCCGCGCCACGGTTGACGATCTCGCCGATTATCGCGATTTCGACTTGGTTACGGTGCGGATTCCCATCGGCCGCCGCGACCCGAAGATCGTGGAGGCCGAAGTCCGTTCCCTGCTCAATCCCCACGGCCGCTTCGTCGCCCTGCCGGCAACGCAGCAGGTGGAAGTCACGGATGCGGCAGGGTTGCTCCGTCATGTGGCTCGCACGGTCCAACAGATCCGCGAGCCCCCCCCGCCCGATCCCGAGCCCGAGCCGCGCCCCCCGCGCGAGCCGGAGGTTCCGGAACTGGCCGTCTACGAGATCGGCGCGGTCGACGCCGACGCCGCCCAGGAGGTGCTCGAGACTCTGCTCTCCGGCGTACGTCTGATTATGGATCCGGAGCACGACCAGCTGACGGTTTACGCGACGCCGTCGCAACATGCGGTCGTGCAGCGAGTTCTCGAGCGGATCCGGGCCAAGGAGGCAGTCGAGCGGGAGCCGCGGCTCGAGGTCTACGAGGTGGGGCCGATCGATCCGATGCCGCCGCAGCGGCCCGGCGCGGAGCTCGGGCATCCCCTGCTCGCCACGCTGCGGAACGTGGCGCCCAACGCCCAGCTCACCCTCGATGCCGCCGGCGGCCGGGTGGTCGCCTGGGCGCTGGACGACGAACACGAACTCCTTCGCGATGCGGTCGAGAGGCTCGTGGGCAGCGAGGTGGACGGCACCCGCCAGTTGGTCGTTTATCCGCTCCAGGGCACCAGCCCCGCAGATGTACTCGAGGTGCTCAGCGACGTCCTCCCTGGAGCCCGGATCACGGCCAGCGCCGAGACGGACAGCCTGGTGGCCTTCGCCACGGCGGCCGAGCAGCGCGCCATCGCCACCACCCTTGAGCAGCTCGCCACGCACACGGGCCCGGGGGCGATGGAGCTGCGTTTCCATCCCCTCCGCGAACCCCTTTCGAGCAGCCTCCTCGAGGCCCTCCGCGGGTTGGCCCCTCGGGCCCGCATCGAACCGGACGCCGAGAACGATCGCCTCCTCGTGGTGGCGTCGGACGCGGATCACGAGCGGATCGTCGCCACGCTGGCCGAGGCCGGCGAGGCCGGGCCGCGTACGCGCGGCCTGCGGGTCTATTCCGTCGAACGCGATGCTCCCGAGGATCTCGTCGCAGTCCTCTCCGACGTGGCGCCCCGCGCGGAGGTCAGTCTGGACGCCGATCACCATCGCCTTCTCGTCGTGGCCACGCCGGCCGAGCACGAGGCCGTGGAAGCGGCGCTCGAGGCGGTGCGCGAAGCCGGTCCCGCCGCGGCGCAGCAACTGGTCGGCTACCCCCTCGATGTTCCCGACCCGAGCGCCGCAGTCGCCACGCTTTCCGACCGCTTCCCCAACGCACAGATCACGCACGAACCGCGCACCGGTCGCCTGCTCGTCTGGGCCGAAGCCGACGAACACGAGGCCATCGGCCGGGCACTTGCCGAACTGGAGGGGGACCGCCCCGCCGAACGGCAGCCGCGTTTCGAGCTTTACCGGGTTCGCGGCGCCGACCTGGACCAGGTTGTCCCGACCCTCCGGGAAGTCGCCCCGCGGGCGACGTTCACTCCGGATCCCCAGACGCAGACCATCCTTGCCTACGCCAGCCCCGCCGAGCACGCGCGCATCGCGGCGGCGCTCGGCGAGTTGGGCCACGAGGGGGAGCCCGGCGTCACTCCCCAACTGGAGGTCTACCCGCTCACCGAGGCCGACCCCGACACCACCATGGCGATTCTCGGCGACCTGATCCCCGAGGCCGACCTGAGGATCGACCGCCAAGCCGGCAACCTCGTCGCCGTGGCCAGCCCGGAAGACCACCGCACCATCCGCGCCCTGCTCGACCAGCTCCAGTCGACCACCCCGCGGCCCGACGAGCCCGAACTCCGCTTCTACACCCTCCGGCAGTCTCCTCCGCCCAACCTGCTCGACGTCCTTCGCACCCTCGCGCCCGAGGCCGATATCTCCCTCGACGAACAGCGGGAGCGCCTCCTCGTCGTCGCTTCGCCGGCCGACCATGAGACTCTGGCGCGCACCCTGGAACGCATCGAGACGGCGCTTCCGGCCGAAGAGCGCAGCCGGCTGGTCGTGTACCCGGTATCGCCCCAGGAGCGGGTCCGCTTCGAAGCCGTCCTCGAAGGCGCCGCCGACGAGCTCCCCGGCATCCGCGTCGTCTCCGAGGACGACGCCGACGAGGTGGCCATCTGGGCCCGTCCCGCCCAGCACGAGTTGATCGCCGACATCCTCGAGCAGCTCCGCCGCGAGGTGCCTCCCGCACAGCGTCATCGCCTCCTGGCGTATCCGGTCGGCGCCGCCGAACCGGAAAGCCTCGTGGAGATGATCGAAGAGCTCTATCCTGACGCGCGCGTGGCCTTCGACCGCCGTGCCGGGCAGGTGATGATCTGGGCGCGCAGCGCCGACCACGAAGACATCCGCGCCTCGCTGGCCCAGCTCGACGCCGGCGAGCCGGGCCGCTGGCGGGAGACGTTCCAGACCTATTCCGTGACGGAGGCCGACCCCCAGGTGGCCATGGAAATGCTCGCCGAGCTGGTGCCCGATGCCCGCCTCACCCACGACCCGGTCGCCGAGCGGATCGTCGCCTATGCCCGCGAGCGGGATCACGAGACGATCACCGAGGTCATCGACCAGATGCAGGAGGAGGCTCCGCCCGGGCGGCGGCCGCGGATCGAGGTCTACCACGTCGGACCGCTCGACGACCGCCCGCGGTCGCCCCGGCGGATCACCGACACCTGGGGCCGCACGCAGTGGCAGGAACAGTTCAGCCCGGCCGAAGGGCTCGTGAATACACTCTACGAAGTAGTCTCCGAGGAGGCCCGGCTAACTCTCGACGCCCGCACCGGCCGCCTGGTGGCCTGGGGCACACCGGCCGACCACGAGGCGATCCGCGCCACGGTGGAAAAAATGGGGCACGATGCCGAGGTGGGCGGCGATCGCTCGATCGCCATCTACTACCTCCCCCAGGGCGATGCCGCCCTCGCCGGTGAACTGCTCGAGACGCTGGTGCCCCACGCCCGCCTGACCACCGACGAGCAGACCGGCCGGCTGGCGGTTCTGGCCACGGCTGACGAACACGCCAGGATCGAGGACAGCCTCGAACGGCTCTCGCCGGATGCGGGGAACCCGGGGGCACCCGAGCTGCGCGCCTACAACCTGGAGATCACTCCGACCTACACCCTCCTCTTGGGGCTTCGGGAGATGATGCCCCGGGCTCAGATCACCATGGACCCGGCGAGCCGCCGGCTGCTCGCCGTGGCCACGCCGCGGCAGCACGAGATGATCCAGGCCGCGGTGGACGACATGCATGCCGACCCACCCGAGGAGCGGCAGCCGACCCTGGAGGTTTACACCATCGATCCGCTGGACGATACGCCGGGTCCGGCGCGGCGCGTCCGCTCCCCATGGGGCGGTTGGACGACCCTCCCGGCAAACCCCAGCCCGGCGGAGCAACTCGTGGAAACGCTGGAGGCGATCGCCCCCGATGCCGAGATCAACCTCGACGCCCAGAGCGGCCGTCTGACCGTCTGGGCGCTGCCGAAGGAGCACGAGAGGCTCAGCCGGGCCATCGAGAAGCTCACCGAGGCGGGACCGGTCGGCGGTACGCGGCAGGTGGAGGTATTCTCCCTGCACCGCGCCGATCCCGACACCGTGATGGAACTCCTGGAGCGCCTGTATCCCGCAGCTCATCTGAGCGTCGACGTTCAGGCGGGAACGCTGATGGCGGTCGCGTTGCCCAACGACTTGGAGGGCATCCGCGAGACGCTCTTCCAGCTCGAACCCGAGGGGGCCGGCCCGCAGACGCGCGAGCTGCGCACCTATTCGCTGGAACAGGAGCCGCCCCCCGTGCTGCTGGATAGCCTCCAGGAACTGGTGCCGCGGGCCCAGCTCAGCCTCGACACCCAGGGGCGGCGGCTGATGGCGGTGGCTGCGCCGCGCGACCACGAGACGATCGAGTCGGCCATCGAGCAGATTCACACCGATGCCCCCGCCGACCGGCAGCCGCGGCTGGAAATCTACACCATCGGCCCGGTGGACGATACACCCCGTCCGGTAACGCCCAGCCGCGACCGCTTCGGACGCTGGACGATGCCCACCCCCCAGCCCACCGAGGCCGAGCAGATCATCGAGACACTCGAGGCCATCGCGCCGGAGGCCACCATCCGCCTCGACGCTCGTCTTGGACGCCTCACGGTCTGGGCCGTCCCCAGCGACCACGAGAAGCTCCGTGGAGCCATCGAGCGGTTCAGCGAGGAGGGGACGGCCGGTGTTTCCCGGCAGATGCAGACATTCACCCTGGGCCGCGTCGATCCCACTATGGCGACCGAGCTCCTGGAACGCCTCTTCCCCGCGGCGCAAGTGAGCGTCGATCCGCAGACGGGGACGCTGGTGGCCGTAGCCGCCCCCGAAGACCTGGCAGGCATCCGCGCCGCGCTCGCCGAGCTCCAGCCGGACAGGCGCGGGCCGGACGACCCCCTGCTCAAGTTCTATACGCTGGAGCGGACCCCGCCGCCAACGCTGGTGCAGGGGCTCACCGAACTGGCCCCCCAAGCCCAGATTACGCTCGACCAGACCACCATGCGCCTGATGGTGGTGGCCACACCGGCCGAGCACGAGATCATCCGGGATAATCTGGACGAGATCGCGGAGACGGCCACCGGGACGGATCGCGAGCTGGTGATCTATCCGGTCACCTCGGTGCAGCGGAGGCGGTTCGAGGCCCTGCTTCCCAGCCTCCGCGAGGACATGCCGGGGATCGAGTTGATCACCGACGGCGCCCCGGGCGAACTGGCCGTGTGGGCGCGGCAGAGCCAGCACGCCATGCTGGCTTCGATGCTCGAGGGGCTGGAGGCCGAGGCGGAGACGGAGACCCGCTACCGGCTCAGCGTCTACCAGATCCGTGAGGCCGATCCGGAGAGCCTCCTGGAGGTGGTGGAACGGCTCTTCCCGGACATCGAGTTCGTGCTCGACCCCCGCCTGCGGCGGCTGATGATCTACGCCCCCCCCGCGGAGCGCGGCGAGATCCTCGAGACCCTGGAGGAAATGGACTCGGGGACGGTGGGCGACGCCCTCGAGCAGGCGCGGGTCTTCCCGCTGCGCGAGATCGACGCCCGGATCGCCGTGACCATCCTCCAGGAGATGATGCCCGAGGTGACCCTGGGAGCTGACAGACAGGGAACGAACCTCATGGCCTGGGGCCGCACGAGCGACCTGGACCGTCTGGCCACGGCCATCGAGGCCCTGCAGACGCCGGACGAGAGGTTCCGCCCCAAGATGGTCGTCTATCCCATCGAGACCGGCAACCCGACGACACTCTCTTTCGCCCTCCGCAGCGTCGCCCCGGAGGCGCGCATCGTCGCCGACGCGGAGACCTCGACGATCCTGGCCTTCGCCACGCCCGAGGACCACGAGGCGATCGCCGAGGCGATCAACGAACTCCAGGGGGAGGCCGGCAACCGCGCGGATTACGAGGCCGTCACCTACACGCTCCGCGGCGCCCACCTGATGAGCGCCGTGAACATGCTCCGCCAGGCGGTGCCGCGGGCCCAGCTCACCGTGGGCACGGATCCGCGGGAGCTGATCGTCTGGGCCCGGCCCCGGGACCACGAGACGGTGCAGGGGATCATCGACCAGATCGCCGATACTGGCCCGCCAGAGAGCCGATCCACGGTGGTGGCCTACGACATCGGTACGACCCCGATGACCAGTGTCACCGAGTTGATCACCCAGGCGGTTCCCAATGCGCGGATCACCCAGGGAAGTGATCCGCAACATGCCCTGGTCCTGGCCCGCCCCGACGAGCACGAGCGGATCGCCGAGCTGGCCGAGCAGTTCATCGCCGAGTCGGAGGGGCAGGCCCGCGAGGTCGAGGTCTATACCCTGGAAAACGTCACCACCTGGCAGGCGATCCCCATGCTCCGCGAGGCGGTTCCCAACGCGCAGTACACCCCGGCGGTCACCGATCCGCAGCGCCTGGTCGTCTACGCCCGCCCCGCCGACCACGGCCGCATCCGGCGGGCGATCGAGCAGCTCTCGGCGCAAATGGACGGCGAAGCGGAGGGGGGGCCGGAGACCAAGCGTTACACGCTCCCCTCGGGCACCGCCACGGCGACGATCCCCATCCTCCAGCAGGCGGCGCCCGTGGCCCGCATCACCGCGGGGGCCGACCCGCGGCACGTGATCGTGGTCGCCCGCCCTGCCGACCACGAGCGGATCCGCGAGCTGATCGACACGCTGGGCGAACCGGAAGACGAGGAGACGGCGCCTACCATGCAGGTGTACTCCTTGGAGAACCTCACCGCAGTCACGGCGATCCCCCTCCTCACCACGGCGGTGCCGGATGCGGAGATCTCCGCCGGCGACGATCCTTACGAGGTAGTGGCCTTCGCCCGGCCCGCGGACCACGTCCAATTGGAGCAGGTCATCGCGGGGCTGGCCCAGCGGCCTGCCGATGCCCGCCGCAGCACGGTGGCCCGTTATCCACTCGACGTTCCCGATGCCACGGCCGCGCTGACGATCCTCCAGGAGACGGCGCCGCAGGCCACCTTGACGCTGAGCACCGACCGGCGCGAACTGATCGCCCACGCGCGGCCCGCGGACCACGAGCGGATCGCCGAGGCCGTCGAGAAGCTCGCCGAGAAGGAGTCGCCGGAGACGGCGGCTCGGGTGGAGAGCTACGCCGTGGACGCCGTGGGCGTCTGGGGAGCCGTCCGCATCCTGCAGTCGGCCTTCCCCCAGGTGCAGTTCAGCGCGTCGCCCACGGGGGACCGGCTCTTGGCCTTCGCCCGCCCCTCGGAGCACGACCTCATCCGCGCCACTGTCGAGCAGATGGAGAAGGACGCCTGGAGAGACGACGCGCGGTCGCTGGCCTTCTACCCCGTCGAGCGGGAAGACCTGCCCACCTTGACGCAGTTGATCGATCCGGTGGTGCAGCGGAATTCCCAGTTCGTCAACGATCCTACCCGCGACGGTTTGATCGTCTGGGCGGAGCCCCGCTATCAGGAGGCGATCCGCAACACAGTGGAGCAGTTCGTGGAGCAAATCCCTGAAGCGGAGGAGCCGGCTTCGGAGGTATATCGTTTCCAGTACGCCGATCCGATTGCCGCCGTCACCGTCCTCCGCCAACTCGTTCCCCAGGCGAACCTCGCCCTGGACCAGAACACGCGGAGCATTGTCGCCTCGGCCCTGGCCAAGGAGCACGAGAAGATCCGCGAGACGATCGCGGAGATGGACCGCGACGACGTCGACGGCCAGACTCCCCAGCTCCGCTCCCACCGGCTCACCACGGCCAATCCGCAGAACGTCCTCTTCGTGATGCGGAACCTGTTCGCCCGCCGCCCGGACGTGCAGTTCTCCGTGGACCAGGTGAACGACACCCTCCTCGCCTTCGCTCCGCCGGCCCAGCACCTGCGGATTGCCGACGTGATCAGCGAGCTGGAGGAGGGGGCCACCTACCGCGCCGACAATGTCCTGCAGACCTACTCGCTGCGGGACGTGGAATCGCAGTCGGTGATGCGGATCCTGAACACGCTGCTCGACCAGGTCGGCGCCCGCGCCGAGCTTACCGTGGACCTTCGCACCAATCAACTCGTGGCCATCGCCCGGCCCGACCACCACGTGCTGATCGCCGACACGCTGGACAACATGCGCGGCGAGCCGCGGGAGCTGGAAATCATCCAGCTCGATATGCTCGAGCCCACCTCGGCCGAGCGTGCCATCCTCAACCTCTTCGCCGAGGAGAGCTACTGGACGCAGCCCTACATCGACGTCGATCCGATGACCCAGTACCTCCTCGTCCGCGCCACGCCCGAGCAGCACGAGCGGATTCGCGAGGCGCTCATCCGGATGGGCGAGCGCGGCCTGGCCGCTGCGGCCCCGACGCCCACGCGCCGCGTGGGCGACCGCATGCGGATCGTCCCCTTCACGGCCGACGTGCATTCGGCCGTAGAGCAGATCGAGCAGGCGCTCCGCGCTCGCGGCTACACGGCCCGCGTCGTCGAACCGGGCGGCGAGCCGCCCGCGGCCCCCAATCCGCCACGGACCGCCGAGGAGACGGCCGACGAGGCCGCGGAAGAGCCCGCCA
>SLBP01000137.1:0-12793 GCA_007126245.1 Planctomycetales bacterium
CCCACGCAGTCGAACCCATGGTCGAGAGCTCCTCGCCTGCACGGCGGCCTTGCTCGTCTGGATTGCGGCAATGGCCGGTTGCACGCCGGCGGCCGACGACGACGCCGAGCCCCAGCCCACAGTCACGACACCGGCCCCGACGGTGACGGCGCCTGCGTGGGAGCCATACGTCGAGGACGAACCCGCCTTCGAGGCCACCACTGAGGAGGAACCGGTCGAAGAGCTCGTGGAGGAAACGCCTGAGGAGGAAGTGCCTCCCTGGGAACCGGCCTTTCCTCTCGAGGAGACTCCTGCCGAAGACCCCCCCGTCGAGGAGGCTCCCCTGGAAGAGGCGCCCATTGAGGAGGCGCCCGTCGAGGAAGCACCCCTCGAGGAAGCACCACCCGTCGAGGAAGCACCCCTCGAGGAAGCACCACCCGTCGAGGAAGCACCCGTCGAGGAAGCACCCGTCGAGGAAGCACCCGTCGAGGAAGCACCCGTCGAGGAAGTACCCGTCGAGGAAGCACCCGTTGATGTGCCGGTAGAGGAGACACCGGTCGAAGACGCGCCGCTCGAGGAGGAGCCGCTCGAGGAGGCGCCGGTGGAAGAAGCACCGATAGATGAGACGCCCGTCGAGGAAGTCCCTGCCGAAGAGGCTCCTGTCGACGAGGCGCCGGCTGACGAAGCACCGGCGGAGGAAGAAGCGGTCGCGGAGGAAGAGATCGACTATGTCGCCGCCCCGGCCGTCGAGTGGATGCCCGAGCCCTACCCGGTGGAAAACGCCGAAGCGGCGGACGAAGCGTCCATGCAGCCATACACCGAGGTGATTCCCGGAACGGACGTCACCTTCGAGATGGTCCCCATTCCCGGCGGCACGTTCCTTATGGGCAGCCCCGAAGACGAGCCGAACCGCAACGAGGATGAAGGGCCCCAGTTCGAGGTCCAGCTCGAGCCCTTCTGGATGGGTCGCTTCGAGGTGACCTGGGACGAGTACGAGTTGTGGTCGATGGAGATGGATCGTCTCCGCCGCCAGCACGCGGGCACGGAGCCCAGCGAGCGCGACCTCGTCGCCGACGCCTTGAGCCGCCCCACCCGACCCTACACCGACATGACCTATGGGATGGGCAAGGCCAACCGGCCCGCCGGCTACATGACGCAGCTCGCGGCCCAGATGTATTGCAAGTGGCTCACGGCCAAGACGGGGCGCTATTACCGGATCCCGACGGAGGCGGAGTGGGAGTATGCGGCCCGGGCGGGGACGACAACGGCATACTTCTTCGGCGATGACCCCGACGATCTCGACGACTATGCCTGGTACTTCGAGAACGCCGATGCCCGCTACCAGCCGGTCGGGCAGAAAAAGCCCAACCCCTGGGGGCTGCACGACGTTTACGGCAACATGATGGAGTGGGTCCTGGACGGCTACTCCGAGGGCATCTACGCCGAGTGGGCGGCCGAGGACCAGCCCGTGGCCAGCCCCTTCAACCCGCCCACGGCGTATTGGGGCCGCATCGTCCGCGGCGGCCACTTCGACGACGACCCGGAGAATCTCCGCAGTGCCGCCCGCCGCTATTCGGAGCGGCACTGGAAGGCACAGGACCCGCAGCTCCCCCAAAGCATCTGGTACGTGACGGAACAATATGAGTCGGCCGTCGGCTTCCGCGTGCTCCGCCCCCTCCGCGTGCCCACGCCGGAAGAGGCGCTCCGCTATGAGCCCGACGCCGAGACGATCCGCGAGTACGAGCGGCTCCAGGCCGGCAAGATGTAGACCGCGGCGGGGCGAGCGCGCTGGCCATGGGGGCCATGGGAAGGTATGCTTGGGGGATCGGCGCGGGGGGCGCGTCGAAAGCCGGCATGTGGTAAGCCATATCTTCGGCAGGCTCCGGGCGGACAACGCATCCGTTTCAAACTTCAATAGGAGTTCGACAGCATGAGCGAATCGAAAAAGACCTCTCGGCGCAGCTTCCTGGCCCGCTCGTCGGCGGCTGCCGCCGGAGCGGCACTGGCCGGCAACCTGAGCATTGCCCGCACCGCCCACGCGGCCGGCAGCGACACGCTCCGCGCCGTGATCATCGGCTGCGGCGGCCGTGGCGGCGGCGCGGGCACCGACTGGCTGGACGCCGACAAGCGGTGCCGCATCGTGGCCACCGCCGACGCCTTCACGGCCAGGGCCCAGAACGTGGCCAACATGCTCAAGGAGCGCTACCCGGACCAGGTCGACATCGGCGACCGCATCTTCGGCGATCTCGATTGTCACGAAAAGGCGATCGCCGTCGACTGCGACGTCGTCCTCAACGCCTCGCCCCCGGGATTCCGCCCCTTGCAGTACGAAATGGCCATCGAGGCCGGCAAGCACGTCTTCATGGAGAAGCCGGTCTGCGTCGACGCCCCGGGATACCGCAAGGTCCAGGCCGCGAATCGGCTCGCCGACGAGAAGGGCCTCAAGGTCGTCGTCGGCCTCCAGCGGCGCCACGACCCCCGCTACGCCGAGACGGTCCAGCGCATCCAGGAAGGCGCCCTGGGCGACGTGATGTACACCCGCGTCTACTGGAACGGCGGTGGCGTGTGGACGCGGCAGCGGCAGCCCGACCAGACGGAGATGGAATACCAGGTGAACAACTGGTATTACTTCGTGTGGCTCTCCGGCGATCACATTGCCGAGCAGCACGTCCACAACTTGGACATCGGCAACTGGGTGATGGGCGACCGGCACCCCGTCCGCGCCAACGGCATGGGCGGCCGCCAGGTTCGTAAGGGCCCCGACCACGGGACGATCTACGACCACCACTTCATCGAGTTCACCTACGACGACGGCACGAAGATGTTCAGCCAGTGCCGCCACATCCCCAACACCTGGAGCAACGTCTCCGAGCACGCCCAGGGGACCGTGGGTCACTCGAACTGCAACGGCCGCATCGAAGGCGAGAACGCCTGGCGCTACGACGGCCCCGGCGTCAATCCCATGAAGCAGGAGCACGTCAACCTCGTCAACGCCATCGTCAACGACGAGCCGCTCAACGACGGCTATCACGGCGCGGTGGCCAGCTTCACGGCGGTCTTCGGCCGCATGGCCACCTACTCCGGCCAGGAGCTGGACTGGGACGAGGCCGTCGAGAAGGGCCCGGATGAAATGCCCGAGCGCCTCGCCTGGGACGCCGATCCCCCCGTGCTCCCGGACGAGGACGGCGGCTTCGAGAGCAAGGTCCCGCAGCCGGGAATCTACCAGGCCTACTGAGAGGCCTGGTGACGCGCCCTCCCGCGGGCGCATCGCCCACGAGCAGCTTCCCCAGGAGCCGGCTGCCCCTCGCGGTAGCCGGCTCCTTGTTGTTTTCCCCGAGGAAGCCCCATGCTGCTGTACATCATCCGCCACGCCTGGGCCGGCGAGTTCGGCGACCCGCGCTGGCCCAATGACGACGAGCGGCCCCTGACCGGTGAGGGGAGGGAACGCTTCGCCTGCATGGTCGAGACGCTCGCCAAGCGGGGCTTCGCGCCGCAGGCCATCGCCACCAGCCCCCTGCTCCGCTGCCGCCAGACGGCCGAGATCGCCGCACGGCACCTGAAACGCTCCCCGCCCGTGGAGTCGCTCGATGCCCTCCGCCCCTCCAGCGACCTCGCCGTCGCCCTGGAATGGGCCTGCCGGCAGGCGGGCACGTGCAGTGAAGTCGCTTGGGTGGGGCATTCCCCAGACGTGAACGAAATGGCGGCCGCACTCATCGGCGATCAGGGTGCCCTGGTGCGCTTCGCCAAGGGCGCCGTGGCCGCGGTGGCCTTCGACGGCCTCCCGGTTCCGACCCGCGGCGAGCTCAAGTGGCTGGTCACCGCAAAGGTTCTGGGGTGCTGACCCCCACGACTTGGGCACTGCCTGCTTGCCCTCGCTGGCCGCGGCCCGTAGACTTCAGCGGCGGCTGTCGGGGTGCCCCAACGGCTTGGTGCCACCGGTGCAGGCACGCCCTCGTCCGAACCCGACCCCCCAAGGCGACGATGCTATCCGAAGAAGAAGAAATCTACCAGGATCACATCCTCGACCATTACGAAGAACCCTACCATCGGGGCCGTTGCCCCGATGGCACCCACGCGCACGAAGACGACAATCCCCTCTGCGGCGACCGCGTCCGCATCGAGTTGACCATCGACGAGACGGGGCGTCTGAGCTGCGCCTACTTCAGCGGCGAGGGCTGTTGCATCAGCCAGGCCGCCGCCTCGATGCTCGTCGAGCGTTTCGACGGGCGCAGCGTCGAAGAGGTGAAGGCCTTCCGTGCCGAGGACATGCTGGAGATGTTCGGCGCCCGGCTTACCCCCAACCGCCAGAAGTGTTGCCTGCTTCCCTGGCGGGTGCTTCAGGCGGCAGTCTACTCGCCGGTCGCGCCTTCGTGACGCCGCAGGTGGAGGGCAAGTGGCGCCGCCAGGTGGATGAGCGAATGCCCGCAGGATTCTCCGTGGCGGGGTCAGGCGGGACCGAACGGCTGCCGGTTCGGCAACGTGTCCGTGGAGCAGGTTTCCGCTGGCGCGGCGCCCGCCATTCTGGGCTTGGGAACGAAGAGACGCTTACCCCTATTATATCGAGGATCGATGACGACCACTTCGCCGGCATCCACAGGGCTCGATGCGCAGACCCTTCGCCGTGATTTCCCCATTCTCGCCGAGAGAGTTCACGGCGGCGCCCCTCTCGTCTATCTGGACAACGCCGCCACCTCGCAGCGGCCCCGCGCGGTCATCGACGCCATCGTCGACTGCTACGAACACCGCTACGCCAACGTCCACCGCGGCATCCACACCTTGGCCGAACGCTGCGACCGCCTCTATGAGAATGCCCGGGAACGGGTCCGCTCCTTCCTCGGTGCATCCGCCCCCGAGGAGGTCGTCTTCACCTCGGGCACAACCGCCGCCATCAACCTGGTGGCCCGCAGCTACGGCGATGCCTTCCTCGAGGAAGGCGACGAAGTGCTCCTCACCGTCATGGAGCACCACTCGAACCTCGTCCCCTGGCACCAGCTCGCCGAACGCAAGGGGGTGGTCCTCCGCCACCTCCCCCTGACCGACGACGGCCTTCTCGAATGGGACGAGGTCGATCGGCTGATCACGGAACGGACCCGCCTGGTCGCCGTAACCGCCGCATCCAACGTGCTGGGAACGATTACCCCCGTGGCCGAGATCGTCCGCCGCGCCCACGCGGCGGGCGCCGTGGTCCTCGTCGACGCTGCCCAAGCCGCCCCCCACATGGAAATGGACGTGGCGGCGTGGGACGTGGACTTCCTGGCCTTCAGCGGGCACAAGATGCTCGGGCCGTCGGGAATCGGGGTGCTCTACGGCAAACGGGCCCTGCTGGAGTCGATGCCGCCTTTCTTCGGCGGGGGGAGCATGATCCGCCGCGTAGCCCTCGATCGGTTCGAACCGGCTGACCTCCCGGCGAAGTACGAGGCGGGAACGCCTCCCATCGTGCCCGCCATCGGGCTTGCCGCGGCCATCGAGTACCTGGATAAAGTCGGCCTGGCGGCCATCCACCGCCACGAGCAGGCTCTCGTTCGGCAGGCCCACGAGGTCCTCTCTGCCGTTCCCGAGGTCCGTCTTCTCGGTCCCTCCCCGGATCGCAAGGGTGGCATTGTCAGCTTCACGCTCGACCGTATCCATGCCCACGACGTGGCTCAGCTCCTGGACCGCGGCGGCGTAGCCGTCCGCGCCGGACACCACTGCGCCCAGCCGCTGCACGAGCGTTTCGGCCTCTCTGCCTCGGTGCGGGCCAGCTTTTATCTGTACAACACCCCCGAGGACGTCGAGGCCCTGGGAAGGGGGCTCGACGAGGTGCTCCGCTTCTTCCGCCGGCGTCGGCGGTAGTGCGGGGTGGCGCCCCCGCACGTGGGGCCGGAGGACTGCCGAGCGCGTCGCCCGAAGCCCCGCGGCGTCGCGACCGCCTTGCGGGCACGGGGGCCGGGCTTCGTTGAGAGGAGGAGCTTGTGGCGAGGGCGTGGCTCTGGTGGAATGCGCCCACTCGCCTGGGCGGCCAGGCAGGTCGGACAACGCGGGAGGAGCTGTTTCGATGATCGTGGGCGTGCCGCGGGAAGTCAAAGGAGACGAATACCGTGTCGGCCTTCTGCCCGTAGGCGTGGAAGAGCTGATCCACGCCGGGCACGGCGTGCTCATCGAGGCGGGAGCAGGGCTCGGATCCGGAGTGGCGGACCACGAATACCTCCGCCACGGGGCGGAGATCGTCCCGGGACCCGAGCCGATCTATGGCGAAGCAGACTTGGTGGTGAAGGTCAAGGAGCCGCAATCGCCGGAACGCACTCAGCTCCGCCGCGGCCAGATCGTCTTCTGCTTCTTCCACTTCGCGGCCGACCGCCGCCTTACCGAAGAGGTGCTCGACACGGGCGCCATCGCCGTAGCCTACGAAACCCTTCGCGACGACCAGGGGCGGCTGCCGCTGCTGACGCCGATGAGCGAAGTGGCCGGGCGGATGAGCGTCCAGGAAGGGGCCCGCTTTCTGGAGCGCCCCCAAATGGGGCGGGGCATTCTCCTGGGGGGCGTCCCCGGCGTCGCGCCCGCGGAGGCGGTGATCCTCGGCGGCGGCGTGGTGGGCTCGAACGCGGCGAAGATTGCCGCCGGGTTCGGGGCTCGCGTGAGTGTGTTGGACAACTCCCTGGAGCGACTCCGCTACCTCCACGACGTCATGCCCGCGAACGTCACCGTCCTTTTCAGCGACCGCCAGGTGATCCGCGAACAGCTCGGCCGAGCCGATCTCGTGATCGGCTCGGTGCTCATCGCGGGGGCGCGGGCGCCGCGTCTGATCCGCCGCGAGGACCTGAGGCGGATGAAACCCGGAAGCGTCATCATCGACGTGGCCATCGACCAGGGAGGTTGCCTGGAAACCAGCCGCCCCACCACCCACAGCGACCCGGTCTACCTCGTCGACGACGTCGTCCACTACGCCGTGACGAACATGCCGGGTGCCGTCGGCCGCACGAGCACCTTCGCCCTCTGCAACGCCACGCTCCCCTGGGTGCTGCGGATCGCCGCCTCAGGAATCGACGCCGCCGCACGGCGCTTCCCCCCGCTGTCCTGGGCCGTCAATCTCTACGAGGGCGAAGTCACCAGCCGACCCGTTGCCGAAACGTTCGCTTTGCCGTACAACTCTCGTTTCGAGAGGTAGTGTGCGGCCTTTCCGGTTCCCCCGCGCCAGCCTCGGAGCGATAAGCCCCCAGGGCGGAGTATCCGTGCGACTGGGAAGACCGGCCCCTCCGGCGAAGCCGAGCTCCGCGGGTTTCCCATCTGGGGCCGGAGCCGGCATGGCGGCAGCGCGTACCCGACCGGAGCCGCACCCTCTTTCATGCCCTTTCTCAAACAACCGGAGCCAACTCCCGTGCAGAACTCGGACTTGCCCTTGGTGGGAATCGTCATGGGGAGCGATAGCGACTGGCCGAAGATCGCCGCCGCCTCCGCGGTGCTGACTGAATTCGACGTCTCGCACGAGGTCCGCGTGATGAGTGCCCACCGCACGCCGCGGTTGGTGGAGGAGTACGCCGCCTCGGCCGCAGCGCGAGGCCTTAAGGTCCTGCTGGCCGCCGCCGGAGGCGCCGCCCACCTGGCCGGCGTGGTCGCCGCCCACACCACCCTGCCGGTGATCGGCATCCCCGTCCCCACCGATCTTGCCGGCGGTCTCGATTCCCTTCTCTCCATGGTCCAGATGCCCGGCGACGTCCCCGTGGCCACCGTGGGTTGCGGCATGGGCGGCCCCCGGAATGCCGGTCTGCTCGCCATCCAGATCCTGGCGCTTTCCGACGGCGCCGTCCACGAGCGGCTGGCGCAGTTCAAGCGCCAGCTGGTGGAAAAGGTCGTCGCCAAGGATGCCGCCCTGCAAAAGATGATTGCCGGCCAGAGCTGAGTGGCGAATGATTTGCTTTTCGCCCATCCCGCAGGGTGGCCGTGCGTCTCCCGGGAGGCCGCCGACGGATCGGGGTAAGTGGACCGAATTTGTCACCCTCGCAACGGTGAGCCCACGTCGCCGAGGCGAAGCGGAAGCCGAAAGGATCGAGGAGATGGACCTTAAGTCATTGCGGCACCTGGCGCGGTGGTACGGCGTGTACGACAGCTACGTGGACGTCGCCGGGCAGCGGTGCCTGACCCCGCCCGATACCCTCCTGGCGGTGCTGCGCCTGCTCGGCGCCCCCGTGGACGCGCAGGCCGACCTCGGTGATGTGCTGCGAGCGCAGCGGCAGGAACATACCCGGCGCCTGCTCGATCCGGTAACTGTCCTCTGGGAGGATGGGCCCGCCGAGGTCCTCATCCGCGCCTCCGCCGCCGACGGCCAGGCATTCCGCTGGCGGTTGCGGCAGGAAACCGGTGAGGTCCACGAATTCGCCGGTTGCCTGGAGGAGTTGGCGGTGGTTGCCGTCCGGAGCCGCGAGGGGGTGGCGGTCTCCTACAGACGTCTGGCCATCTCGCCGCGGCCGCCGATCGGCTACCACAGTCTGGAGCTGGAAGTGGGCAGTCAGCACGCCGAAGCGCTCCTGATCGCCGCCCCCAGGCGGGCATATAGCCGTTCGCCGGTGGATACCCGCGCGATGTGGGGCGTCTTTCTCCCCCTCTATGCGCTACACACCGAATCGAGCTGGGGGGCCGCCGACTTCTCGGATCTGGAAACCCTCATGACGTGGGTAGCAGAGCGGGGGGGGAGCTTGGTGGCCACGTTGCCGCTTCTCTCCACCCTGTGGGAAGCCTCGGACGATCCCAGCCCCTATTCGCCGGCCAGCCGCCTCTTCTGGAACGAATTCTACATCGACGTCGCCCGAGTCCACGGCTTCGCCGAGTGCCCGGCCGCCCGCGAGATGATCGCCAGCGGTGCCGTAGAGGAAGCGCGTACCGAGCTCCGTCGGGGAGCGCTGGTCGATTACCAGGGCCAGATGGCACTCAAGCGGCGCGTCCTGCTGGCGCTGGCGGAATGGTATTTCGACCAGCCGGACCACGGGGACGGGCTCGCGGAGTATCTCCGCACCCACCCTGAGGCCGATACCTTCGCGCGCTTCCGCGCCGCCGGGGAGCGGCAGGGCACGAACTGGCCCCAGTGGCCGGCTGCCATGCGTGCCGGAACGATCACCCGCGCCGACTACGACGAGCGCATCTACCGCTATCACCTCTTCGTACAGTGGCAGATCGAGGAACAGCTCCGCGGCCTGGCCGCCAAGGCCGCCGATGCCGACCTGCTCTGGTACCTCGATTTTCCCCTCGGTGTCGGCGGCGCCAGCTACGACGTCTGGCGATGGCCGGAGCTTTTCGCCACGGGGGCCTCCGGGGGTGCGCCGCCCGACGCCTTCTTCACCAAGGGGCAGAACTGGGGCTTTCCGCCGCTGCACCCCCATCGGCTCCGCGAACAGGGCTACGCCTACCTGATCGCCGCCCTCCGCCGCCACCTGACCTACGCCCGCCTGCTGCGGATCGATCACATCATGAAGCTGCGGCGGCTGTACTGGATCCCCCACGGCATGGACGCCAAGGAAGGCGCCTACGTCCGCTATCCCATGGAAGAGCTGTTCGCCATCCTCTGCGTGGAGTCGCACCGCCGCCAGGCGTGGGTCATCGGCGAGAACCTCGGAACCGTGCCCGCCGTCCTCAACGAGGCCCTCGCCCGCCACGGCATCAGCGACATGTACGTCGTGCAGTACGAGGCCCGCCCCGAGGCCCAGCCCCCCCTGCCTCCCGTCCCGGCGACGGCCGTCGCTAGTGTGAATACCCACGACATGCCCCAGTTCGCCGCTTTCTGGAACGAGCACGACATCGAGGAACGGGTGGCCTTGGGCCTCCTGTCGGAAGAGGAGTCTCAAGAGCACCGCCGCCGGCGGGAGGTCCTCCGCCGCAGCCTGGTTGCCATGCTCCGCGGTGCGGGCGCTCTCGCCGAGGAGACCTGCGAGACGGGACGGGTGCTCGAGGCGCTGCTCGTCTGGCTGGGACGCAGTCCCGCACCCGTCGTCCTCGCCAACCTCGAGGACCTTTGGCAGGAGACCGAGGCGCAGAACACCCCGGGAACCTTCCGCGAACGCCCCAACTGGCGGCGGCGGGCCAGATTCGCCTTCGAGGAGTTCCGGGAGCGGCCCGAAGTCGTAGAAGTCCTCGGCCGGCTGGCACGCGCCCGCCATGGGGTCGAAGCAAGGGAGAATCGCCACTAAGGCGGCGCCGGCCGGTTCCCCACCTGCGATCCGGGGCCGGCTAGAAGAGAGGAAGGGTCGTATGGAGAGCCGATCCCCCTCCGGTGACGGAGACGGCGACAGCACCGTCCCGCAAAGCGGAGAGCTGGATAGGGCCACAAGCCATCAGAACGAGGCGCGGCTTACACGGAGTCGGGGAACCGAGAGAATGGGAATTCTGCGCGACGAACCGCAACGTCTGCCCCAAGGGGGGGTCCGCCAGAGCGACGGCAGCGTCGAGTGGCGGGTCTGGGCGCCGCAGCGCGAAGACGTCGTGCTGGTCACCTGGCCGAACGGCCGCCCCGCGGAGACGGCGATGACCGCCGAGGGCTGGGGTTCCTTCGTCCACCGCCGCGCCGGCGTCGAGGAGGGACTCCGCTATGCCTATCGGTTGGAAAGGGGAGACCCCCTGCCCGACCCCGCCTCCCGGTGGCAGCCCGAGGGGGTTCACCGCCCTTCTGCGGTCTTCTCCCCCGACCTCTTCTCGTGGAGCGACGCCGATTGGAAGGGCCTGCCTCGCGAGGAACTCGTGATCTACGAGCTCCACGTGGGAACCTTCACCGAGGAGGGGACTCTCGACGCCGTGATTCCGCGGTTCGGCGACCTCAAGGACCTGGGCGTTACGGCCATTGAACTCATGCCCTTGGCCCAGTTCCCCGGGGAGCGGAACTGGGGCTACGACGGCGTCCAGCCCTTCGCCGTGCAGAACAGCTACGGCGGCCCGCGGGCCCTGCAGCAGCTGGTCGATGCGGCCCACTCCGCCGGGCTCGCAGTGTTCCTCGACGTGGTCTACAACCACCTCGGCCCGGAAGGGAACTACCTGGGCCAGTTCGGCCCCTACTTCACCCACCACTACCCGACTCCCTGGGGGGACGCAGTCAATTTCGACGACGCCGATTGCGACGCCGTGCGCCGCTTCGTCATCGACAACGCCCTCATGTGGGTACGCGACTTTCACATCGACGGCCTCCGCCTGGATGCCGTGCACGCCATCTACGACCTCTCCGCCCGCCACATCCTCGCCGAGCTTCAGGAGGAGGTGCAGGAGGCGGCCGCCGCGGCGGGCCGCACCGTCCACGTGATCGCCGAGAGCAACCAGAACGACCGCCGGCTGATCGACCGGCCGGAGCGCGGCGGCTTCGGGTTGGACGGCGTATGGTGTGACGACTTCCACCACGCCGTCCATGCCCTCTTGACCGGCGAGCGCGAAGGCTACTACCTGGACTTCGGCCGCCCCGAGCACCTGGCCAAGACCTTCAGCGAGGCCTTCGTCTACGACGGCTGCTACAGCCCCTTCCGCCGCCGCCGCTTCGGCAGCTCCGCCGCCGGTCTCAGCCGCGACCGCTTCGTCGTGTGCATCCACAACCACGATCAGGTGGGCAACCGCGCCCTGGGCGACCGTTACACGGCGATCCTCTCCCCCGCGGCCCAGCGGCTGGCCTGCGGACTGCTGCTCGTCTCGCCCTTCACACCGCTCCTCTTCATGGGCGAAGAATACGGGGAGACGCGGCCCTTTCCCTTTTTCTGCTCTTTCGGTGACGAGACGCTGATCCGCGCCGTTCGCGAAGGACGCCGCGAGGAGTTCGCCTCGATGGATTTCTCCTGGGAGGGAGAAATCCCCGACCCCCAGGACCCCGCCACCTTCGCCGCGGCGAGACTCACCTGGCAGTGGCCCGCGGGCTCGTTCCACGAGCAGTTGCGGCGTCTCTACCGCGACCTGCTCGCCGCACGCCGCGACTGGCCGGCCCTCCGCGACCGCGAGCATACCCTCGTCAAGCTCCTCGGTGGCCCCGGGGGAAGTGAGTCGGATAGCGCCGGCGTACTCCGCATCGACCGGGGCGAGGGCCCGCAGCGGCTTGTCTCCCTCGCCAACCTCAGCGATGAACCACGGTCCAACCCTTGCCGCGACGGGGGGGAACACCACCTGTGGCTGAGCACCGAAGCCTGGGGGTACGGCGGCGCCCGCGGTGCCGATGCCCCGGTCGATCGGCTCTATCCCTACGAAATGCTGATTCTCGCCCCCGGTGCCGGAGATGGCGGCGGATAATCTCCGTCGGCCACGGTCGGAGAGGAGCGTTCCGCAAAAAGAACGCGAGCCCTGCTCTGCGGGATCACTCGTGGTCTCGACCACCCTCCACCCCTCCGCGTCTTCCCTTCTCCCCATCCCTTTCTCGCGGCGCCCTTGCGGGGGACGGGGGCACTGATTGCCGGCTCTTGGGGGTAGTGGTAGACTGGTCGCCACCCGGAAAGCCTCGGCCCTGGCGCGCCTCGGCTTCATCTTCCACCCTTCTGGAGACCGGTTCACCATGTCCGCACTGCGTTACGGGATGATCGGCGGCGGCTTCGCCGCCATGTTTCAGCATCGGGGCCTCGCCCAGGTTCGCGGAATCGACCTCGTCGGCTACGTCTCCCCCGACCCGGTCGATCACCTCATCGACTTCTGCCGAAGTCATCGCATGGGCGAGCCGCGCCCCTTCGCCAGCATCAAGGAGCTGGCCCAGAACGTCGATGTCCTGGGTATCTTCGCCCCCAACTACGTCCGCCTGGAAATCGTCGAAGAGATTGTCGACGCCGTGCGGGCCGGTGCCCAACTCAAAGGACTGATCTGCGAAAAGCCGCTGGCCCGCAACGTCGCCGAAGCC
>SLBP01000017.1:0-12775 GCA_007126245.1 Planctomycetales bacterium
GGCGGATCCCCACGCAGAGCGCCAAGCACGTCCGCGGGCGGCGGGTCTTCGGCGGCACCCGGCAGTTCCTCCCCCTGAAGGTCAACCAGGCCGGCGTCATGCCGATCATCTTCGCCAGCAGCCTCCTCCTCCTGCCCATGATCCTCTTCGGCCAGCTCTACGCGTGGCAGCCGGAGTCGACGCTGCTGGAGACGCTCGCCGGCTTGTTCCGCCGCGAAGACTCCTTCATGTACAACCTCTTCTACATCGGCCTGATCTACTTCTTCTGCTACTTCTGGACCGCGATCACCTTCAACCCCAACGACATCGCCGACAACCTGAAGAACTACGGCTCGTTCATTCCCGGATACCGCCCCGGGCGGCGCACGGCGGAATACCTGGAGAAGGTGATGGTGCGCATCACCTACGTGGGGGCGGGGTTCCTCTCGCTGGTGGCCATTTTCCCCACCCTGGTGGCCCAGTATATTGGGGTTGACTTCGTGGTGGCCCAGTTCTTCGGCGGCACGGGGCTGCTGATCGCCGTGAGTGTGGCCTTCGACCTGGTGCAGAAGATCGACAGCCATCTGGTGATGCGGAACTACCGCGGACTCCTGGAGAAGTAGTCCCCCCCGCCGCTACTTAGTCACTCGCCTCGTGGAGAAGCACCATGCGACTGGTTTTCATCGGGCCCCCGGGGGCCGGCAAGGGCACCCAAGCCGAGAAGATGGTCGCCGCCTACCGGCTGGCGCACCTCTCCACCGGCGACATGCTGCGAGAGGCCCGCGACGCCCGCACGGAAGTGGGCCTGAGGGCCGAGCAGTACATGTCGGCCGGCGAGTTGGTTCCCGACGAGATCATCATGGACGTCATCGCCGAGCGGCTGAAGGGGGACGAATGCCGCAGGGGATTCCTGCTCGACGGCTTCCCGCGGACCCTCCCCCAAGCCGACGGCCTCGAGTCCATGCTGGCCACCTTGGGAACGCCCCTGGACGTGGTGCTCGAACTCCGCGTTCCCGAGGAGGAGCTCTTCCGCCGCCTGGCCGGCCGCGGACGGGCCGACGACCGCCCGGAGACCATCCGCCAGCGACTGGTGGCCTACCGCGAGCAGACCGAGCCCCTCCTGGCCTTCTACGCCGAGCGAAACCTGCTCCGCTCGGTCGACGGGCTCGGGTCTGTGGAGGAGATATTCGGCCGCATCCGGGAGGTGCTCGATCCGCTGGTGAAAACTGTTTAGCAGAGGCCGCAGCGTGGAGATCCTCCGTTCCCGCAGAGAAATCGGCCTGATGCGGAAGGCGGGGTTAGTCGTTCGCGAGGCGCACCAACTCGCGGCGGCGCTGCTCAAACCGGGGGTCACCACCGGGGAGGTCGATGCTGCAGTCGAGCAGTTCTTTACCGAGCGGCGCGCCCAGCCCCTTTTCAAGGGGGTTCCGGGAAAGGTGCCCTACCCGGCGGTGACTTGCATGTCGGTCAACGAACAGGTGGTCCACGGCATCCCCAGCGACCGCCGCCTCGCCGAGGGGGACATCGTGAGCATCGACACCGGCTGCCGCCTCCGGGGCTGGTGCGCCGACGCCGCCTTGACCCACGCCGTGGGCCGCGTCTCCCCGGAGGTCCAGCGGCTCCTGGACGTGACCCGCGGAGTCCTCGAGCTGGCCATCGACCTTGTCGGCCGGAAGACCTGGTGGAGCGAGGTGGCCCGCGAGATGGAACGCTTCGTCCGTGACAGCGGCTTTGCGGTGGTGGAGGATTTCGTGGGCCACGGGATCGGTCGCAACATGCATGAAGAGCCCCAGGTTCCCAATTTCCTCAGTCCGCAGCTCCGCCGCAGCGGCGACTTCCGCCTGATCCCGGGGCTGGTGATCGCCGTGGAGCCGATGGTCAACATGGGGCTCAAGGATGTGCGGGTCTGTGCGGATCATTGGACGCAGGCCACCTCCGACGGCCTTCCCAGTGCGCACTTCGAGCATACGATTGCCATCACCGAGTCGGGGGTTTACGTACTTACGGGGGACCCGGACCAGCCGCTGGATAGGGAGTACTTGAACTGAGGATGAGCCCGCCGCGCCCTCGTTTTGAGAGGTGCCGGTCTTGCAGTGGGGCCCCTTGTTTGGCAGGCTGGTCCGGAATTTGCCGGAAGGCGCCCGATTTGCCGTCCGGGGGCCTTGAGTCGGAGGGGGAGAAGTGCTTATACTGAGGCGCTTTGTCCCGTTCCACGAAGAGAAGGGCTGGCTTGGGCAATGAAGGTTCGAGCGAGCGTGAAGCGGATTTGTGAGCACTGCAAGATCGTGCGCCGCCGAGGCGTGGTCTACGTGGTGTGCAGCAACCCCCGCCACAAGCAGCGTCAGGGTTAGTCGGGCGAGCGGATCCCCGCCGGAGGGTGGGTGGTGCGCCGCGACGGGGTTGGCACCAGGCGAGGTGGTCCCGTAGTTCAACGTCGGCCCCGTTGGGGGCTGGTTTGGGAGTGGTTTCATGCCGCGTCTTTTGGGTATCGATATACCGAACAACCGCCCGGCGGCTGTGGCCCTGACCTACCTGTATGGGATTGGTCCGAAAGCGGCTCGCGAGCTCTGCCACAATGCGGGCATCAATCCGCAGATCCGGGCCGGCGAGCTCCGCGAGGACGAAGTCACCCGCTTGGCCGCCCTGTTGGACAAGGACTACGTCGTCGAGGGGCAGCTCCGTCGCCAGGTGAGCCAGAACATCGCGCGCCTCCGCGACATCGGCTGCTACCGCGGCCTGCGGCACCGTCGCGGTCTGCCCGTTCGCGGCCAGCGGACGCGGACCAACGCCCGCACCCGCAAGGGGCCCAAGAAGACGGTCGCGGGAAAGAAGGGGGTCAAGGACCTTCGCTGACGCGGAGCGGGCAGTGGGCCCGCCGTGGCGTCGAATACGTCGAATACAAGGAGTACGGTGAACCGTGGGCAAAGCGAAAGGATCATCGTCGGCGACTGGGCGGCGGCGGAAGTCGCGGCGCAGCGTGACTGTGGGCGTCGCCCACATCAAGGCGACCTTCAATAACACGACGGTCTGCATCACCGACACCAAGGGGGACACCCTCTGCTGGGCTACCTCCGGCACCAGCGGCTTCAAGGGGAGTCGCAAGAGCACCCCCTTCGCCGGCCAGCTTGCAGCCCAGCAGGTGGCCGAGAAGGCCATCAAGTTCGGTGTGAAGGAGGTGGACGTCAAGGTCAAGGGGCCGGGGAGCGGGCGCGAGAGCGCGATCACGGCCCTGCAGGCGGCGGGGCTCTCGATCAAGTCGATCGAAGACGTCACGCCGCTGCCGCACAACGGCTGCCGTCCGAAGAAGCGCCGCCGCGTGTGAGGCCGAGCCGGGGGCCGCGCTGCCGTCCAGGAAGAGGGGTTTTTTTGACTGCTAGGACTTTGTTCTGGAGCAAATAGCGACTATGGCGCGTTACACGGGGCCCGTCTGCCGCCTTTGCCGGCGCGAGGGGGGCAAGTTGTTCCTGAAGGGATCGCGGTGCGACACGCCCAAGTGCGCCTTCGAGCGCCGCGATTCGCCGCCGGGAATGCACAATTTCCGCCGCGGCAAGCTCACCGACTACGGCATCCACCTTCGCGAGAAACAGAAGGTCAAGCACTACTACGGGGTGCTGGAGCGCCAGTTCCGCAAGTATTTCGAGCAGGCGGAGCGAACCAAGGGGAACACGGGTGAGGTGCTCTTGAGCCTGCTCGAGCGGCGCTTGGACAACGTGGTCCACCGCTTGGGCTTCGGGCAGTCGCGTGCCGAAGCGCGGCAGTTGATCAGCCACGGGCACATCCAGATCAACGGCCGCCGCGTCGACGTCCCCAGCTTCCTCCTGCGACCGGGCGACGTCGTCCGGGTCAAGAACCGGTCGAAGAGCATTGCCCTGGTCAAGGCCAACCTGGCGGAGTCCCACCGCGAGGTGCCCGAATTCCTGGTCTTCGTCGACGGCGACCAGCCGGAAGGGCATCTCCTCCGCGTTCCGGAGGCGGCCGAAGTTTCCATCCCCGTGCAACCGCAGTTGATCGTCGAGCTCTGTTCGAAGTAGGGCTTTCGGCGGCCGGAGTCCGGCGGCCGGCCGCAAAGCAATCGAAGTGCCTTACGATGTTCGCCCGAAAGGGAGGCTTTGTGCTATGCGTATTCGATGGCGCGGACTCGAGTTGCCCAGTCTAGTGACGTGCGACAGCGCCACCTTGACCGAGACCTACGGGAGGTTCGTCGCCGAACCCTTCGAGCGCGGTTTCGGCGTGAGCGTAGGCAACAGCCTGCGACGCATCCTCCTCTCCAGCCTGGAAGGGTCCGCGGTGACCCAGGTCCGCATCCAGGGGGCGCAGCACGAGTTCAGCTCTCTGCCGGGTGTCGTCGAGGACGTCAGCGAGATCGTGCTCAACGTGAAGTCGCTGGTGGTCCGCAACAATAGCGAACAGACGCGGGTGATCCGCGTCGACAAGCACAACCGGGGCGTGGTCACCGGTGCCGACGTGATCGCCGACAACGCCATCGAGGTCATCAACCGGGACCTCGTGCTCGCCACCCTCACGGAGGACGTGCCCTTCGTCATGGAGATGGTGGTGGAAAACGGCCGCGGCTACAGTCCTGCCGAGGAGCATACCTCCAGCCCCCCCGAGGTAGGCCCCATTCCCATCGACGCCGCCTTCAGTCCCGTGGTCCGCGTCCGCCACGAGGTGGAGGAGACCCGCGTCGGCCAGAAGACGAACTACGACAAGCTGATCCTCGATATCTGGACGAACGGCGCCGTAAACCCGGAAATGGCACTGGTCGAGGCGGCCAAGATCCTCCGCAAGCACCTCAACCCCTTCCTCCAGTACCAGGAGCTGGGGCCCCGAGTCCACTCCGAGGCGCGCGGGGTCGGCGGGGGACTCGATCCAGCGCTCGACGCCAAGCTCGCCATGGGCCTCAGTGACTTGGACTTGTCCGTGCGGGCCATGAACTGCCTGGAGTCGGAGAATATCCATACGGTTCGCGACCTGGTGACGCGGACGGAGGAGCAGCTCCTCGAGGTCCGCAACTTCGGGGAAACGACGCTCACCGAGGTCCGCGAGAAGCTCACCGCCCTCGGCCTGAAGCTGGGGCTGCGGCTGCCGCCGGCCCCGGCTGCCCCCCTGTGAGCGCCTCCCGGCCCGCCGAGATTACTGCCACGGAATAGCCACTGCCATGCGACATCGCAAGACCGGCCGCACACTGGGCCGTAATCCCAAGCACCAGCGCGCCCTGCTGAGAAACCTGGCCGCGGCGCTCTTTCTCACCGAGCGCAACGCGGAAGGCGACAACAACACCCCCAAAGTCAGGGGGCGGATCGTCACCACGCTTGCCAAGGCCAAGGAGGTGCGCCCCCTCGTGGAGCGGTGCATTACCATCGCCCGCCGCGCCCTGCCCCACATCGAGGCGGCCGAAAGCCTCGCCACCGATGCCGACCGCTACAGCGACGCCTGGCGGGAGTGGCGGCAGGGGACGGGCTGGCAGGAGTGGAACCGCACCATGGCGCCGGCTCTGGCGGCGCGCCGCCGGTGCCTGCGGCTCTTGGGCGATCGCCAGGCGGTGAAAGTCCTCTTCGACGATGTCGCCCCCCGCTACGTGGACCGCCCCGGCGGCTACACGCGGATCCTCCGCCTCGCCAAACCGCGCTTGGGCGACGCCGGCACCCGCGCCATCCTCCAGTTGGTCGGGGAGGACGACGCGCGCTTCGGTCGTCGCTACGCCCCGGCGCTGAAGCCCAGCTTCGAAGCGCCGCCCCCCGCCGCCGAAGAGGAAGAGGTGGCGGTGGCAACCGAGGAAGAGCCCTCCGACGCTCCTGCGGAGGATATCGCTGATGAGGAGGGCACCGACGAGGGGGCCGGCGGTACGCCGAAGAACGACTGACCTGGGTCCCTGACCGCGGGAGACGCGGATGGGCTTGCCACGACGTCCGCCGCACGGCCGCCAACCGCCGGCTGCGATCCCTCGAAAAGGGGGGTCGTCGGGGTGCCTTGCCGATGGCCCGCCCGTCGCGGCGCAAACCGCATTCGACTTCACGACCGCCGCGCGCGCCGTCTGCGACGACATCGTCCGTCGCGTGGACGCCTTGGGGCACATCGATTTGGCGCGCGTGGCGATCCGCTTTGTCCAGGCCCGCAGGCCCGGCCGCCACGGCGTCTTCGCCACCCTGACCCCGCTGCGGTTCGCCGGCGGGGAAGAATACACCGTCCGCCGGGGCCGCCGATACCGCATCCAGCGCATTGCCGGTCCACAAGGCGAAGCCCTCTACCTCTTGAGCTTCTACCTGCCGCGGTTCCTGGACCTCGGTTTTCGCGAGAAGCTCGTCACCATCGTCCATGAGCTCTGGCACATCGGGCCGCGGTTCGACGGCGACCTGCGGCGCCTGGGCGGCCGCTGCTACGCCCACGGGCGCTCCCAGAAGCAGTTCGACGCCGCCGTGGAGGCCCTTACCGATCGCTACCTGGCCACGGCGCCCCCGGCGGCCGAGGCCGGCTTTCTTTACATGCGCTTCCACGAACTGGTCGACCGCTACGGCGGCGTCTATGGTGCGCGTATTCGCACACCGCGGCTGATTCCTCTCGACTGAGCAAGCGCGACTTGCGGGTCGTAGACACCTTCCCGCTACTGGAGGACCCACGCCATGCCATGCGCTCGGACGTACCTGCTGCTCGCCGCCGTTTCGCTGGGCTCCTCTCTGGCGGCGCAGGGAGAAGACCGCCATGCCGTTCCCCGCGAGCACCCGCGGCTGTTCGGCTCCCGGGAGCGGCTCGTGCGCCTGGCGGAGGAGCGGCCCGAGGCCTACCGCCGCGTCGTCGCCGTGGCCCGCGGCGGCGAGGCCGACGACCATACCAAGGTCGTCTCATTATCGCTGGTGGCGGCCATCGAGGAGGACGAAGCCCTGGCCCGCGAAGCGAAGGCCGTGGTGATGCGCTACGTCGATGGCCCCATCCGGGTGGGCCATACCCCCTTCGCCGCCGACCTGGCGCTGGCCGCGATCGCCTACGACCACGGCCACGCCGTCTGGAGCGACGGCGAGCGGCAGCGGCTGGTCGAGTACATCAACCGCACCGTGGACGCCAACGTCGATTCCGAGACCCACGTCTTCCACAACGGCTGGTACGGCTACAAGAACTGGGGGATCGGCCTGGCCTGCTACGCCACCTACTACGAGAACCCGCGGGCGGCGGAGATCCTCGCGGCGCTGGAGGAGGAATTCCGCGAGCGGGCCGCCCCGGCGCTGGAACGGGCCGGGGCGGGGGGCGGATGGGCCGAGGGCTACTACATCCACTACTGGCTCTACGAGTGGCTCGTCTTCTGCGAGGTGGCCCGCCGTTGCGAAGGCATCGACTACTACGCCCTGGCGCCGCGGTTCTTCGAACAGCGGGCGGTGGCGGGGATGTTCGAGATGTACCCCGGTATCGCCGAATACGGTTCGCGGCGGCCGGTGCCCATGGGTGACGGCGGCGGGCGACGCTTCGGCGGCGACCGCGACAAGGCCCTCTCCGCCCGCCGCATCCTCGTGAACCGCTTTCGCGACGACCCGGCCCACCGGGCGGTCCACGCCTTCAACGAGACCACCCCTCGCAGCAGCGTGGGCAACAACGCCTACAAGGACTTCCTCTGGCGCGACACCACCGTGCCCCCGGGCGATCTGGAGGGCTTCCCCCTCGCCCACCACAGCTCCGGTCCGGGGCACGTCTATGCCCGCAGCGCCTGGGACGAGGACGCCACGTACTTCTTCTTCCGCGCGGGCTCGCGGTTCACCGCCCACCAGCACCTCGACAACGCCCATTTCGTCTTCTTCAAGCACGCCGAACTGGCCGGCGACGGCGGCCATTACGACGGCTTCGGCACGCGGCACGACGTGAACTACCACCTCCGCACCATCGCCCACAACACGATTCTCGTCCTCGATCCCGAGGAGACCTGGCCCGGCATCCGCGCCGGCACCGTCACCGGCAACGATGGCGGGCAGCACCACGACTGGCCGCACCACAACGGCGCCGTCGCCGACGCCGAAGCCTGGCACGCGCGGCGCGACCTCTACGAGGTGGCCCGCATCACCGCCTTCGAGGACCGCGGCGATTACCTCTACCTGGCGGCCGACGCGACCCGCTCCTACCGCGCCGCCAAGCTCGAAGAGTTCACCCGCCAGATCGTCTACCTGCGCCCCGACACCTTCGTGATCTTCGACCGCGTGCGCTCCACCCGGCCGGAACTGAAGAAGACCTGGCTCCTGCATGCGATGCGCGTGCCCGACGAGCACGACGGGCGGCTGGTGGTCACCCACGGCCCCGGGCGGCTCTTCATCGAGACGCTGCTGCCGGCAACCGCCGAGACCCGTCTCGCCCACGGCGACGACCTGTACCGTTACGACGGGCAGCACTTCCCGCCGGCTCGCGATACCGGGCCGGCGCCCCAGTGCCGGATCGAAATCTCCCCCGGCGAAGCCGCGCGGCAGGACTTTTTCCTCCATGTGCTCACCACCGCCGACGCCGCCACAGACTCCGTTCCCCGCGCCCGAGCGAGCGCCGCGGCCGGTGCCGTCGAGGTGACCGTGGGGACTGCCCGCGTGACGTTCGCCAAGGACCGCCTGGACGTGGCCGTGCGGCCGTAGGGATCGATCGCCCGGCGCGTCGCCTTCGCCCTTCCCCGCTCCCGCTTTCCCGGGGCTACGAATCGTCGGCCGGGGATTGCTTTCCGGCGGCGCGGGTGGTCCTCGCGGCCTTGGTGGTCTTCTTCCGGGCCGCCTTTTTCGTGCTTCGCTTGGCCGTCTTCTTCGTGGTCTTCTTGGCCGCCTTCTTCGCGGTCTTCTTCCGCGCCGTGCGGCGGCTGGGGCCGGCGGCGGCCCGTTCGGCGAGGAGGTCGAGTGCCTGTTCGAAGGAGACGTCCGCCGGCGTGCTCCCTCGGGGCAGCGAGGCATTGGTGGTTCCGTCGGTAACGTACGGGCCGTAGCGGCCGTCGAGCAACTGCACGGGGTTGCCGGTGACCGGCGAAGGTTCGAAGGTGCGGATCGGCTCTCTCCGCCGCGTGGCGGCCTTGGCTCGCGTCTTCGGCTGGGCGAGAAGCTCCCGGGCCTGCTCGAGCGTGATCTCCAGCGGTGAAAGCTCGGGCGGCAGGGAGCGGGTCTCGCCGCCGCAGCGGATGAAGGGCCCGTAGCGGCCGTTGTGGGCCAGCACCGGCTCGCCCGCTTCGGGGTGCGTACCCAGTTCGCGAGGCAGTGCCAGGAGCTCCAGCGCCGTCTTCAGGTCGACGTCTTCCGGGCGCATCCCTTTGAGGAGGGAGGCGTTCTGCGGCTTATCGTCGTCCTTCGCGTCGCCCCGCTGCACGTAAGGGCCGAAGCGGCCCGTTTTCAGGTAGACCGGCTTGCCGGTCTGCGGGCAGTAGCCCAGGGGCTCGTCGCCCTGGGCTGCCTTATCGAGCAGTTCCAGAGCCCGTTCCAAAGTGATCTCGTCGGGCGCCGTGTTCTCGGGGATGCTCGCCCGCCGGTTGCCCTGTTCCACGAAGGGGCCGTACCGCCCCACGCGAACGTAGACCGGCTCGCCTCGTTCATCGGGGCCCTCGGGCTGGCCGATGAAGATGCGGCTCACGTCGCGGGCCTCGATCCGGTCCACCTTGTCGGTCAGCTGCTGCTTCAGGCCCGGGTGATCGTTGCCGAAGTAGAAACGCTTCAGGTACTCGACGTGTCCCAGCTCGCCGCGGCTGATGGCGTCGAGCTCATCCTCCATTTCCGCGGTGAAGTCGTAGTTCACCAGGTCGGGGAGGTGCTGCTCGAGCAGTTGCGAGACGGCGAACGCCACCCACGTGGGCACCAGGGCGTTGCCCCGCTTGAAGACGTACTCGCGGGCCAGGATCGTGTCGATGATCGAGGCGTAGGTGCTGGGGCGGCCGATCCCCAACTCCTCGAGGGTGCGCGTCAACGAGGCCTCGCTGAAGCGGTTTGGGGGTTGCGTGGTGTGCCCTTTCGGTTCCAGCACGCGGCAGGCGAGGGCGTCGTCGGCCTTGACGGCGGGGAGGAGCACCTCGCGGTCGGCGAGCTGCGCCTGGGGATCGTCGGAGCCCTCCACGTAGGCACGCAGGTAACCGGGGAACTCGATCGTCTTGCCGCTCACCTGGAAGAGGGCGTCGCCGAGGCGCACGGTGATCGTGATGCGGTGGCCGCGGGCATCGGCCATCTGGCTGGCGATGGTCCGTTTCCAGATGAGATCGTAGAGCTTGAACTCGTCGGCGCCGAGCTGCCCGCGGAGCGTTTCCGGCAGATCGAAGGGGTGACCGACGGGGCGGATGGCCTCGTGGGCCTCCTGGGCGTTGCGGACCTTCGTCTGGTAGCTCCGCGGCTGGGGGGAGAGGTACTCCACGCCGTACTGTGCGGCCACCAGCTCGCGGGCGGCCTCGACGGCCACGGCTGCCAGGTTCGTCGAGTCGGTCCGCATGTAGGTGATCCGCCCGTTCTCGTAGAGGCTCTGCGCCAGCGTCATCGTGTGGCGGGCGGTGAAGCCGAACTTCCGGTTCGCCTCCTGCTGCAGGGTGCTGGTGGTGAACGGTGGGTAGGGCCGCGTGGTGTAGGGCTTGTCTTCGACCTCCTCGACCCGGCAGTCCGCCGCCAGGAGCCGCGCGCGGAGGTCGCGGGCCTCGCCTTCCCCGAGGAGCAGCAGCTCGGGATCCTTGAGCCCGCCGGTGGCGGGGTCGAAGTCGCGCGAGCCGGGGATCTGCCGCCCGCCGACCGACAGCAGCGTCGCCTCGAAGGCTTCGCCCCCCGTCGTGGCGAAGCTCCCCAGCAGGTCCCAATAAGTCGCCGAGCGGAAGGCCATCCGCTGCTTTTCGCGCTCGACGATGAGCCGCACCGCCACGCTCTGCACCCTCCCCGCCGAGAGCCGGGGGCGGACCTTCCGCCACAGGAGCGGCGAGACCTCGTAGCCGTAGAGCCGATCGACGATCCGCCGCGCTTCCTGGGCGCGGACCAGGGTCTCGTCGATCTCGCGGGGGTGTGACAGGGCCTCGCGGATCGCCTCTTCGGTGATCTCGTGGAAGACCAGCCGGCGGACGGGCACCTGGGGCCGGAGCTCCTGGCAAAGGTGCCAGCTAATCGCTTCTCCCTCGCGGTCTTCGTCGGTAGCCAGATAGAGCTCGGTGGCCTCCTTCAGCAGGTCTTTGAGCTTGCGGACCTGCTTGGTCTTTTCCCGGGGGACGATGTAGATCGGTTCGAAGTCCCTCTCTACGTTGACGCCCAGGTGGGCCCACTGCTCCCCCTTGTATTTTGCCGGGACCTCGCGGGCCCCCTGGGGGAGGTCGCGAATGTGGCCGATGCTGGCCTCGATGGTGTAGTCGCGGCCGAGAAAGCGGGCGATCGTACGCGCCTTGGCCGGCGATTCGACAATGACCAGGGGGTTTGCGGGGCGGTTGCTGCTGCGCTTCGCCATGAGGTGGATCCGTGGAGTACGGCCGGTCGAGGCTGGGAAGTGGCGGAGTGGCAAATTCTAGCACCCAAAAGGGTCCGCACCAGAGGGAAACGACCCCCCAATGCGGGCCGTACAGAGCCACCCTCGTGATGATTTCGCCGTCGGGAAGCGGCGTAGTGTCCAACTGGGATTGCATTTGCGCCGATGGGTCTTAGAATGCCTAAGTTGTGGCGCTGGCCGGTTCCATGCCCCCGATGATTTATGTCTCCATACGTGGCGTGTCAAGTTCAGGTTTGGGGAGCCGGCAAAAACCCCTCTGAGGAATTAAGTCCCTATGGCTAGTCCGTTTTCTGTTTTTAGAAAAAACAAGAAAGTCCTCATTGCCGCCACGGCCATTCTGGCGATCTTCGCCTTCGTCTTGGCGGACGTCCTCGTGCGCATGGTCGGGCGGGGGCCGGAGCAAAACCCCGTCTTGGTGAGGACGGCGCGTTACGGTGATCTGCGGTGGCAGCAGATCGACCACATGATGACGCGCCGCAATCAATTGCGGGCTTTCCTGGAGCGCGTCGTTTGGGAGGCCACGAATTCGGAGTTCGCCGTCCGCTTCTACCTGGAACGATTCGGCGAGGTCAACGAGGACCACGTGGTCGACCTCTGGCTCTTTGCCGAGCGCGCCCAGGAGATGGGCATCGTGGTTACCGACACGATGATCAACGCCTACATCCGCGAACTGACCGGGGACCAGTTGTCGTACCAGGAGCTCGTGGAGATCATCGGAGCCGTGGGGATGACAGAGCGGCAGCTCTTCGATGCCATGCGCCTGCACCTCCTCTCGCAAAAGCTGCTCGATCTCCATGTCCCCGCGCTCCTTCCCACCACCCCGGCCGAACGCTGGGACTACTTCCAGCGCTTGCGGCGGAACGCCCAGATCGAGGCCGCCGCCGTGCCCGTCGCCGATTTCACCGACGAAGTCCCGGAACCCGACGAGGCGACGTTGCGGGCGTTCTTCGACGAACACAGGGAGCGCCATTTCCACCCCGCGTCACCGCATCCCGGCTTCCGGGAGCCGCCCCGAGTCGCTCTCGAATACCTGAAAGTCGACTACGAGTCGTTCCTGGACCCTGATTCGATCAGCGAAGAGGAGGCCCGCCGCCACTACGAACAGAACAAGGACCGCTTGTGGGTCCGCATGGATCTGCCCGATCTTCCCGAAGAGCCGAGCGAAGAAGAGGTCGAGGAGGGCCGCGAGCTGATCGAGGAGGCCGAGACTCTCGAGCCGGAACCAGCCGAGCCGGAAGCGGCCGAGCCGGAAGTGGTGGAGCCGGAAGTGGTGGAGCCGGAAGCGGTGGAGCCGGAACCAGCCGAGCCGGAAGCCGCCGAGCCGGAAGCGATGGAGCCGGAACCAGCCGAGCCGGAA
>SLBP01000101.1:0-12697 GCA_007126245.1 Planctomycetales bacterium
GCAAGTCCGGCTATCAGCCGGTCTGTGCCAACGAGTGGGTCCGCGGGCTGTGCGAGAAGCCGCGGGTCAAGTGCCCCCCATGCCCGCACCGGCAATTCCTCCCCCTAACCGGTGACGTGATCCGCTGGCACCTCAGCGGGAAGGACGAAGTCGGCCGCGAGTGCGTGATCGGCGTCTACCCGATGCTCCCGGACGAGACCTGCTACTTTCTGGCGGCCGATTTCGACAAGGCGCACTGGCAGGAAGACGCGGCGGCCGTGCTCGAGACCTGCCGCCGCATGGGTCTGGCGGCGGCGCTGGAGCGGTCGCGATCCGGCAACGGCGGGCACGTCTGGCTCTTCTTCGCCGAGGCACTCCCCGCCGCACTGGCCCGCCGGCTCGGGGCCCACATCCTCACGGAGACGATGGACCGGCGTCCGGACATGGGGCTGGACTCGTACGACCGCTTCTTCCCGAACCAGGACACGCTCCCTCGAGGCGGCTTCGGCAGCCTGATCGCCCTGCCGCTGCAAAAGGGTCCGCGGGCAGGGGGCAACAGCGTCTTCCTGGACGAACGTTTCCGTCCCCACGACGACCAATGGGCGTTCCTCTCCGCTATTGGCAGGATTGCCCGCAGGACCGCCGAAGAGATCGTCCGCAGTGCCGAGCGGCGCGGCAGGGTGGTGGGCGTGCGCCTGGCTCTGCCGGACGACGAAGAGGCCGAACCCTGGACGTTGTCCCCCTCCCGCCGCGGGAAAGAGCCGCCGGTCACCGGCCCGTTGCCCGAGCGGATCGAGCTGATCCTGTCCGACCAGATCTACCTCGCCAAGGATCACCTGCCGCCCGGCCTCCGCAACCGGCTGCTCCGCCTGGCGGCCTTCCAGAACCCGGTCTTCTACAGGGCCCAGGCCATGCGCCTGCCCACGTACGACAAGCCGCGGATCATCGCCTGCGCCGAGGAGCACGAATACCACCTTGCCCTGCCCCGCGGCTGCCTGGAAGACGTACAGGCGACTCTTGCCGGTCTGCACGTCGACACCGTCATCCGCGACGAGCGCTGCGGTGGCGCGCCCCTGGACGTGGAGTTCTGCGGCGAGCTGCGCGCCGATCAAGCCGCCGCAGCGCGGGCCATGCTGGCGGACGAGACGGGGGTGTTAGCGGCCGCCACGGCCTTCGGCAAGACGGTCGTTGCCGCGTGGCTCATCGCGCAGCGGGGCGTCAATACGCTGGTGCTCGTCCACCGCCGCCAGTTGCTCGAGCAGTGGGTGGAGCACTTGTCGGCGTTCCTGGGAATGCCGCTGCGCGAGCTCGGCCGCATCGGCGGCGGGCGGAAAAAGCCAACGGGTGTGCTGGACGTCGCCGTTATCCAGAGCCTGGTCCGCAAAGGCGTGGTGCGAGACTGCGTGGAGAGTTACGGTCATCTCGTCGTCGACGAGTGCCACCACGTCTCCGCCGGCAGCTTCGAGCAGGTCGTGCGGCGGGCGAAGGCGAAGTACGTCACGGGGCTCTCCGCCACGGTGACGCGCAAGGATGGCCACCACCCGATCGTCTTCATGCAGTGCGGTCCCGTCCGGCACCGCGTGGAGGCCAAGTCGCAGGCAGCAGCGCGCCCCTTCGCGCACACGGTGGTGGTCCGGCCCACGGCATTCCGGCCCCTGCGCCCGGCCGACGCGGATTTGCGGCTGCAGTTCCACGCCCTCTACGAGGAGCTCATCGCCGACGAAGACCGCAACCGCCGCATCGGCGACGAAGTCGCCCGGGCCGTGGAAGAGGGCCGGTCGCCCCTGGTGCTGACGGAGCGCAACGCCCATCTCGACCGCCTCGCCGAGCTCCTCTCGCCGCGGATACGCCACTGCATCGTGCTCCGCGGAGGACTCCGCCCCAAGGAGGCCCAGGCGGCCGTCGCGCGGCTGGCAGCCGTTCCCGAGAACGAGCAGAGGGTCCTCTTGGCAACCGGGCGCTTCATCGGTGAAGGGTTCGACGACGCGCGGCTCGATACGCTCTTCCTCACGTTGCCGGTCTCCTGGCGGGGGACGATCGCCCAGTACGTCGGCCGGCTGCACCGCCAGTGCGAGGGCAAGCGCGAGGTCCGCGTGTACGACTACGCCGACCTCAACGTCCCCATGCTGGCGCGGATGTTCGACCGCCGCTGCCGGGGCTACGAGGCGGTCGGCTACCAGATGCTCCTCCCTGCCAGCGCCGTACCCGGCTGGCCCGCCGACGTCCCTCTCCCGGTGGATCCGAAGTGGAAGAGCGACTACGCGGCCAGCGTGCGGCGGCTGGTCCGCGACGGCGTCGATGCGCCGCTGGCGAGCCTCTTCGTGGATGCTGCCCCCAGCGAGGCCGAGGGTGGCGACCGCGCCCGCAGTGCCAGCGAGGCTTTCCTCTTCCGGCGGCTGGAGACGATCCCGGAGACCGCCGGCCTCTTTCGGCTCAACGCCGAGCTGCCCGTCCCCTTCGACGGCTGGGGCCGGATGGAGGTGGATCTACTCTGTGCGGAGCTGCGCCTGGCGATCGAGATCGACGGGCCGCAGCACCTGGCCGATGCGGACGCCTACCGCCGCGATCGGCGCAAAGACCTGGTGCTACAGGAGAGCGGCTACCTCGTCCTGCGGTTCCTCGCCGAAGACCTGGGCAAACACCTCGAGGCCGTGCTCGACGCTATCCTGCGGGCCGTCGCGCACTGCCGGCAGCGAGAGCAGGCCGGTCAGGCCGAGTAGCGCCAGCGGCCCGGCAGGGCGGTGCGGAGGAGGAGCGCGGGGGGTGACAGAAACTTTCTCACATTCTTGACGTGGAGGCATCCCTCCGGCTAGCATTGCGGAGGAAGGAGCGACGTTCTGGCCGCATTGCTCCTGAGCCATGCTGGCCTACGTACCCATTCGACGTGGGCCCGCGGCAACAGGGGCGGATTGGAAAGGTCCTTTCAAATGAGCAGTGAAGCAATAACGGCAGGACTGGTTCTGCCGTACGTCCGTCGGCCGGCAACGGCAGGAGCAGGTAAGGAGAGACGACCATGCAGCGCATACTTCGGTGGTTGCTCCGTGCCTTCGGCATTGCCGCCGCTCTTGTCGTGGCCTTGCCCTGCCGGGGGGGCGATGGGGAGTCGGGCGGCCCCGCAGAGAGCTTCACGATCCGCGCCGACTGGTTCGATCGCGGCAACGTCCGGGTGAGCACGCCGGGCCAGCCCTACGCCGACGAGTATGCCTGCATCTGGAATGCGGGCCAACTGCCCAACAGGGCGGAGTACGACCTGGACTTTCCCGTTTGCGGCGACTATACGGTCGTTGCCCTCTACGCGGCCGAGTCCCCGCGCCCTGTGGCGATCTATCTCGACGGGGAGAGAGTCCTCGAAGGGTTCACCGGCTCGACGGGGAGCTGGCAGACCTCGTCGGCGCGGTGGGAAACGCAGGGCACCATCCGGATTGCCCGCGGGCGGCGCACGATCCGGCTCGTCTGCCAGGGACCCATGCCGCACATCTCCGCGCTGCGCTTCGAATCGGCTTCAACGTTCCCTGAGGGCTGGCGGCTGGAAAGGGCTGCGGCCCTTCCCCTCGAGAAGCGGCCGCCGCCGGTGATCCCCGCCGCCTACTTTCTCTTCGAGTCGGCCTTGGCCCGCCACGATGATGCAGCGCTGCGGGCAGAGATCGTCTGCGCCGCTGACGCGGGGCCGGCGGGATCCTTACGGCACAACGAATTGGTTGCCGAAGACGCCCGCGAGTCCGACGCCACCTGGTTTGCCCGCCTTTCGCTGGAACCGCGGCTGGGCGAGCGGCGCGAGGCGGTCCTCCCCGTCTCGCCGGATCGGCTGCGGGCGCTGCTGGGGCAGATCACCGAGCTCACCGACGACTACCGTCAGCTTGGCGTCCAGGAAGCGCAATGCCTCGACGAAGCCTACGAGAAGGCCGTTGCCATGGCGGCCGCCCTGGACGCGATCGCGGACCAGCCGGACGGTGCTGCGAAGGGGCGACGGCTCTACGATCTCTACGCCGAGGCCTACCGGCTGAAGCGGCGCGTGGCCCTGGCCAATCCCCTCCTCGATTTCGAGCGGCTGCTGCTGGTCCGCCGCGGCGCGGGCAGTCCCTTTCTGGGCTTGCCCCAGAACTGGCAGAGCAACTGCTGTTTGCCCACGAGGGGCTTCGACGACGCGCTGGCAACGCTCCCCATCCCCGTCGACGGCAGTGAGCCGGCCACGCTGTACCGGCCGGCCGATTCCCATTTCGTCGGTGACCTCGCACTCCATTTCGATGCCCGGCGGCTGATGTTCTCGTCGATCGGCGCGCACGACCGCTGGCACATCTTCGAAATCGGCATCGACGGCAACGGCCTCCGCCAGGTGACCCCGGACGAACACGACGACGTCGATTACTACGACGCCTGTTATCTGCCCGACGGCGGCATCCTCTTCACGAGCACGGCCTCCATGGTCGCGGTCCCCTGCGTCGACGGCAGCTCGCGAGTGGCCGTCCTGTACCGTATGGACCGCGACGGCCGCATCCGCCAGCTCAGCTTCGATCAGGAGCACAACTGGTCGCCGCGGCTGCTGCCCGACGGCCGGGTGTTGTACCAGCGCTGGGAGTATACCGACACGCCGCACACCCACTCGCGCTTGCTCTTCAGCATGAACCCGGACGGCACCCGGCAGATGGAGCACTACGGGAGCAACTCCTACTGGCCCAACGCCCTCTTCTATGCACGTCCAATCCCCGACCACCCGATGATGTTCGTGGCCATCGTGGGCGGACATCACGGGAACCGCCGTAAAGGCGAATTGACCCTCTTCGACGTTTCGCGCGGGCGCCGTGAGGCCCAGGGGGCCCTGCAGCAGATTCCCGGACGGGGGCGCACCGTCGAGGCGCGCATCGAAGACAACCTGGTCGACGACTCGTGGCCGAAGTTCCTCCACCCCTATCCGCTGAGCGACAAGTATTTCCTCGTCTCGGCGAAGCCGACGCCTGAATCCCTTTGGGGAATCTACCTCGTCGACGTCTTCGACAACATGACCCTCCTCAAGGAGGAACCGGGGTACGCCCTCTTCGAGCCGACGCCGATCCGCCCGCGGCGCGTGCCGCCGCGGATCCCCGACCGGGTCGATCCGCGAGCGACGGAAGCCACAGTCGAAATCGTCGACGTGTACGAGGGCGATGGGCTCGCGGGCATCCCGCGAGGGACCGTCGAGGCGCTGCGCCTGTTCAGCTACCACTATCTCTATCCGGGAATGGGCGGGCCGCAGGGCGTCGTGGGGATGGAAGGTCCCTGGGACATCAAGCGGATCCTGGGTACGGTTCCCGTCGAAGAGGATGGCTCGGTGCTCTTCCGCGTGCCGGCCAATGTGCCCATCGCCCTCCAGCCGCTCGATGGCGAGGGGAAGGCACTGGCACTGATGCGGAGCTGGTTCACGGGCATGCCCGGCGAGGTGGTCTCCTGCGTGGGCTGCCACGAGAATCCCAACGAGAGCCCGCCCGTTCTCCATGCGCCGCCGCTGGCGCATCTGCGGCCCCCTTCGGCGATCGAGCCCTGGTACGGACCGGCCCGCGGCTTCAGCTTCGCGCGCGAGGTGCAGCCGGTGCTCGACCGCTACTGCGTCGGCTGTCACGACGGCTCGTCCGCCGCGGGAGAGGGTCTGCCCGACCTCCGCGGCAGCGAGCGCATCACCGACTACCGCAGCGTCTACCACGACGGCGGGGACGACGCCGGCCACTTCAGCGTCTCCTACGCCGAACTGCACCGCTTCGTCCGCCGCCCCGGCCTGGAGAGCGACTACCGCCTCCTAATGCCCATGGAATTCCATGCCGATACCACCGACCTGGTCAAGCTGCTGGCCAAGGGGCACCACGGTGTCACGCTCGATGCGGAATCGTGGGACCGGCTGATCACCTGGATTGACCTCAATGCCCCCTTCCACGGGACGTGGACGGAAATCGCGGGCGCCGAGCGCGTGGAGCACCTCGCCCGTCGACGGCGGGAACTGGCAAAGCGCTACGCCGGCTTGGACGACGACCCCGAGGCAATCCACCCTCAGTTCATCGAAAAGGCTGAGCCCGTGATCCCGGAATTGCCCGCGCCCAGGGAGCCGGGGGAGCCGGACCTTCCCGGCTGGCCCTTCGACGCCGCCGAGGCCCGTCTCCGGCAGGAGGCCGAAGGGGTGACGGCGCGCAGCCTGGAACTCGGCGGCGGACTGAGTATGGAGCTGGTGCAGATTCCGGCGGGGGAGTTCGTGATGGGCGCGGCGGCGGGCCTGCCCGATGAGGGGCCGCCCAGCCGCGTCGACGTCGCCCGGTCCTTCTGGATGGGCCGGTTCGAGGTGACCAACGCGGAGTTCGCCCGCTTCGATCCCTCGCACGACAGCCGCGTGGAATCGCGGCACGGAATGCAGTTCGGCGTCCGCGGCTTCTATGTGAACGGCCCCCGCCAGCCCGTGGTGCGGGTCTCCTGGGAGCAGGCGATGGCCTTTTGCAGGTGGCTCAGCGAAAAGACCGGCGCGCAGGTCACCCTCCCCACCGAGGCCCAATGGGAATACGCCTGCCGCGCCGGGACCGACTCACCCTTCTACTACGGGAACCTCGATACCGATTTCGGTCCCTTCGCCAACCTCGCCGACGTCACGCTCCGGGAGTTCGTGGCCCACCCCTACCTGAAGGAGCGCACTCCGCTCCCGGAGGCCAGCACGTACGACGATTGGATCCCCAAGGACGAACGGTTCGACGACGGAGGCTTCCTCTCCGAAGACGTCGGCGGCTACCGCCCGAATGCATGGGGCCTGCACGACATGCACGGGAACGTGGCGGAGTGGACCCGCTCGGCCTATCGTCCCTATCCCTACGACGAATACGACGGCCGCAACGATCTCGCCTCGCCCGAGCCGCGGGTCGTGCGGGGCGGTTCCTGGTACGACCGGCCCCGCAATGCCCGCTCCGCCTACCGCACCGCCTACCGCCCCTACCAGCCGGTCTACAACGTCGGCTTCCGCATTGTCGTGCTCGACGAGGAGTAGGGGCCGACCAGAATCTCAGCGACGCGCGCCAGGCGAATGGGCCCTCCCACCCGCCAGAGAACCCTCTCGAACGCTGCCACCTCGCCGCCGTCCACGCGCGACAGACGTGGACGACTCCCACGCGCCAGAGAACCCTCTCGAACGCTGCCACCCCTTGACCGGCTCGCTCAAGACAAGAGACGTGCCAACCGGCGGGGCGGTCTCCCGCACGGGCACGCGGCCCCGTGATTGCCGGCCAAGGGCACGTGGGGAGGCACACGTGTCAGCCCCCTCGGGTGCCTCGCCGAACGGCTCAGTCGCTCGAGGGGCCGACGCAGCGCAGGTGAAAAAGGCGGTACCCGAAGGCAAGCATCAGCATCGTGGATGCTACAGCCTCGGGAATGAATGCCCGGCTGAAGCGGACGGTGACCAGCCAGAATCCCACTGCCATCATCAGGGAAACGCCCGTCAGCGCTGCGTAGATCATTCTCTTCTTGCCAGCCGACATTGCGCACCCTGCGTTCGATTTCTGCATCCCGCGGGCCCACCGCACCACGTTTCCCCACTCCCCTATCACCTACCGCCACGCGTTTTCTTCCCGGCAACCGGAGGCGGTTGGGAGAGGGTCAATCGAGCCCAGCCACGCCCTTATCGCGGCGCTTCGCGTCGCTGAAGCGACGTGCCGCCCGGCGGGGCGTGCCGACGGCAAGCTGGCGGCGCCGCCGGGACTCGAGTACGATTTCTCCTGTCGACAAATCCTGCGGAAAACGGCCCTTCGAGGTATGATTATGCCACCTGCGCTCGAGGAAATCCAGTCGGCGGCCGCCGTCGTCTATGCCGTCATGCCGGCCACGCCGCAGTATTGCTGGCCGCTGCTCTGCGAGCGCTTGGGCACGGAAGTGTGGGTCAAGCACGAGAACCACACCCCCGTGGGCGCCTTTAAGATCCGCGGCGGGCTGGTCTATTTCGCCCATCTCGTGCAGTCGGGGAAGAGCCCGCGGGGCGTGATCAGTGCGACGCGGGGGAATCACGGCCAGTCGCTGGGCTTTGCCGCCCGCCGCTACGGCATTGCCGCCACGGTCGTCGTCCCCTTCGGCAACAGCGTGGAGAAGAATGCCGCCATGCGGGCGCTGGGCGTGGAACTGATCGAGCACGGCGGCGATTTCCAGGCCGCCCGCGAGTATGCCGAGTCGCTCGCCCGCGAGCGGTCGCTGCACATGGTGCCCTCGTTCCATCCCCTGCTCGTGGCTGGAGTGGCGACCTACAGCCACGAGCTCTTCCGCGCGGTTCCCGATGTGGACGTCGCTTACGTACCGATCGGCCTGGGCTCCGGCATCTGCGGGATGGTTGCCGCGCGCGACGCGCTGCGCCTGAGGACCGAGATCGTCGGCGTCGTCTCCGCGCAGGCCAGCGCCTATGCCGATTCCTTCGCTGCGGGGCGCCCCGTGGCATCGCCGGTGAGCACCCTGCTCGCCGACGGCATGGCCTGCCGCGTCCCCGAGCCGGGCGCCCTCGAAGTCATCCGCCGCGGCGTGGACCGCATCGTGCGGGTTTCGGACGAAGAAGTGGCGGCGGCCATGCGCATGCTCTTCGAGTGCACGCACAATACCTGTGAGGGTGCGGGTGCGGCCGCGGCCGCCGCGGCGGCGCAGGACCGGTCGCGCATCGCCGGCCGCAAGGTCGCCCTGGTCCTCTCCGGCGGCAACGTCGACCGCGAGGTCTTCGCCGCCGTGCTCGCCGGCCAGCCCTTCGCGCAGGCGCCACCTGGAACCGGGGGGGAGCCCGGCTCATCCGCGGTAAGCGAAGAGATCGGCGGTGCCTGATCTCTCCGTCAGTCGTCCTCGATCAGGCGTGCGATGGTTTCCGGATGGATCGGCTTCACGAGGTGGGTATGGAAGCCGGACTCCAGCGCCCGCCGCTTCTCCGTCTCCTCCGCGTGACCGGTGACGGCAACGAGCGTCGTGGACTCCAGCTTAGGATCGGCGCGGACGGCGGCGGCCACCTCGTAGCCGTCCATTCCCGGCAGGCCGATGTCGCAGAGGATGACTTCCGGCCGGAACTCCTTTGCCGCCAGAACGCCCCCCGGGCCGTCGTAGGCGATGCGCACCTCGTGCCCCCGTTCGGCGAGCAACTCCCGCGTCATTTGGGCCAGGGGGCGCAGGTCCTCGATGACGAGGATTCGCTTGCGCTGGCCGGTGAGAGGATTTGCGGGGGGCGGGTGGCCGTTCGGCGCCGTTTCGTCAGACACGATCCGCCGGTGCGCCTGCTGCCACTGGCGGATCAGCACCGCCAGCGCCTCGTATTCGAGCGGCTTGACCAGGTGGTGGTCGATCCCCGCCGCCCGTGAGCGCTGGCGGTCCTTCTCCTGCCCGTAGCCGGTGGCGGCAACCAGCAGCGCCTCGGTCAGCTTCACTTCCGTGCGCAGTTTCCCAGCCACCTCGTAGCCGTCCATCCCCGGCAAGCCGATGTCCAAAATCACCAGATCCGGCCTCCGCTCCGAGGCCATGCGGACGCCCTCGAATCCGTCAGCAGCCTTCCGTACACGGTGCCCCTGTTCCCGCAGCACCAGCGCCAGCATTTCAGCGGCTTCCCGGTTGTCCTCGACGATGAGCACGTCGAGGCAAGGACTCGCCCCGGGCGTCGCGCCGCGGCCGCCGGCGGCCGTTTCTTGGGCTGGGGGGGCCACCCGCGGCAGCCGGAGGGTGAACACGCTCCCCTTGCCGGCTCCCTCGCTGGCCACGGCGATGGTCCCCTTGTGCAGATGGATGATCCTCTTCGCCAGGTTCAGACCGATCCCCAGGCCCTGGTAAGGCCGGTGGATCGACGAGTCGACCTGGCCGAAAAGATCGAAAATCTTCTTCTGCATCTCGGCGGGGATGCCCAAGCCATTGTCCTTGACCCGGACGATGGCGCTGTCGGCATCCCCTGCCATCGCCAGTTCGATGTGCCCCCCTTCGCCGGTGTACTTGACGGCGTTGGAGAGGAGGTTCACCAGCACCTGTTGGAGCCGGGCGGCATCGCCCATCACCCAGACCGGTTCCTCGAGGCGACGGAAGGTGAACCGGTGCCCCGCTGCCGCCACCCCCTGCGCCACGGCATCGGCGGCCTGCTCGGCAACGGCGGCAAGGTCCAGCACTTCCGACTTGAGCTGGATGGTCCCGCGGGTCACCCGGGAGATATCGAGCAGATCGTCGACGAGTCTGCGGAGGAGTTTCGCCTGACGGTCCAGCGAGGTGAGGATCTGCTCCCTGCACGAGCAGTCGGGCTTCTCCCGCAGCAGGTGCAGCCCTGTGACGAGAGTCGCCAGGGGATTCCGCAGTTCATGGCCGAGCATGGCCAGAAACTCGTCTTTGCGGCGGTCGGCTTCTTTGAGGGCTTCCTCCAATGCCTTATGTTCGCTGACGTCCGGACTGCTGCCGGCCATTCCCAGGAACTCCCCGGAGGCCGAGATCCGAGGCATGCCGAAGGAATCGATCCACCGCCACTGCCCGTCGGCCCGGCGGACCCGTACCTGGGCGCGAAACGGCGCCTGTTCCCGCAGCGCGGCGTGGAACTTCGCCATGTACAAGTCGTGATCCTCGGGGTGGAGCAGCGACTGCCACTCCCGCGCCTGCAGGGCCGCGAGGGTGGTGCCGAAGAACTCGCCGTAGGCGCGGTTGATGAACTCGATGCCGCCGGAGGCATCGGTGACCCAGATCATCAGCGGCGTTTCGTCGGCCATGGTGCGGAAGCGGTTCTCGCTCTCCCGCAGCGTCCGGTACCATTGCCGCGATGCCATGCTGATGTCGCGGCGGGCCTCGTCGAAAAAACGCGCGTGCGTCGGCGACAGGCCCAGTTGACTGCCGAGAAGATCCAGCACCCCCGCGGAGGCGTTGAGCGGGGCGCCGAGCTCGGCACCCAGCGTGGGAAGGTCACTCTCCCGGCGCCCTAAGCGCGCCTCGATCGCCGCGGCCACCGAGAGCGCCCAGCCCCAGGTATGCGTGTGCACGTGCTTGTTGGGCACGGAGAGGTCGATGGCACCGACGATTGCTTCACCGCAGCCCCGGAGCGGAACGCCGATACAGGTCCATTCGACGTAGGCCGCCTGAAAATGTTCGGGGCCGAGAAGAATGACCGGCCGGCCGGTGGCCAGGCACGTGCCGACGCCATTGCACCCGATGTCCCGTTCGTGCCAGCTTGCCCCCTCGAAGAGATTGCTGTACTCGCAGGTTTCCACATCGATCCCACTGTGGAGCATCCGCAGGATGCGGCCTTCGCCGTCGGAGAGGGCGATCAGGTGGGGTTGATTCCCGAGCGTCGTGTGCATCAACGCGAGCGATGGTTCCGCGAGCCGGAGCAACTCCCCGTGCCGCGCACGGAGGGCTTCCAGCGCGGCGCGGTCGGGCACTTGCCGGCGCAGGACCTGGGGATCCACACCGTACTCGCGGCAGCGCTGCCACGACTCCACGACCACCGGCCGGATTCCCTCGGCCGGTCTGCCGCTTCGCAGGTATTCCGCCCGCAGCGCGACGAGATCCGCCATGGGGTCTCCCGCCGGGGCGACGGCCCCCCCTTCGACTCCGCTTTCTTTGAGCATCGCCCATTCCTCAACTTGCTGGCTCAGGAGTGACCTGCTCTCAACGAGAGGAAACGGCAGTCGTCCGGCGTCCGCGGCGGAATCCTCTCCACCGCCGGTCCGTTCCCGGAGCGGATTGCCATAAGCCAATCGCTCAAGAGCCTTCCGCCCGACACATGGAATCCGATCGCGGACAGCCAGAATGATGCTCGGTCGATTTCGAGCCGCTTGCCCAACGCTCCGGCGATCTCATGGCTCTCCTTCTCTGCGATCAAAAACCGCTCGAAATTGTCGACTGGAGAAAAGTATCGCCCCCTGCGCGGACGCTGGCAACCCCTTTCCTCAACCGGGGAAACGCGGCGAGACAAAATGTCGCTGCAGGCGTCACTCCAAGCAGAGGAGTCTCCCGCATTTTCCCGTGGTGGTCATGATTCTTCCCGTTGAAACAGCACAACCGACGCGGGCGCCATTTCGAGGGACGCTTCTCCCGCAGAATGGATCGCTTCGCTCTCGCCGTTTCCTTCCTCGGAGCGCAGCAGCGGGCGCCACGTCCCCGGCGGCAGCGGCACGCGGACGGTGGCGGGGTGGCCGGCGAAGTGGTACACGGCACAGATCTCGCTCTCCTCGTGCCAGCGGCGGCAGGTGAGTGCCTGCTGAGCTTCGTTCACACCGACCTCCATCTGCTCCTTGCTCAGGCAGGCCAGCGCGGGGATGGACTTCCGCAGGCGGATCAACTCGCCGTACCAGCGGTAGAGCTCCTGGTGCTGCGGCTGATCGTGCGCGTGGCGGTCGAGCCGGGCCGCGTGGAAGGTCGCTTCCTCGTGGGGGGCCGGAATCTGGCCTTCCCAGGCGAAGCGGGTGAATTCCTCCTGCCGGCCGCGCCACACGGCCTCGTTGAGCCGCGCGTCGCCGTGGTCCGTAAAGAAGGGAAAAGGGACCGTCTCGCCGTACTCCTCCCCCATGAAGACCATGGGAACGTAGGGCGAGAGGAGCACCAGCGCCGCTGCCAGCTTCAACTGCTCGAAGGAGACCAGACGGCTCAGCCGCTCGCTGGCCAGGCGGTTGCCCACCTGGTCGTGGTTCTGGGCATAGACGACGAAGCAGGTTGCCGGCACGGCGCGCGAGGAGGCGCCGTGCCGCCGCCCGCGGTAGTGCGAATAATTTCCGGTCAGCGCGAAGCCGTCGCGATAGGC
>SLBP01000049.1:0-33864 GCA_007126245.1 Planctomycetales bacterium
ACCTGGCCGCGGCCGATGACGAGAACGCCTGGCGGCTCGCCTTCGCCGGCGAGCGGGCCGCCTAGTACCGGACCGTGGCCGATTCCGTGCAGCGGCTGACCTTCTCCGGCGAGGTGGTCGAGGCCCGCGAGGAGTTCACCCTCCCCGCCGGGGCCCGCGTGGAATGCGTGGTGGACTCTGCGCACGGCTGGCAGCTCGTCCGCCTTACCCTGACCGCGCCGGCGGCCTCGACCGGCGGAATCGCCCGGCCGCTCGAGCTGCACGTCCAGGCCCTCCTGGCCAAGGACCACCGCTTCGCTCACTCCCTGGAAGAGGAGATGCCATGACGAGCCGCCCGGACCGGCACACCGCCGGTGTCCCCCTCGGTGCCGTTTCCAACCGCCGCCGCGGCATCGCCATGGTGCTGGTCCTCACGGCACTGGTCCTTTGTACGATGGTCTTCGTGACGCTTTTCCACCTGGCGCTGGCCCAAGCGCGGGCCACGCGGATCGACGCCTGGCGCGTGCAGGCCTCCTGGCTGGCCGAATCGGCCGGGGAGCGGGCCGCGGCACGCCTGACCGCGGACCCGGACTACGCCGGCGAGACCTGGCAGCTTGCCGGCGAGTCGCGCGGCAGCGAGGCGGCCGAGGTGCGCATCGAAATCGAGCCCCTTCCCGACGCCCCCGCCCTGCGGCAGGTTCGCGTACGGGCCGACTACCCCCTGGACCCCGAGCACCGCGCCCGCTGGGAAAAGGCGTTCACGGTGCGGCTGGAAACACCGATTGAAGGAGACCTCCCATGAGGAACACCTTGCGCGGCTTCACTCTCGTGGAGCTTCTCGTGGTGATTGCGATCATCGGCATCCTCGTCGCGCTCCTGCTCCCCGCCGTGCAGGCGGCCCGCGAGGCCGCCCGGCGGATGCATTGCACGAACAACCTGGTGCAGATCGGCCTGGCGCTCTACGCCTACGAGTCGGCCCACCGCACGCTCCCCCCGGGGACGATCGAGCCGGAGGGCCCCATCCGCAACGTGCCCGACGGCTACCACATGAGCTGGATGGTCCAGATCCTCCCCTATTTCGACGAAGCGGTGGCCTACAACCTCGTCGACTTCTCCGAAGGAGTCTACGACCCGGTGAATGTCGCCGTCCGCAACCACGGCATCGCCAGCTTCAGTTGCCCCAGCGACCGGACCTTCGGCCCTTACAGCAACTACGCGGGCTGCCACCACGACGTCGAGGCCCCCATCGACGAGGACAACCACGGCGTCTTCATCCTCAACCGCGCCATCCGCCTCTGGGAGGTCACCGACGGGCTCAAGTACACGGTCTTCGTGGGTGAGAAGATCCCCGACGCCCGCGACCTGGGGTGGATGTCGGGGACGCGGGCCACGCTCCGCAATACGGGGAGCATCGGGGTGCGACCCGCCTTTGACGACCGGCCCCAAAGGGAGCCTCGCTGGGATCTGCGGGAGGAAGGTGCGGTCGGCGAGCCGGAGTGGATGGGGGGCGTCCCGGCGCCCTTCGAGGACGATGCCGAGGAGCTCTTCGTCGGCGGCTTCAGCTCCATTCACCCCGGTGGCTTCAACGTCCTTCTCGGCGACGGCTCCGTACGCTTCATCAGCGAGACACGCGATCCGCAAGTCTGGCAGCGGATGGGACACCGCGCCAGCGGCGAGCTGATCAGCGGTTGGTAATGCGGGGCGACAAGGAGACACCTCAACGCGGATGCCGGCCGCCGCTCAGGTCCGCAGGAAGCGGCGGTCCAGCTCGGCGCGGGTAAAGACCAAGGCAGTGGGCCGCCCGTGGGGGCAGTGGTGGGCGTCGTCGACCAGGTGCCGCTGCTCGAGGAGTGCGGCGACCTCGTCGGCGGCGAGCCGGTCGCCGGCCTTGACGGCCGCCTTGCAGGCCATCGTGTGCAGCAGGGCGTCGGTCAGGTCGCGGCGGTCGGGCTGCCGCCCCCCGGCGAGGAGCACCTCGAGGAGGGCGCGGAGGACTTCTTCGGGGCGGAGTTTGGCGAGCATCGCCGGGTAGGCCGCCAGGAGCAGGGTGTCGCCGCCGAAGGGCTCCACCTTCATCCCGAGGCGCTCGAGGAGATCGCGGTGTTCCAGGGCGGCGGCGGCCTCCGTGGGGCTCAGGTCGATCGGTTCGGGGACGAGGAGGGCCTGGCTCTCCAGGGGACCCTCCGCAACGCGGCCGCGGAGCTGTTCGTAGAGGATCCGCTCGTGGAGGGCGTGCTGGTCCACGACGACCATCCCTTCCGCAGTCTCGGCAACGAGGTAGCGGTTGTGGAGCTGGAGCGCCGCCACCGGCCGAACGTGCGGCGGAGGCAGACCAGCCTCCCCTCCCTCTGATCGCCGACCTCCATTCTCCGGATCCCGGCCTCCGGCCTCTGGCCCCTGAGCTCTGTCTTCAACGGCCTCTTTCCTCGGCGCGTCGAGGCGGGTCAGCGAGAGCGGCGGGCCGGGGTCGGCCAGGGGCGAACGGGGGATCGACTCCGCCGGTTCGGGCTCGCGAGCCTCGACTTCACCCTTGGCCCAGGCGACGAACTGATCGCGGAGGCGATCGGACTCGGCCTGCCGGGGGTCGGCGGGCTCTGCCGGCGACGCGCCCTCGGGAGCGGGCGCGGGGGGGAGTGCGTGAGTCAGATCGCTGGAGAGGAACTTGCCCCGCAGTGTGGCGAGGAGCTGGCTGTAGAGGCGGCCGGCGTCCTGGAAGCGGACTTCGAGCTTGGTGGGGTGGACGTTGACGTCCACCAGATCGGGCGGCATCGTCAAGGTGAGCACGGCCACCGGGTAGCGCCCGGAGACGATCAGCCCGCGGTAGCCCTCGCCCAGGGCGTGCTGCAGGGAACGGTCGCGGATGTAACGCCCGTTGAGGAAGAGGTACTGGGCGCGGTTGTTGGCCCGCGTCTGGCTGGGATGACCCACGTAGCCGGCAAGGCGGACTTCGCCGTCGCTGCTTTCGACGTAGAGCATCCGTTCGGCCATCTCGTGGCCGAAGAGGGCGGCGAACCGCTCTCGGGAGCCGTCTGCGGCCGGCAGCTCGTGAACCACGCGCCCGTTGTGCCGGAGCGTGAAGTGGACGCCGGGAACCCCCAGGGCCACGCGGATGAAGGCCTCGGTGAGGTGGCCGAGCTCGGTGCCCACCGTGCGGAGGAACTTGCGGCGGACGGGGGTGTTGAAGAAGAGGTTGCGGACCTCGACCGTGGTGCCCACCGGGGCCCCACAGGGGGCGGTCTCGCCGAGACGGCCGCCGTTGACGGTGATTTCCGCCCCGGCAGGCGATTCGGCCGTGCGGCTGCGGATCACCAGGCGGCTCACCTCGCCGATGGAGGCGAGGGCCTCGCCGCGGAAGCCGAAGCTGCGGATGCAAAAGAGGTCTTCGGCGGTGTCGAGCTTGCTGGTGGCGTGGCTGGCGACCGCCAGGGGGAGGTCTTCGGCGGCGATGCCGCAGCCGTCGTCGGCCACCCGCACCAGTTCCAGCCCCCCCTTCTCCACGGCGACGTCGATCCGCCGCGCGCCGCCATCCACGGCGTTCTCGAGGAGCTCCTTGACCACGCTCGCGGGCCGCTCGATGACTTCGCCGGCGGCGATCTTGTTGATCAGGCTCTGGGAAAGCTGGCGGATACGAGGCATGCCACGTCCAGGAGGGAGTCGGGGAGGGCGGCTGGGTGCGCCCCTGGTCCGGCTGGGATCCCTCTAGAGATTGAATTCCTTGATCTTGCGGTAGAGCGTCCGCTCGCTGATGCCCAGTTGCTTGGCGGCGGCCTCGCGGTTGCCGCCGTTGACGCGGAGCGTTTCGGCGATGAAGAGGCGCTCGATCTCTTCGAGCGGCCGGCCCACGAGTCGGACGAGCGACTCCCGAGCGGGCGGGCCGTTGGACTCGGCCGGATCGGCGAGCTCCTCGGGCAGGTCGTCGACGTCGAGGAGTCCGTCGTAGTCGACGACCACCATGCTCTCGATGACGTTCTTCAACTGCCGCACGTTCCCCGGCCAGGGGTAGGCGAGCAGCTTGTGGCGGGCCGCCGCGGAGACCCCGCGGATCTGCTTGTCGTGTTGGCGGGCGAAGAGCCGCAGGAAATGGTCGATGAGGATGGGAATGTCGTCGCTCCGCTCCAGCAGCGTGGGGAGGCGGATGGTGACCACCTTGAGGCGGTGATAGAGGTCGCTCCGAAAGGTCCCTTCGGCGATCGCCACTTCCAGATTGCGGTTCGTCGCGGAGAGGATGCGGACGTTGACGCGGATCGACTCGTTCGAGCCCACGCGGGTGATCTGGCCGTTCTCCAGCACCCGCAGGAGCTTGATCTGGGTGGGCATGGGCATGTCGCCCACTTCGTCGAGGAACATCGTGCCGCCGTGGGCGTATTCGAACTTGCCCACGCGGTCCGACGAGGCGTCGGTGAAGGCCCCCCTGACATGTCCGAAGAGCTCGCTCTCCAGGATATTCTCGCTCAGGGCCGCGCAGTTGAGGGCCACGAAGGGCTTGTTCTTGCGGGGGCTGTTCTGGTGGATCGCCTGGGCGACGAGCTCCTTGCCGGTGCCCGTCTCCCCCTCGATGAGCACGCTGGCGTTGGTGGGCGCGATCCGCTTGAGGCGTTCGATGACGGTGCGCATCTGCGCGCTGTCGCCGATGACCCCCTCGAAGCCGAATCTCTCGTCCAGTCGGCGGTGCAGCTCGACGTTCGTCCGCCGCAGGCGGGCATTCTCCACCGCCTTTTCCACCACGGCCCGCAGGTGCTGGATGTCCAGCGGCTTGAGGAGGTAGTTGAAGGCCCCCTGCTGCATCGCCTGGACCGCCGAGGGGATCGTGCCGTGGCCGGTAAGGAGGATGACTTCGGCCTCGGGCTGCTCGCTCTTGGCCCGCCGCAGGATCTCCATCCCGTCCACGTCGCTCATCACCAGGTCGGTGATGATGACGTCGAAAGGGTTCTCCTCGATGAGGCACGCCCCCTCGGCGCCTGAGGCGGCCACCCGGCTGTGGTAGCCGATGCGCTCCAGGACCTCGGCGACCGTCTCGGCATGGTCGACGTCGTTGTCGACGATCAGGACCTCCCCCAGAGGCCCCTGGCGTACGGCGGCTTTCTCCCCCAAAGAGGGACTCGTCTTGGCTTCGGAACGGACCATACCCGGATGATACCGCAGCCGCCCCGGAGCGCACAGGGGCCGCGTGGTGGCTGGTGGCTGGTGACTCGTGGCTGGTGGGTGTCGATCGTGTCGCTTGGGGGATCGTGTGGATCGGGACGCGCCCGAGGCGGGGAAGACCGTCCAGCTGCCGCTCGATTTCTTGCCCCGGACCGAAAACCGGACGCGCAAACCGAGAACTCCCGCCCCTCAGAGCAAGTGCCGGGCCTTCACCTCGAGGTAGCGGTTGATGAGCGGTGCGGTAAGCACCTGGGGGAGGACGTCAAGGGTCAGGGCGCCTTTGCTTTCCAGGTCGGAGAGGAGTTGGCGCCGCCAGGAGAGGATCTCCGCGGCCACGGCGGCCCGCCAGAGGGCCTTGCCCGCGGGATGCTCTACCTCCACGGCCTCGAAGAGGCGGCGGTCGCGGAGCAGCACCGCCAGGGGCAGGTGGCGGCCGACGAGATTCGTCAGGTAACGCTCCACCTGGCCGGCGTTGACTTCGTCGATGACGCTGGTGATGAGAATCACCAGGGCGCGGCGGCGGCAGTGGGTCGCCAGGCAGCGGAAGGCCTGGTCGTAGCGCGACTCGACGAGCCGGGGGAAGCGGTCGAAGCCGGCGTGCAGGAGGCGGTTCATCTGGTGCATGCCGCTGCCGGGCGGGACGAAGCTGTGGATCTCGTCGGAGAAGGCGATCATCCCTACGGAGTCGCCCTGGCGGAGGGCCACGTAGGCGAGCATCAGCGCGGCGTTGAGTCCGTGGTCGAGCAGACTGATCCCCTCGGCCTCGTTGGTCATCATCCGCCCGCAGTCGAGCAGCAAGACGATCCGCTGCGCCTGGGTGGCCTGGAAGTCCTTGACGGTGAGCTTGCGGCGGCGGGCGGTGGCCCGCCACTCGATGTGCTTGTAGTTGTCGTCGATGGTGTAGTCGCGGAGCCGTTCGAACTCGTGATCCTGCCCGATCCGCCGCGTCCGCCGCACTCCCAGGAGGTTCAGGCGGTCGGTGCGGGCCAGGAGGGCGTATTGGCGGAGCTGCTTCAAGTCGGGATAGACGTGGACCACCGAGGCGGCGGGAGCGTCGACGAAGCGATCCCAGAGCCCCAGGCGGCTGCGGACGCGGAGGTGGACCGGCTCGATCGTGTAGGCGCCGCGGCGCTGGGGGTGGAGCTCGTAGTGGAGGACGAGCCGGCTGCGGCCCGCGAAAGGGGTGGTGAAGTGGTCGGGATCGGGGGCCAGTTCGTGGGGGACGCCGTCGCGCACGGTAACGAGGAAGTTGCGGCGGGCCTGGTTGATGAGCGTGAGACGGACGCCGTGGCGCTTGCGGAGCGAGGCCACGCGGACAAGCTCGCGGACCGCCGAGAAATGGCGCTGCCGGGGAAGGGTGGCCAGATCGGCGAGGGCGACGGCCACCACCAGGGCATCGGCCGCCAGGATGGCGATCCGCGCCGCCGGCCAGACGAAGAGGACGACCGCCGCTGCGCCTGCCGCTGCGGCGATGAAAACCAGGGGCATCCGCGGGTAGACCCGACGCCAAAGGGCGAGGGCCCCCAGCAGGATCACGGCGGGGGCGAGCTTGGCGAGGAGTAGGCCCAGGGCGGTCAAAGGCGGGGCACCTCCACGCTACGGATCAGCTCGTTGAGCAGGGTATCCACCTCGTGCCCCTCGACTTCGGCCTCGGCGGCCAGGATCACGCGGTGGCGCAGTGCGGGCAGGGCCAGCTCCACGACGTCGTCGGGGACGGCATAGTCCCGCCCCCGGAACGCGGCCAGCGTCCGCGCGCCCTGCATGAGCGCGATGCCCGCCCGCGGCGAGGCCCCCATGTAGAAATGGGGCCGCTGGCGAGTCAGTCGCACCAGGGTGTTGACGTACTCCAGGAGCGTCGGGTCGATCCGCACTTCGGCGCAGCGGGACATGGTGGCGAGGATCTCCTCCGGGCCGGTCACCGTATCCAGGGCCTCGAGCCGCTCGTCGAAGTCGAGCTGGCGGCTATGCATGTCGAGGATGCGCGCCTCCTCGTCGGCCGAGGGGTAGTTGACCACGAGCTTGAACATGAAGCGGTCCAGCTCGGCCTCGGGGAGGTTGTACGTCCCCTCCGATTCGATGGGGTTCTGCGTGGCCATGACCAGGAAGGGGCGGCGGATCTTGTGGCTCACGCGGTCCACCGTGACCCGGTACTCCTGCATGATCTCCAGCAGAGCTGCGTGGGTCTTCGCGGGGGAGCGGTTGATCTCGTCGGCGAGGAGCAACTGCGTGAAGACCGGGCCGGGGTGGAAGCGGAACTCCTGGGTCTTCATGTCGAAGACGGGTGCCCCGGTGATGTCGGAGGGCATGAGGTCCGCTGTGAACTGGATGCGGCCGAACTGGCAGCCGAGGACGCGGCCCAGGGTGCGGACGAAAAGGGTCTTCCCCAGGCCGGGAACACTCTCGATGAGGGCATGACCGCCGGAGAAGAGGGCCACCAGTGTCCCCTCGACGAGCTCCTCTTGACCGACGAAGATGCGGTCGATCTGCTCGCGGATGCGGCGATAGAGGCTGCCGATCGGGGCCATGGGCGAGGGTGGGGTGGCAGGCGCGGGGGGAACGTGCTGGGGAGCGGAATCGGTCATCGGCAAATCTTCCTCGACGGGGTTCTGGTGCCTGGGCTCGGCTCCGCCGGTTCGGTCGCCGAGAGTTCCGGAACGGCGGGGCGCGGGCGGAGGCTCTTTTCTTCGCGCGCCTGGCGGAAGTGGAGCCACCGGGTCATGGCGTGCTGGTGGTCGCCGGTGCGGGCGAGGAGCTCGGCCAGGGCGTCGATATGCTTTCCGAAGTCGGAGGGGGCGGCGGGGGGCAGGCCTCGGGGTCGCCCGAAGATCGGCAGGCGGCAGAAGCAGAAAAGGATGCCTGCCACGGCCAGGTGGAGGAGAATCCAGTTGATCGGCCAGGTATGGAAGATGGCGAAAGGAGAGGCGGTATGCGGGTAGTCGGCGACGGTGAGGCTTTCGCTCTCCAAGAAGACAACTGTCTTTCCGGGGGGACCGATTTCGTCGACCAGCCGGCCGGCGAGCTTGCGGTGTTCGAGGTTCACCAGGGGGAGGTTGAGCAGGAATCCGCCGTGGACGACACACAGCACCTGGCCCTCGCCGCGCCAAAGCCGTGCGACGAGTACGTCACCCTCGGATGCCAGAAGGACGTCGGGCGAGGGATGGTGGGATCGCGGGGCCGCGGGAGTCAGCCGGGCGGTGCGCTCGAGGTCCAGCCCGGAGGCGTCGACGCCTTCGAGCCACCGCGGATCGCCCTCCAGGGAGTCGACCGATCGCGGCGGCCGGCTGTAGTCGAGCCGGAACCACGCGCACTCCGATTCGGAGGGCCACCAACTGCGAAGCTTGGTCCAGCGCTCTTCGGCCGAAGTGATTTGCTCCTGGATAAGAGGCTGTGCCGCGGCCGGAGCGGCGGGGAGGACGGCCCGCCAATAGGGGGCCGCGGCGTCGTAGTCGCGGCCCACGTAGACGAACGTCCGCCCAGGCTCCTGCCGGAGCCAGGCCTCGATGCTCTGCAGGCTGTCTTCGCCGGGGGCGTCGAAGCTGTCGGGGACCCAGACGATGCAGTCGCTGCGGTGGGTGACGGCGGAGGTCAGCCGGGGCACCGAGACCACGCGATGGCCCGCCTGCTCGAAGAGCCCGGCGAGGACCGCCGTCCCGTTGACGCTCGCGGCTCCCACGCCGCCCCGCCGCCCGTAGATTACGTTCAGCTCCTCTTCCTGCCAGAGCAGGTAGAGCAGGGCTGCCACGAGAAGGGAAACCAGCACGAAGCCCATCCCCAGGATGAACCAGGTGCGATCGCGGGGCGGCGCGGCGGCTTTCCCTTCGGCGGGCATCAGGCGGCCTCCTCGAGGAGGTTTTCGAAGCGGCCCAGCTGCCGCCAGCAGGTCTCGAAGCGGCGGCGCTCGATGCGGTGGTTGCCGAAAAAGGAGTCCTCAAAGGCGACCATCGTCTGCTGGAGAATCTCCCGCAAGGGCCCATGCTTCAGCTCGCGGAGATACTGGCGGTTCGTCTTGCCGCTGGCGAGATGGATCTGCTGGTGCCGGTCCAGAAGGACGAGCTCATGGCTGTAGAGGTACTTGACGGCCTCGCCGAAGCGGCCCTGCGCGTAGCAGCGGCGGGCCTCGGCAAAGAGGTCGATGGCCGCCGCCCGCACGGGAAAGGGGAGTGCCTCGATCCGCCGCGCGTGGTCATCGCTATCCTGCGGCCCCTCCTCTTCCGTCTCTCCGCGCTCGCGGCGGAGAAAGAACCGCACGAGGACAACGACGACGGCCGCCAGCAGAACCACGATCAGGCACCAAACGAGCCAGTAAAGGCCGCTGGCCACCTGGCCGAAACCGGGGATGCGGAAGTTGAAGTCCCACCTTTCCCACCAAGGCGTCCAGGGGGGGCGCGGCTCGATGCGGCGGAGGTCATCGGCTGCGGCGTCGTACCAGGGGAGGCGGCCGGCATCGGCCAGGGCGCGTCGGGCGGCCTCGACGGCTTGGCCCGCGTCGGCCAGATCAGAATGAGGCTGCGGGGATTGCCCCCTGTGCCCGATGGCGGCGGAGTATGCCCATTCCGGCGCAGCCCGCTCCGAACCGTTGGCCCACGCAGCATTTGCGGCACCGCCCGCCCTCTCCCGTAGCTCGGCCGTGCCCTCCAGGGCCAGGGCGACACCCACGACGAGCACCACGCCGGCGAGAATCGGCCGCGGGGCCGCCGGGCCGGAAGGGCGGGGGGCGAGATGGGCTTGCGGACCGGTCATGGAATCTGCCTCGCCAGTCGGGCTCCCTCGGCGCGGAGAAGGAGCTCGACCTCCCAACCTTCGCGGCGAATTCTCAGGTCGAGGTACCCGAGGAAGCGGACCACAGTAAAAAAGGCGATCACCGTCCAAGTCACCAATTCGACGACCAGCGGCTGCACGCTGGCTTCCCAATAGAGGATGTGAAAGAGGAAGAAGCCCAGGCCCCAGAGCGAACCGAGAAGCGAGCCCCAGAGGATAGTGCCCATGAAGACCGAGGCGATCCAGCGGCCGACGATCCATCCCTCGAGGTTCCGGTGGAGGAGCTTGGCGCGCTGGAAGGTGCTCAAAGCCCTGGGATTATCGTTCCGCAGGGGTGTCCGCTCCAGGAGGATGATCTCGTTCATGAAGGGGCGGGCGCCGAAGAGGATCAGCCAGGGGACGAGCAGCGCGCTGAGCAGGCCGCGGATCATGACCTGAAAGAGCAGCAGTTGGGGGAGGGCACGAACGAGGTCGCCGGCGATCTGCCGGGGCTGGGGCCTGCCCACGAAGACCGCCTGGCCGAGGAAGAGGGTCGCGGCGGCCGTGGCCAGGGGCATCTCCCAGACGATGAGGATCGCCAGGAGGAGATAGTAGAGCAGGTAGTGCTCCACCGCTTCGAAGTGCAACGGATCCCGAAAGCCGCGGAGGAGCAACTGGTTGAGCACGACGAAAGGGGTGATCCCCAGGACGAACGCGGCCAGCAGCGGGCCCGCATGGGTGCGGAAGACGCGGAGCGCCAGGTCCATGATGTCCGGGAAGCTCCGTTCGCGGATGACGATGCGGGTGGAGTCGAACTGCACGGTCAGGCCCTCCGGGGATACCCCAAGGCCACGAAGTAGAAGGCCAGTATCGCGGTGGATGCGGCGGCGACGGCGGCCTTGGTCCAATAGGGGGCGGCGGAGGGGGAGATGAAGGCCTCGATGAGCGCGGCGAGGAAAAAGAGGATCATGGCCGCAGCCACGGTGGGCATGGCGGCATCGGCCGCCTCCCGCAGTGCAGCCCCGCGGCTGAGGCCCTTGGTGTCGATCATGGCAAAGCCCAAACGCATCCCGGCCGCCGCGGCCAGGACCACGGCGGTGAGCTCGAAGGGGCCGTGCGCCGTGACGAAATCGAAGAAGTGGGCCGCCTGGGGCAGGGTGGCCATGTGGCCGAAAACGGCGCCGAGGGCGGCCGCGTTGTACACGGTGACGAACAGCCCGCCGATGCCGAAGAGGAGCCCGAAGGCGAAGACCTGCAGGCCGATCGAGGTGTTGTGGCGGATGTAGAAGCCCATCATCAGGCTCCGCTCATTGGCATCGTCGGTGCCGATCGGGTGCAGGTACATCTCCTCGAAGGTGGCCATCTGCTCGCCGAGAAGGGTCTCGGCGAACTCCGCGGAGGTGAAGGCCATGGCCGCCGACAGCACGAACACGCCCCAGAAGAGGCAGAAGGCCAGCCGCAGGGCGTTGTCGGCGAAGAGCTGCTGGGGGACGTCGAAGAGAAGCCGCCGCCCCCAGGTCTGCAAGCGGAAAGAGCGGCTGCGGTAGAGCTGGTTGTGGGCCCGTCCCACCAGGCGGTGCAGGTAATGGATCGTGCCCGAGGGTAGCTGGTAGGAATCGGCCAGGGCCAGGTCGGCGCAGGCGGCGCGGTAGAGAGCCGAGAAGCGGTGCAGCTTGGCAGCGGGCACCCCCTGCCGAGGGAATCGCTCCAGAGCCTGGCAAAGAGTTTCCAGTTCGTGCCACTCGGCGCGACGCGATTCGAGTATGTCGGAAACCTTCATCACGACGCCCCTGGGGGTTTCAGCGAATGTCCATCGGGAAAGGAGGGGCCGGGCGGAGTCTGTCGCCGAGGCGAGAATACCTCTATGGGTGGGTCATATCATCGGCTTCGAATAACGGTTCGGTCATGGCGCAGGGACCGCCGATTTGGCGACCGGGGAGGGCGAACCGGCAGATGGCAGCACGGGCGGCTCCGGCTGGGGCGGTGCGAAGGGGGAACTGGGCGGAGCGCCGGGGGAGTTTGCCGGTCCCCGGTCGGCCACAAAGGCGCGGTGGTACACGGCGCACAGAAGGTGGTCGGGATGGGTCGCTCGGGGCAGCTTCAGGTGTTCGGCAAGAGGGACCGCCAGGTGCTGGGCAATCTCGATCAGCCTCGGAAAGGCAATGTACTGGCGGCGGGAGACATAGGCTGCCACGGCGCGGGCCAGGGTCGGGCTGGGGCGGAAGGCGGGCGGCAACTGTTCGGCCAGGGCCAAGGCGGCCGGTTCCTGGATACGGGCGACGCCATGGAGCCAGCCCGGCTCGTCGACGACCACCATGGTCCCGCAGGCGAGGTCGCCGAGCCGCTGGGAGCGATCGTTCATCGCCGCGGCCCAGAGCCCCAATTGTCCGAAGATGATCGGCTGGAGGTCCACCGCGCGGAGGATGTTGCGAAGGACGGCCTGCACGGCGTTGATCGGCTGCCCGTCGGCGGAGAGGACCCGGATGCTCACGGCCCGCTTGCCCGGCGTCTGGCCGTTCCAAAACGTCTCGAAGAGGCCTCCGTAGAACCACTCGAGGAGGAACAAGGCCACCAGGGTCACCGCCAGTCCCACTCCGGGTAGTCCAATGACCGAGAAGGCGATCATGGCCGCGATCGCCAATACGATGAAGGCCCCCGTCCGTAACGCGAGATCGACGATATATGCCGTCAACCGCCGGAAGGGGCCCGCCACGCGGTACTGAAAGGCGATGTTCTCCGGTGTGACGATGCGGATCGTGTTGTCGAGCTGTTCGGAAGGGGCTGCCATGGGATGTATTATTCGTCAGCCGCCGCCGGTCCGCAAGCGCGTCCTCGCCGCGGCCCCGAGCGGTGGGGGGGGAAATGGGCGGAAAACGAGTGCAGGGCGTCGAGACTTGGGGCAGCGTAACCGTTCACGGGGGACCGTCCCGATTTTCGCGGCCATAGAGAGTATTCCTCGTGGATAACGCGATTCGGCCGCGAAAATGGGGCTGTCCCCTTCGCCCGGTACGCCGCGGCACGGTAAGGAGGCTATCCCGGCGCCGGGTATGGGGGGCGAGGGGAAAGGGACCGGGGGTGGCTGGTAGGTGGACCTGTTCTTACGGGTAGAACCGCCTATCATGGAGTGAGGGAATGGGAAGAGACGCGGTTTCGCGCGCTGGGCGGGCAGAAACCGCGCTTCTGTCCACCTTGCGTTCGCGACTCTCCCAGCAGACACGATGCGCCGCACTCCCAAGGCATTCCGTCTTCACATCGGCATTTTCGGCCGCCGCAACGCGGGGAAGTCGTCGCTCCTCAACGCACTGACGCGCCAGGAGGTCTCCATCGTCTCGGAGGTGGCAGGCACGACCACCGATCCGGTGGAGAAGCCCATGGAGATGCTCCCCATCGGGCCGGTGCTTTTTATTGACACGGCGGGCATCGACGACGAGGGTGCCCTGGGGACCCAGCGCGTCAGCCGCACGCGTCAGGTCATCGACCGCACCGACGTGGCCTTGCTCGTGGTGGCGGCGGGCGAGTTCGGCTCCTTCGAAGAGCAGCTCCTCGACGCCCTGGCAGCCGAGGACGTGCCGGTCATTGTCGTCTGGAACAAGGCCGACCTGGCGGAGCCGCCGGCCGCCGCCGCCGAGGCGGCGGCGCGCCGCCGCCTCCCCACGGTGGCCACGGTGGCGCCGGACGGTCGGGGGGTGCTCGAGCTGCGCGAGGCCCTCATCCGTACCGCTCCGGAAGAGTTTGTCAACACCCCCCCGATCATCGCCGACCTGGTGGCGCCCGGCGAGCTCGTGGTGCTCGTGGTGCCCATCGACAAGGAGGCTCCCAAGGGCCGGATCATCCAACCCCAGGTGCAGACGATCCGCGAACTACTCGATCACGACGCCTACTGTACGGTAGTCAAGGAGCGGCAGCTCGGCGCGGCCCTGGCGCGGCTGCAGCGCCCGCCGGCGCTGGTGATTACCGATTCGCAGGCCTTCGTCGAGGTGGCCGGCCAGACGCCCGCCGAAGTGAAGCTGACGTCGTTCTCGATCCTCTTCGCGCGGCAAAAGGGCGACCTGAGCCAGTTTGTCGAGGGGGCCCTGGCCGTGGAGCGGCTGCGGCCCGGCGACCGCGTGCTGGTCGCCGAGGCCTGCACGCACCACCCCATCGACGAGGACATCGGCCGGGTGAAGATCCCTCGCTGGCTGAACCGCTACGTGGGTGGACCGCTCGAGTTCGGCACTACGGCGGGCCGCGACTTCCCGCGCGACCTGGCGCGCTACCGCCTGGTGGTCCACTGCGGGGCCTGCATGTGGAACCGCCGCGAGGTCTTAAGCCGCATGCTCCGCTGCCGGCAGGCGGGCGTGCCCATGGCCAACTACGGCCTGATCATTGCCTACACGCTGGGGATATTCCAACGGGCCCTGGAGCCCTTCCCCGAGGCCCTGGAAACCTATCGCCGTCTCACCGCCGCCGGCACGTAAGACCATGTACCTCGGCTACAACACGAACGGCCTCCGGGACCACGATCTCTTCGATGCGGTGGATCTGCTGGCCGACCTGGGCTACGCCGGCGTAGCCGTCTCGATCGACCACGGCGTGCTGGCCCCGCGCGACGCCTGCACGCCCGGGCAACTCCAGCGGCTAGCGAACCTCCTACGACAGCGGGGAATGCGAAGCGTGGTCGAGACGGGGGCTCGTTTCCTCCTCGATCCCCGGCACAAGCACGAGCCCACCCTCGTCTCGCCCGACGCTGAGGCCCGCCGCCGCCGCATCGCCTTCTACCGCCACGCCATCGAGTGCGCCGCGGTGTTGGGGAGCGATTGCCTCTCCCTCTTCTCGGGCGCCGTCCGCGCCGGTGCGGGGCCCGAAGAGGCCTGGGTACGGCTCGCCGAGGGGCTCGGCGAAGTCCTCGACGACGGGGCCGCACGGGGGGTGGCCGTGGCGCTGGAGCCGGAACCGGGGATGGTGATCGACTCGGTCGATGCTTTCGCCACTTTCGCCGCCCGGCTGGGGCGGGACGACCTGCGGCTGACGCTCGACGTGGGACACCTCCACTGTCAGGGCGAAGGTCCGCTGGAAGCCATCGCCGCCCGCTTCGCCGAGCGGCTGGTGAACGTCCACATCGAGGACATGCGCCGCGGCGTCCACGAGCACCTTCTCTTCGGCGAGGGGGAGATCGACTTTCCCGCAACCATTGCCGCCCTGGCGGCAAGCGGTTACCGTGGCGGGGTCTACGTCGAGCTGAGCCGGCACAGCCACATGGCTCCGGATGCCGCGCGCCGTGCGATCGAAGTGCTCGGCCCGCTCGTGAAGGGTGAAGAGTGAAGAGTGAAGAAAGGGAATCGAGAGAATATGGCTGAGAACGTGATCCTCTTGTCGCTTCCCGGGCTCCGGGAACGGGACGTGATGGTGATGCGGAATCTCCGCGAGCTTTGCGCCGGCGGGGAGATCGCCACGCTGACGCCTTCATTCCCGTGCCTGACCTGCCCGGTGCAGGCGGGGATGACTACCGGAGCCGCAGCCCGTGACCACGGCGTGGTTGCCAACGGATTCTTCTGGCGGGAGCGGGGGGAGGTGGAAATGTGGACCGCCCCGGCCACGTGCATCGAGCGGCTGCGGATCTGGGACGTCCTGCACCAGCGCGACCCGGAGCTGACCTCCGCCCTTTGGTTCCCCCTGCACAGCAAGCAGGCCACGGCCGATTACGTGTGCACCCCAGCCCCCGTCCACAATCCCGACGGCAGCGAGTCGCTCTGGTGCTATACGAAGCCCACCGAGCTCTACGGCACGCTCCGCGACCGGCTGGATCACTTCCCCCTGCACCATTTCTGGGGCCCGCTGGCCGACATCCGCGCCAGCGACTGGATCATCGATTCGGCGCTCTATGCCGCAAAGCAGTTCCGGCCCCGTTTCTTCTACATCTACCTGCCTCACCTGGACTACGCCGCGCAGCGGAGCGGGCCGGAGAGCACCGCCGCCGACGAGGCGGTGGCTACGCTCGATGCCTCTCTGGGGCGGCTCGCCGAGGGGATGCGGGCGGCCTATGGCGAGGATCTGCTCTGGCTGGTCGCCGGGGAATACGCCATCACCGCCGTCCGCCGCGTGGTCTACCCGAACCGCGTTCTCCGCGAGATGGGCCTCTTGGCCGTTCGCGAGACCGACGAAGGCGAATGGCTCGACGCGGCGGGCAGCGCCGCATTCGCCTTGGTAGACCACCAGATGGCGCACGTCTTCGTCCGCGACGGCGACGAGGCGACCGCCCGCCGCGTCGCCGAGCGGCTGAGCGAGGAGAAGGGGGTTGCCGAAGTCCTCGTCGGTCCGGAGCGGGCCCGCTACGAGCTTGACCACGCGCGGAGCGGCGAGGTGATCCTCGTCTGCCGCCCGGACGCCTGGGCGGCCTATTACTACTGGCTCGAGGACGACGCGGCGCCTCCCTTCGCCCGCACCGTGGACATCCACCGCAAGCCGGGTTACGACCCCGTGGAACTCTTCATCGAGCCGGAGGCCAAGGCCATCCCCCTCGACGCTACGCTCGTTCGCGGCTCCCACGGCGCCCCGGCGCACGACCGCGCGCAGAAGACGGTGCTCCTGGCTTCGCAGCCGAGCCTATTCCCCGGTCCCGACGTTCGCGACCGGGACGTCTTCTCCGTGGTACTCGACCAGTTCTCCCCATAGGCACCGTCAATAGTCCATTCCGTCGAGGATCCGCCGCGCGTGCTCTTCGAGGGGGAACTGGGTGTATTGAGTCACCTGGCGGCGCTCCACGCGGAGGCGGGCGACCTCGGCTGAATCGCGCGTCTGGGCAATCTGCCGATCGAACTGGGCGATCCGTTCCGCGGTTTGCTCCCGGCCCTCCTCGACGGCGGCCTGGGCCTCTGGATCGAGGTTGGCGACCGCGGCGTCGAATCGGGTGACCGCCTGTGCGGGGGGGCGCGAGGTCTCGGCGGCCGCTTCCGTGACGAACTCGCGAAGCTGGCCCAGCCGGAAGAGGAGCCGGCGGCTCTCCTCGTCGAGTGCGGCGCCGCCGGACGGCGAGCGCGGCATTCGCTGGAGGATCTCACCCATCTCGGTCAGCGCCTGTTCGTAGGCGCGGGCGTCGAAACGCAACCAGATGAGGGCCTCGAGTGGGAGGATGAGCTCGGGGTGGTCGACGCGGAGCTCCGCCAACTGGCGGAAGGCTTCCGTTCGCTCCCGCAGCTTGACGAAGATCAAGGCGTAGATGAGGCGGGGCTCGACCGCCTCGCCCGCAAGCTCCCGGCCCTCGGCGTACGCGGCGTCGAGGGCCTCGCGGTCGACCCGCTCCTGCCAGCGGAACGAGGCCAGGTGGCGTATGGCCCGCTTGGCCTCGTCGGAGAGGCGGTCGGGGCGCTGGTCGGGGCGGAACAGCACCGGTGTCTGGGCGACTCCTGCTTCGGCCGCCGCAGCCGAGACGGCGGGCGAAAGGAAGGCGAACAACTCGTCGGCGGTGATGCGGCCGTCACGGTCGGCATCGGCCGCGCCGGAGTAGCCCTCGGCGAGCGCCGCGGCGAAGAGGCTCGGCCCTTGCGGCCCGCCGGTCTTGCCACGTTGGCCGGGCGAGCAACTGGCGACGGCAGCGACAGTGCGGAAGGGGCCACGCCCCGGAGGCGACGGCAGGCCCCGAATCATCTCGGCCGTCGAAGGCTGCTGCGCCGCATCCAGGCCGTCGACGGCCTGGCTGGCGTCGAGGAGGAGGAGCTTCTCTCCGATCGTCACCGCCTCCAATCGCTCGGCGAGCCAGGCCAGGGGTACTCCGGTGGACGCCGCCTGCTGCGGGCGGAAGCCGCTGGGGGCCAGGTAGGCCTCGCCCGTCGCCTCGCGGTAGGCGTGGCCGGCGAAGTAGACGATCAGCCGGTCGTCCGCTCCCAGCCGGTCGAGGGTGCCGCGGATCGCTTGCTCCAAGCCGGAACGCCCTTCGTTGATCACCAGCCGCGCCTGGTCGGCCGGCACGCCGTAGCGGCGGACGAGAACGTCGCGGAGCCGCCGGGCGTCGGAGACGGTATGGTCCAACGGAGGCAGGTTGGCCGGGTCGTAGTTGTCGACCGCCACGATGATCGCCCACCGCCGGGGGTCGGCCGGCCGCTGCGCCTCGATGGCGCGAGCGGCCAACGGCGGCTCGCCGAGGGTGTCGTGGGTCACCGCCACACGGTCGCCGGGGCGAAGGTCTGCGAAGACAGCCGCTTCGCCGGCCAGAGTGACCTCACATTGCGGTCCGACGCGGATCGGCGTGACCGCAGCCTCTTCGTCCAGAACGACTTCCAGGCTCCGGCCGGGGAAGTCGATGCGTTCCACGCGCCCCGCGGCAACCAGCTCCCGGTAAGCCTCGATGTGGTGGACGAGGGCGTCGTACTGCAAGCGGACGCGGTCGCCGGGGAGGAGGTCGGCCGGGCGGGCCGACCGCTGGCCGACCAGCCGCTGCTCGTTGATGGCGACGTGGCAGTCCGGCGCTACCGAAAAAGTCCGCAGCATCCCCTCCTCCCCTTCGGACACGGCGATCGTGCCCGCCGCGGCGTCGATCCGGCGAACAACTCCGGCGGCCTCGCGCGAACGGAGGGCCTCGACTTCCGTAGCCTCAACCGTCTGGTTCTCCTCGAGGAACCGAACGCTAAGACGATCGTCCACGGCCAGGTCGCCCATAGTGAGCGCCCGGCCCTCCCACCGCTCGCTGCCGTTGAGGACCAGGCCGGCCGTGGGCGGGATGACGAGGGTGAGCGCTTCGCCGCGGCGGTCGCCTTCGACGACCTCCATGGTGATACGGCGGATCGAGGCGTCGATCTTGGCGAGCCGGCCGCGGGCGGACCGGGGGCGGACGGCATAGACCTCGGTGATGCTGCGGCCTTCGGCGTCGCGGAAGTAGCGGACCTCGGCGCGGTCGCCGGGCAGGAGGTCCCAGGGGGGCTGGGCGAGGCGATCGATGAACACGCGGTCGCGCGTCCCCAGGGGGACCTCGACCACGGAGCCGTCCTCGCGGCGGAGGACGACGGTGCGGTCGTCGGCGAGCACCTCGCGGACCACGCCACGTTCGGCCGCTTCGGGTCGCTCGGCCGGCGCATCGCCGAAGGGCATGAGCAGGGCGGCGGAGAGGAGGAGGGAGACAGCCATCGCAGCGACGGCCGCGATCCGCATCCGCCGCTTCTTCCCGGCCTCGGCCTTCCGGGCGGCCTCCTCGGCGGGGCGCGGCGGCGGCGGCGGAGCTTCGACCAGTTTCGGATCGCTGTGCAGGTCGGCGAGCACTTCGTCCGCCGTACCATACCGCTTGGACGGATCCTTGGTCACCAGACGCTGGACGACCCGCGCCAGGTCGTCGGGAACCCCCTCCAGGACCCGCTGCACCTCGGGCATCTGGCGATCGGGGGCGGCGTGCCACATCATCCAGGCGATCTGCCGGTCGCGGCCGAACATCCCCAGCCCGGGGAAGAGGGCCTCGAACTGCTCGCCGCACATCAGCTCGTAGGCGGAAAACCCCAGCGAGTAGAGGTCGCTGGCCGGCCCCACGGCCCCGAACTGCTCGGAGACCAACTCCGGGGCCATGTATTTCGTGGTCCCCTTGAGCAGGCTCCCCTCGTCGCTGTTGGCCCGCCGCGCCAGGCCGAAGTCGCCCAGCTTGATGCGGTTGTACTTGTCGACCAGGAGGTTGCCCGGTTTGACGTCGCCGTGGATGATGCCGTTGGCGTGGAGAAACTTCAGGGCATTGAGGGAACAGACGAGCACCACGCGGAGGTAGTCCAGGTCGACGGGCGCGTCCTGCGTGGCCGGCTGCAGGCTCCCCTGCATCAGTTCCAGGACCAGCCAGCCGCGGCCCCGCACGATGTCGTAGATGGTGACCACGTTCGGGTGCTGCAGGGAGGCGAGCAACTGCGCCTCGCGCCAATAGCGTTCGAGCTGCTTGGGGTCGCTCAGGAACTGCTTGTGGATCCGCTTGACGGCCACTTCGCGGCCCAATTCGAGGTCGCGGGCGCGGTAGACCGCGGCGAAGTCGCCGGAGGCGATCCGCCCGAGGATCTCGTATCGGGGTTTGCTTCCCATGCTCTTTTCTCAATTGGGATCGACTGCCGTGGGCAGTAATCCGGTTCAATACTCCTCTTAGCACATTCGGCCGTGTCACCCGCCCCTGAGCAGCAAGGCGATCTGCTCTTCGAGGCGGACGTCGTTGGCGCGGCTGCCCGTCAGGCCCCGAGAGTCGGGGTGACGCTCGGCGCGCAAGAGCTTCAGCACCTCGAGGTAGCGGGCCTCCTCGGTCCGCCGGTCGCCGCGGCGATGGGCCTGAATGGCCTCGCGGAGGACGACCTGGTAGGGCTCCAGCCGCAGCGCACCCTCAGCCAACTCCTCCGGCGGAGGGAGGTATTCCCGCGCGATCACCTCCCGCGCCTGGTCCCGGCGGACCGCTGCCCGCGAGCCGCCCGGCCCTTCGATGTCCATCAATATCATGATCGCCGAGAGCGTAACACTCGCGCATAAGAGCACCAAGAGGATCAGCGGATTGAGCTGAGTGCCCGACCTTTCGGTCGTATCGCGTTCCCGGCCCTCCTGAAGATGGAGTTCGGGCAGTCCGCCGTCGGCGGCAGGGGCGAGACCGGCGGGGGCCGCGGACGCTGTCACCAGGCGGGCCTTCTTGCCGCTCCCCGGCGCCGGAGGACCGGGCGGAGGAGCGGGCGCACCCGCCGGGCTGCCCCCGACCGGCGGCGGTGCGGGAGTAGGTGCGTGCGTACCAGCGTCCGGGTCGCTCCGCGGTGGGGCTGCGGCCTCTCCCTGGGCTTCACGCGACGGGGGTCTTGGCGGGGCCGCCACGGGGGGCGAGGCCACCGCAGGCTTGGCCACCGGGCGTTCGCGGCCGGCCTCGGCGGCCTTGTCCGTCTCGCGCCGGCCCAGGGTCTCCGCCCGCCCCCGCTCGCCCTCCTTGGGCACCCAAACGCGCCCCTCGCACCGCGGGCAGGTTGCGTAGCTCCCCGCCGACCGGCTGGGGACGGCAAGCGAATGCTGGCAACGAGGGCAAGTGATGCGGATGGGCATGCGTCTGCGCGATCCCTTTCAGAGCGCCAGGCCGAATTGCAGGTAATTGAGGAGAAACGGTCCGATGATGATAAGCACCGTGGCGACCATCACCAGTACTCCGGGGAGAAGCATGTTGACGCCCGCCTCGGCGGCGAGCGTCTCCGCCCGCTGGGTCCGTTTCAATCGTAACACCTCCGCCTGGGTGCGGAAGATCCGCGCCAGCGGCGTGCCCAGCTGTTCGCCCTGGAGGATGGAACCGATGATGCTGGCGATCTCATCGTCGGCGAGCCGTTCCCGCATGGCCGTGAACGCCTCCGCCCGCGTCTTGCCCAGCGTCATGTCGGTGAGCACGCGGCCGAACTCCTCGGCCACCGGATGCCCGCGGAACTCCTCCACGCCCTGCCCCAGGGCCGCCAGGAAAGTCGAACCGGCCTCCATGAGCAGCGTGAGCAGGTCGAGCAGAAAGGGCATCCGCAGCTTGATGCGTTGCAGCCGCCGCCGGGCCTGCACCGAGAGCCGGCGACGCAACAGCCAGGCCAGGGCCAATACCCCACCGGCCGCCGGGAGCAGGCCCCAGGGACCGAACCAGCCGACGAAGAGGTAGATCACCGCGGGCGAGAGGAGGATTGCTGCCAGTTCGAGCTTGGCGAGATACTCCTCGGCCAGCCAGAATCGGGGAAGACCGGCCGCCTGGATCTCCCGTTGCATTTCGCCCAGCCCGTCGCGGAAGACGGTGCGGTTGAAGCGGGCCAACAGAGCGATCACCGGCTGGAAGATGCGGAAGACGAAGTCCAGTCTCCGCAGCTCGTTGATGCGGCTGACGTCGTAGCGCCACTCGTCGCCCTGGTGAAGATCCTCCGACTGCAGGACCCGCCAGAGCCACCAGCCCCCCACCGCCAGCGCCGAACCAATCAGCAGGCTCGCCATGAGCTGAAAGCTATCGACGAAGGTGAACTGCGCGAGGGGAGGCATGCTACGGGTCCAAAGAGTGAACGGTGGCTAGAGGCTAGAGGCCAGTGGCTGGTGATGAGTGGCTGGTGGCGGGTAGCGGGTTTCCTGCTCCCAAGCAAAAGCATTGAAAAGCAGGAGAATCGTCAACCCACTAACAACGAACAACTGACAACCTTCAAAACTCCGGACTAAGTATGCGGCGGGCCCAAAAGTAGGCGATGATGTTGAGGATCACGGCGGCGGAGAGGAGCACCTGCCCGAGGACGGTGGTGAAGAGGAGACTCGTGTTTTCCGGGTCCACGAAGTAGTAGACCGTGAGGATGACCGCCGGAGCCAGGGCCATGTAGACCGCCGACTTGCGGGCCTGGGCGGTCTCGGCGAGGACCTTTCGCTCCAGGCGCTGCAGCTCGAGCACCGATTGCGCGATCCGCTCGACCGTCTCGTTGAGGCGGCCGCCGCTGCGGTGGCTGGCCTGGATGGCGGCGGCGAAGAGGGCGAAGTTCTCGCTCCTCAGCCGTTGCTTGGCCTCCTCGAGCGTCCGTTCCAGGGGCTTGCCCAGGCGGTACTCGCCGACGATCTGGCGGAACTCCTCGTTGATCGGCGCGGGGCACTGGGCGGCGAGGATCTCCAGCGACTGCGGCAGGGAGAGTCCGGCGCGGACGGCGTTGGCCAAGGTGACCATGGCGTCGGCGAGCTGATCCTCGATGCGCTGCCGGCGCCGCTCGGCCATCCGCCGCAGCAGATACCAGGGGGCGGCGATCAGGAAGACCGCCGCGAGTACGGCCAGGACGGGGCTGTTTAGCGCGATCCAGAGAAGGGAGAAGACCCCGGCAACGAGGGCGATCCAGGCGACGATCTGGCCGCGGATATTGCCGGTGGAGAGGCGGAGGCGGCGGAGCTTCTCGGCGACGTCGCGCTCCAAGCGGTTGAAGGCTCCGAGCAGCCAGTCGCGGCCGGCATAACCGGCCGCCGCGCCGGCAGCGCCGAAGAGGAGCGTGCTGATTCCGATTTCGATCCAGTCCACGGCGTTCAGCGCCCCCTTTCCGTGCGAGGTACGGCGTCGGTGGGAACGATTCCCCCTCGCCGCAACGGCCCGGCCGCGGCCCCGGCGCCCTCGCCGGGAGCCCCCTCGCCGCTGCCGTTGCCCGCACCGTTCCCGTAGAGGAAGCTCAGATCCAGGAGGCCCTTCTCCACGAGCGAATCGACAAAGGAAGGGAGGTAACCGGTGGGCAGTAGCATCTGGCCGTTGCGGAAATTGAAGATGTCGATGACCACGATCTCGCGGGTCTCGGGGTCCACGCGGACGACCTCGGAGACCTGGGTCACCACCCGGCGGCCCCCGGCCAGGCGGCTGATGTGGACCACGATGTCCAATGCCGAGGCGATCTGACGGTGGATCGAGACCACCGGCAGATCGGCCGCCATCAGGATCAGGACCTCCAGCCGCTCGATGACCTCGCGGGCGCTGTTGGCGTGCACCGTGGTCATGGAGCCGTCGTGGCCGGTGTTCATCGCCTGGATCATGTCCAGTGCCTCCGGCCCCCGGCACTCGCCCACGAGGACGCGGTCGGGGCGCATGCGGAGGGCATTGCGGACGAGGTCGCGGATCGTGTAGGCGCCGGCGCCTTCGACGTTGGGGGGTTTGCTCTCCAGGGTGACCACGTGCTCCTGGTGGAGGCGGAGCTCGGTGGTGTCCTCGATGGTGACGATCCGCTCCCGGTAGGGGATGAAGCTGCTCAGGACGTTGAGCATCGTCGTCTTGCCGGTCCCCGTGCCGCCGCTGACGAGGACGTTCCGCCGGTCGATGACGCAGGCCCGCACGAAGGTCGCCGCCGCCGGCGTGATGCTCCGCATCTCCACGAGGTCGTCCATGGCCAGCCGCTGCGTGGGGAACTTCCGCACCGTCAGCGTGGGCCCCTTCACGGCCAGCGGCGGGATGATGGCGTTCACGCGGGAGCCGTCGGGCAGCCGGGCGTCGACCAGCGGCTGGCTCTTGTCGATCCGCCGCCCCACCTGGGCTACGATCCGCTCGATGATCGACTCGGTGACCTTGTCGGAGATGAACCGCCGCCCGCTCTTCTCGATGACGCCGTCGCGCTCGATGTAGATCTGCTCGCGGCCCACGACCATGATTTCCGTCACCGCCGGGGCCCGCAGCAGGTCCTGCAAGGGGCCGAAGCCGAAGATCGTGTCCTTGAGGTCCTTCTTCAGCGTCCGCAGGACGATATACTTCTTCAGCTCCTGGTGCAGATGCGGCCGCAGCAGGGGGAAGACGTCGGCAAACCCCGCCTCCGCCCGGGCGATCTCCTCGCTGCCGTCGCGGCACTCCTCGAGCTGGAGCCGCTCGCGGGCGAAGGAGAGGAGGGCGTGCAGCTCCGACTCCCGCTCGGGGACGAGCGTCGCCGGGACGTCGAACTCGTTCGACGTCAGGGCGGCGAGGTCGAAGACCGCATCCGTCCCCAGGTCCATCACCAACCGGTTGACCAGGTGGTCGCGAAGCGCCAGCCCGGCCAACTCCTCGACGACGGCCGTGTTCTCCTCGCCGAAGACCGTCAGGTCCCGGCAGACGTCCTCGATGTTGTTCTCCAGGAGGAGGATGCTCTCCGGATCGCCGGCGCGGTTCGTCTCGAATTCGTAAAGGTCCAGCCGCTCGAGGAGCTTGCGGTGGATGCGGAGCTCCAGGTCGGCCATCACGGAGCGGAGGTGGGCCTCGAGCTCCTCGCGGCTCACGGCGGCCGCCTTTTCGGCTTCGAAAGAGAGCGTGAAAGGCCAGATGCGGACCTTGGTCCCCGGCTCGAAGCGGGCCCTCTCGCCGCCGAGAACCTCCTCGTCGCCGACGAGGCAGCTATTCAGGCCCAGGTTCTCCAGCTCCAGCTCGCCATCGGCAGGGCGGACGACGGCGTGCCGCCGGGAAACGAGCGGGCTCCGCAGAACCACGGCGTTGGCCGGGTCGCGGCCGATGGTCACCTCCCCATCGGCGACCTCGATCATCTGCCGGCGGCTCTCGCTGATCTTGTTGAACCAGACCTTCATGAGATCTACTATCGCGGGTGGAGGAGGACGCCGACGTCGCTGAAGTTCGTCGCCCGCAGCACGTCCCAGAGCTGCTGCGCCTTCGGTTCCAGGCGGCCGTCGTCGGCGACGCGTACGCGAACGGCCATCACGTTCTCCTGGGCGTGTGGCATCTGCGCGCCGCGGAAGACCTCGGCGCTCCCCAGACGGTTGCCCAGGGCCAGGATCTCGAAGGGGCCGACGATTTCCGTGGATGCGCCCGGACCGCTGCGCAGCGGGGCGTTGAAGGCCGCTTCCTCGTCGTATTCGTCTGCCAGGGATGGGGCTCGGCTCGGTGCCGTCCCCCCGCCGACCAGAAAGGAGACCTGGTCGCCCGGGTTGACCAGCGAGGGCACAAAGGTCCGCGTGTTCACCGGAATCCACATGGCCCGCTCGTCCTCCGCGCCGTCACCGCCGAGGTCGAGTCGATCCGGCGGGGTGGCCAGGTGGTCGCGGAGCACCAGCGAGCCGCCGGCAATGGGGCGGGCCACGGTCCAGCCGACGAGGCTGCGGTCGCCCCGCCCCGCGTAGCGGTAGGCGAAATCGTCGAGGTTGCCGATGTTCGCCGCCGGGATCTCTACGGGGACGATGACCTCCTCGGTAAGCCGTTCGCCGGGGGCCAGGTTGACGTCGCCGCGGATGCCCACGAAGGCCACCCGCTCGAAATCGCGGGACTTCTGCGTCAGGTACGCGAAGTTGAAAACGGCACCGATGATCCCCAGTCCAATCGCGAGAATGAGGCCTGACAAGCCTTTCATGATTTCCGGCCACCACGGGTGTAGTTGGTGATGCGGGTGGAGGGGACAGAAAACGGAGACCGCGCCCCAGGCGCATGGAATCTTTGTGGACGTCTCCGACGCTTTCCCTCCCCTTCCCTATTCCTCCGTTAGCACGGCAAGCAGGTCTTCCTCGACGGAGGCGCTGATGTGGACGCCGACCGACCGGGAAAGATCGCCTCCGCGGACAAAGCGTCCCTGCCGGCCCGCCGGCCCCTCACGCCACGGCCCCTGCCGGTGCCAGCCCTGCCCGGTAAACCATTGCTCGAAATACCCCTGCCACGCCGCAACCGACGCCGAAACTCCCCCCGGCTGCGCCGAAAAGACGGTCCATCGCCCCCCGTCAGCCGACTCCAGCGCCGCCAGCCTCCTCCCGCCGGGTGGTGCGGGCACGGCGCCTACTCCCGTGTCTTTGCTCGGCCCCGAATGGGCCCGAAAAGCATACACCGCCCACGACCGCTCGCCGGAAGGCATTCCTATACCCCAAGTTACCACGTGGGGGCGAGCCAAGGCAACCGAAGCGGCCTCGTCCGGCTCCCCCACCAGGCTGCCTGAGGGCGCGGCGGGCCATGGCCACTGACCGACCAGCCCCACAGCCATGGGGATGACTCCTTCGAGCTCGAAGAGGGCCCAACCCGCCCCCTCCGCAGCCGGTTCGCTGCTGGCGAGCCGCTCCAGAAGCAGCACCTCTTCTGCGGGTATGTCACCCCGTCCGGCTGGCCCCTCGGGTGTGCATGCATCGCTGGTGCTTCGTGCATCGCCAGCCCACCCCTCGGCGACACGGGAGGTCTCCTCGGCAACGAGCCGCCGCAGGGCCGCCACGGCCGATTCCCGCGGTCCGGCGACCTGTTCGCGGGCAATCCCCCACGGCTGCTCGGCGAACTGGAGGCGGACTGTCCCGTCGGCGAAGGGATCGGCCGCGGTCAACGGCGGCGGTGGCTCCTCGCCCTCGGCCCACCAGCGGAGGACCTGGCGGCCGAACCCCAAGCCCGCCACGAGCACCATCGCCGTCACCAGCCCGTTGGTCGTCCAGGCGGCTATCCGCGCCGCCAAGGCACCAAGGCCTGCAGAGGGGGGCGCCGGCTCCCCGGGCCGGTTCGCTTCGCGGTCGGCGAGAGGGTGCGGTCTATCCTGCATCGGTTCGAGGTGGGCGATTTGCGCGAAGTCGAGGAAAAGGAATAGGGCTCACCCGCCACCTGCCTGGAGTTGGGCGCGGAACGCTTCGAGCGTCTCGATGCGGGACTCAAGTTCGGCGATCTCCCGGCGGATGGCGGCTGCCTCCGCTGCTGGCGGGGGAGGATCCGCATCGAGGAGTTGCTCCAGCTCGGCAATGACTCGCTCGTAAAGGCCGATGAAGCCGTCGGTCATCCGTTCGGCCACGCAGGGGATCCGCGCCTGCTCCTCCGTGGCCGGCCGGCCGCGGATGCGGTCGACCAGATCGGTCACCCGCTCCTGCGCCTCGTCGTGGTCCAATGAGCAGAAGCGACTCAGGCGGGGGTGGAAGTCGGGCGGGCCGGTGCCCCAGTCGAATCTCCGGCTGTATTCGATGAACTCCTCGTCGCGGTCGAGCGGGCGGAGGGCTGCGCGGAATGGGGCATAGTAGATGGCCACCACGGCCTCGATATAGTCCTGCGCATAGATACCCCCTGCCTGTGGCAGGTCGTAGATGACGGGAATACGCCTGCCCCGGTTGCTCGGGCCCGTCCACGAATAATCTCGTACGCCCATGCGCCAGTACTGCCACTTGTCGTCGAGCAGGGGATGCCGCGACCGGAGCGCGTACGAGCCCATCCGGGCCAGCATAGGAAAGCTGCGGCGGATGTCCGAAGCGCCTTCGCGCATGCCGCGGGTGGGATCGAGCAGCCGTTCGTCGACTCTCGTGCCGTAGGGGAGCGGTCCGCGGGCCACGGGGTGATCGACCCGGGAATCGTCGAGCACTTCGGCATCGGCCGTACCGCGCGCACCGGCTCCGGCGTCGCTCGGCCAATAGAAGGGTCGAGGGTTCGTCCCCCCGCTCCGCGGCGGGCGCGAGCTCCAGGCGGCGTCGCGCGAGGCCGAGAGGGCGCGGACCTTCCACGAGGCCGCCGTACCGAAGTTGATCATCAGCGCCATGAGCATCAGGAGGATCGGCAGGCTGAGGACCATCTCCAGCGTGGAGAGACCACGCCGACGATCGCGGATCGACTCGGTGTCTCCGGGTGTGATTGCATGGGGGGGCATGACCGGGGCCCTAATGGGGGCTGATGCGGGCGATGTCGGCCGCCGTGAGCGCGCCCAAGTCGGGGAGGCGGTAGCCACCCGCGTAAAACTCGGGAACCGGCGGCGGCGTTTGCAGGATCACCGGCAAAACGGGCTGGGTTGCGGGAACGAGATGGACCGTCCAGTTCTGGTTCATCAGGTTCCAGTGCGTGGGGATGTGCGGTTCCCGGCCCACGTACCAGTGCCCCTCGCTGCCGTCGGCGGGCTCGTCGGGTTCGTCGGCGTCGGGCAATTCGGGGAATTCGCCGGGGACGCCGCCGATCGGAGAGATGGCGCTCGGCCAGTGACGGAGCCAGACGAGCCGCCGCTTGGGGAGGAACATGCGGACCTCGGCATAGGCCAACCCGTCGTGGTCCAGGGGATTGCGGAAGACGCCGGGGAATGTCTCCGGCAGCGCTCCCCAGTAGACAACGCTCAGGAAGGTGAACTCCTCGGCCAGGTGGCTCGTGCCGTCGGCGATATCCCGCCGCGGGGTACGGATCACCATGGGCATGTTCGTGGAGGGGTACTCCTCGTTGAGGAGCTGCCGGAGGTAGCCGCAGGTGAAGCTCCGCCAGAGCGCGCTGAACTGCCCCATCTTCGCCTCGCGGTCGAAGAAGTACATCGTCTCGTTGTTCCACCGGTCGAGGTGGTGCTGGGCCGTCTCGGCGCGTTGCCGGCGGGCGTCTTCGAAGTAGCGGTCGCCTCCGGGAAGGGCGTCGAGCACGGCATCGACCACCGGGAGAACCCGCGCCATGGGCGGATCGGCCCCGGCGACGATCTCGCCGTTGGTCCGCCAGAGGACGCCCAGCATGGGTCCGCGGCCCCGCTCCGGCCGGCCGTGGCGGTAGGCCGTCTCGCGAGCGGCCGCCTGGGCCACATCGGGCGTGGCCAGGAGCACCGCCCGCTGGTACTCGGGGATCCAACGATTGGCAAGGATCTCCTCGCAGAGCGGCAGGACGTGGACGCTGGTCGCCGCCGCCCAGACCACGTAGGCCCGCAACAGCTCCCGCTCCCGCGGCACCTTGGCCTCGATCGCCGGCCCTAGGGCCTCGAACTTGGGGAAGTCCGATCCGCGGAACCGGGGAGCAACCTCCTCCCAGGCGTCGAGGATCTCCGGGACGTACCGGGCGGCGTTCCTATCGCGGGCCTCGCGCATGAAGGCCGTCAGCGCGAAGACGTCGCAGAGGAGGTGGTTCGTGAAGGCCAGCGTGTTCATGCCCCGGGCCAACACCACGCCGCCGCTGTAGGCCGCCGCGTCGGCGGCGTTCTGCATGCGGATCTTGCCGTCGGCGTGGCGGCCCACGTTCATCACCATCCCCAGGAGCATCGTCAGGAGGAGCACGGCGAAAACGGTGAGGATGCTGATCGTCCCCCGCTCGTCGCCGTGCAGGCGCGCCAGCGCCCCGGCGCAGGCCGCGCGCATCCTCCGCGGCACCCGCCGCGCGAGCCGCCCCACCAAAGCGCACGGCACAGAGGCCTGTGCCGCGTACCAAACGCGCGGCGCCCGGCGCTTCTCAGTAGGGGTAGTAGTCATAGGGAATCACCGATTTCTCCCCCTCGTTGCCCATGCTGGCCGAGGCGGTCAGACGATAGACGTAGACGCCTCCCATCCGGCCGATCCGTTCCGCGGGGTCGCCGGGCGAAGACGCGGCCGGCCGGCGCGCCAGGAGGCGCCCGGGCCCGGGGAGCAGCGCCAGGTCGTGATGCACGGTCACCGTGATCTGGTCCTGCCAGCCGATCTCGTTGAAGGCGAACTCCTCGACGTCGGGGTCGAGCCAGTGTTGGACCAGGGGCGGCTCGCGATTGCTGTGGAAGAAACGCACCTCAATATCCGTGCCGAGGTCGGCGTAGGCCAGCTTGTTCTCCAACCGCCGCATCGAGGCGGCGCTCTGCCGGCGGGTGGCTAAGCGCGCGTACGCGTAGCGGAGTGTGTCGGCCGTGACCGCGAGGCGGCCGGGCACGGCAAGGCCCAAGTCGCGGGAAGGGCTGATCGGCACGCAGGCCAGCACGGCCGCCGCCCGGATTCGCTCGTACTTGTACCCCTCGGGCGCGATGATGAAGGTCAGCCCCCCTTCGCTGGGGCCATCGAGCGTGGGAGGAACCTGGTTCGGGGTGAAGGGGTCTTCGAAGAAGCCCGCAGTATGGTTCTCCAACTCGTCCGGGAGGACTCGTGCGGGGATCCACACCACGGCCGCCCGCGCCGCGGCGAAGGCGGCGTAGTGGACCACCACGGTGGCGATCATGAGTTGGCTCACCTGCACGATGAAGAGGATCACCATCACGAACAGGGGGAGCGTGAGCACGAAGCTCAGGCTCTGGGCGCTCCCCTGCTGATCGGTGTGGAGCGCCGCCAGGCGCCGCGGCGCGAACCGCCCGCCGGCGGCCCGGCCGATGAGCCAGAGGGCCACCAACGCCGCGGCCAGCGCCGCGGCCCAGGGGAGGCAGGCGAAGAGCACCTCGCGCCCCATGGCACAATCTCCTCACTCGGGATTCAGGCTATGCGGGCAGCACGAGCATCACCACGACGGCGGCCAGGGCAGCGGGAGCCAGGAACAGCGGCGGCTGGAGCTGGGCCCGCTCCTCGGGCGTCAGGCCCGGCCAGCGACCCAGCCGCAGCGTATAGCCCGCCTGCCGCAAAACCCGCACGAAGAGCCGCCAAGCCCCCACCCGCCAGACGAGGATGATGATCGCCGCGCAGGCCCCCAGGACAAATGTCCAGAGCATGGCCTCGATCCCCTTCTCCGGCCCCAGGAACGCCCCCATCATCGCCAGCAGCTTCACGTCGCCCCCGCCCACGTGCAGGAAGACGTAGCAGACGAGCATCACCAGACCGCACACCAATAGGCCCAGCAAGCTCGGCACCAGGCCCACGTGGCCCAGCCACTCCAGCGCCTCGGCGCCGCTTCCGCCCGCAACCAGCCACAAGTCCCCCACGCCGTTCCCTGCCAGCGCGATCAGCATGCCGCTATAGGTAATGGTGTTGGGGATGCGGTGCGCGCGGATATCGGTGATCGAGGCGACCGCCAGCAGCGCCAGCAGGACGGCGAAGGCGACCATCTTCGTGGCGGGCGTCTAGTAGCTGCCGGGGCCGCGTGCTGCGTCGGCCCCCTCTTCGAGCTCCCGCAGCCCCCGCTCGAAGTAGCCCCGGATCCGCGGCCAAGCAAACTGGATCAGGAAGATGAGGATCGGCAGCGCGATGGCGCCGATGATCAGGATCGTCTCCAGGCTCACCGCCCCCCTCTCGTCGCCGTGGACGCGCTCCAGCAACCTCCAGAATACGGGTTTCTTCACGACCTGGCTCCTCTCCTGTGACCGACAGCCGCCCAACGCCCCGAACTGCAGCCTACCAAACGTCCCTACGTACCCATTTTCGTCCAACTCGGCACTTTTGTGAACCCCCAATATCCCCCCAATGGATGTTCGCTAGGGGAGAAGCCGCCCGGGGGCATCTCCCTTTCCCACGGAAAGATGGCCGGGCGCGGGGGGTGCAGCGGCACTTCGCGTGCCGATGTTTGTGCATTTCCGAGCGGGAGCCAGGCATCAAAGCGCTTCCCACTTCCCACCTCCCACTTCAACCCTTCACCCTTCACCCTTCACCCTTCACATAAACGGCCAGGCGATCAGCCCGGCGACCATCTCGTAGACCAGGGCGATCAGCCAGGGTCCGATCCACATGATGAAGGCGACCATGGGAAGGACTACGCCCAGAATGAGCACGTAGTCCAGCGCCGCAGCCCCGCGCCGCCGGCAGGCCCTGCGGATACCCCCCGCGCCCTTCGAAGCGATCGCCCCCCAGCGGACCCTCGATTCACTTCCCTTCTGCACTATTCTTCCCTCCACAACGTGCGGGTAAGCCGCACGTGCTCCTCCAGTCCCTGCTCGAAGGGCTCCTCGGCGAAACTAGGCCGGGCGCCGGTGGGCTCGAGCTTCACGAGGAGCTTCCCCTCCCGGGTCTTCCCCTTGAGCCGCGAGACGAAGAGGTCGGTCACCACGTACTGGTTCTGCTCGGAGAGGCCGGCGGCCTCGCTGATGCGGGTGATCCGCCGCGAGCCGTCCTCCGTGAAGCGGGCGATCTGGACGATCAGGTGGATGGCCGCCGCCACCTGGGCGCGGGCCACGTAGACGGGGATCTCCACGTCGGACATCAGGGCCAGCGTCTCCAGCCGGGTCAGGGCGTCGCGGGGGCTGCTGGCGTGGATCGTCGAGAGGCTCCCCGCGTGGCCGCTGATCATCGACTGGATCATGTCCAACGCCTCGCCGCCGCGAACCTCGCCGACGATGATCCGATCGGGCCTCATGCGGAGCGAATTGGAGAAGAGCTGCCGCACGCCCAAGGCCCCCCGGCCCGCAGCATCGGCGTGCTTCGCCTCTAAGTAGAGCGTATGCGGCTGGATGAGCTTCAACTCCGAGGTGTCCTCGATGACCACGATCCGCTCCTCGGCGGAGATGGCCCGCGACATGGCCCCCAAAAGCGCCGTCTTTCCCGAACCGGTTCCCCCCGAGATGAGGATGTTCTTGTGCAGCTTTACGGCGAGGTCGAGGAACTCGCGGGCCGCTTCGGAGAGGGTCCCCAAGGCGATCATGTCCTCGAGCGTCATGGCCTCGCGGGAGAACTTGCGGATGGTGACGTAGGTCCCCCCGCGAGCGCTGGGCGGAATGATGGCGTGGACCCGCGAGCCGTCGGGCAAGCGGGCGTCGAGCACCGGCCGCTGCTCGTCGATCTCCCGCCCCACCCATTGGGCGATGTTGTGGACGGCCGAGCGGAGGGCGTCGTCGCTGGGGAAGCGGGCCGCCGTCTGCTCCAGCCGCCCCCGCCGCTCGACGTAGATCTCGTCGAAGCCGTTGACCATGATCTCCGTGACCGATTCGTCCTCCAGCAGGGGGCCGATCGGCTCGAGAAAGTATCGCAGACTGGCTTCGAAGACCGCGCGGCGCGACATGTCGAACCCCGGGGCCGAAATCGGTGTGGTGCCGCGGTACGCCTAGGGGCGGACAATGGACCTTACGAATCCGGCGGTGAAACGGGAATGGGTAGAGCGGTCGCCGCGCCACTCCCCCGCGGGGGAGATCGGCAGCGGAGGCGACACAAACTATTCTACCACAAGGCCGTTCGCGTTCATTCCCGGTATCCGTCGCTTTCCCCGCCAACCGGCCCAGGCGAGTGAGGATCGTAGCTGGGAAGGGGCACCTGGAAGTAGCCCATCGAGGCGATGGCTACGTCGAGCCGGTACAGGGGGTCCTGCATGAGCGTCGTGCGGCGGTCGCGGGCGGGGATCGTCGTGGTGTAGATGCGTATCTCCCCCGGAACCGAGGTGACGATCTCCTCCCGCCAGTCGCCGAAGAGATCGGCCACGGCGGCGATATGGCCTTCGATCCGCGTGGGGTATTCGTGGGGCGGGTGGTACTTGTGGATCCGTCCGCGGGCGAGGAGTTCGCGGGTCGGGTCGGCATCCCACCAGGCGGCGCGGGGGGCCAGCCCGCCGAGATCGACCATCTCGATCAGTTCGCCCCGCGCGTCGAAGAGCCAACGCTTCTCGGGGAAGTCGCGCTCGCCGCTGTAGCACTCGCTGCCCGCGCGGCGCGGGTCGATGGGGCTCACCAGCCCCGCGTGGTGGATGTGGACCGTCGGCTCGTCGAAGCCCCAGAGGATCTCGCCCGTGGCGGCGTCCACCATGCACATGCCGTTGCGCTCCTGGCGGGTCTCCATGCCGAAGTAGATCTCCAGCCCGGGGCGGGCCGGATCGAGGTTGCCCACGTAGACGTGGTCGGGATGGCCCAGGCCGGTGGTCCAGAGCGGCACGCCGTTGTCGTCCAGGACCATCGAGCCGAGGATCACCTCGTCGCGGCCGTCGCCGTCCACGTCCGCCACCTTGACGGTATGGGCCCCCTGCCCCCAGAAACGCCGCGGCAGATCCCGGTTATCCCAGCTCCAGAGCTCCTCGAGCCTGCCCTCGCGGACCTGGTAGGCGACCGCCTTCTTGAAGCCGTACGTCCCCCGCTG
>SLBP01000181.1:0-12365 GCA_007126245.1 Planctomycetales bacterium
CGACAGAGTCCCCCCTGCCGAGAGCTCCGCTTCCGTCGCCGCGAACCCCGCCAAGACGTTTCCCTCGTCTCCCGCCTCCTCCAGCCGCCACGCCGCGGGGAAGTTGCTCGGGTAGGTGATGGCATTCGTGGGACGCTCGAGGCCGAAGTTCCGCACGATCGCCAAGAGGTCGGGGACGCCTACGTGACCGCTGCGGTCGAAGTCCGCCCAGCGGTGCTCAGGGGGGCTCTCCGGGGTGATCGGCTCGTTAAAAGCCCGCACCACGGCGAGCAGCTCGGGCACGCCGATCCGCGGCTCCGCGCTGAAATGGTGGTAGATCATCGCCCACAGTTCCGTCTCCGGGGGCGGGGCGATCACCGGACTGCCAGGACCGTGACCCAGCGTCACCTCCACCGCCTCGAGGGACAGCCCCAGGTCGTACGGCCCGGCGAAGATGTGGTCCGGGGCCAAGACCAGGGGAGCAAGTTGATCGTCCCTCGGCTCGAAGGCCACGCGGGCCAGGAGGGCATACTCGTTCTTGCCAACATGATCCCCGCCTGCCAAACCGCCGATCCCCACGACGCGCCCTGCCTGGTGATCAAACGAATACGCGCCATCGGTGAACTCGGCTCCGAAGGTGACCTCGGTGGGATTGAAATACTCGGGGTTGTAGTTCAGCGTCGCCGTCGCCGCGTTGACGATTCCATCCGCACCATCGTCATCCCACTTCACCCAGATTTCGGCGTTGAAGGTGGTCCACCCGTCGATCCATGCCGGGCTCTGCGGTAGCATGGCGACCGCACCAGAAGAACCCGCAGGAATCGAGCTGGTCGGTCGGATCGTAAGGTGGATGGTCACGGCCGACTCGACAGACTTCTTCCCACCTTCGGGCTCGTCCGGATTGCTTGGCTGCCCCGGTCCGCCGAGGACCGGTGGATCGAAGTTACCCACCAGGGGGACGGCGAACTCGCTGCCGAAGCGAGCGAAGAGATCCTGCCCGAGCGGAGCCGGCGAGAAGGCGTGGTCGAGCGTGACCACCGTACCCGGCCGGCGCTTCTGGGGCAGCGGGTTCCCCTCGTCGTCGTAACGCTGGTGATCGTCGGAGATGAGGAAGTACCACTCGCCGGTCGTGTCGGGCATGCCCGCGCGGTCGGGCACCCAGAGCCCCACGTCGTCGATGCCGTCCTGGTCCATGTCGGCAGCCACCGGCCGCACGCGGGCGCCGATGAAGCCGAACTCGATCGTGGCGTCGACCTTGCCGTTCCATCCTTGCGGCGTGCCGTTGGTGAGGTCGAAATAGAAGACGCCGTCCTTCCAAGTGGCCAGGTCGACGTGGCCGTCGCCGTCGAAGTCGCCCACGATCGGGTACCCCCGCAGCTCGCTGGGCAGGGTGAAGTTGACCCGGTAGTCGCCCGTGGTGTCGAGGTGCCAGGTGGTGCCGGTGAAGAGGCCTACCTGGTCGCCCGTGGCTTCGTTGCCGTCGAAGTCGCCCGCCACCGGCTGTCCGGTGACGCGCGCCGGATCGTCGACGACGAGGTTGGGCACGCCGTCGTTCGTGGTGTCGATCAGCCAGCGGAACTGGCTGCCCGCCGTCCCGTAGGCGGCCAGCTTATCGAAGCCGTCGGCGGTCTCGCCGGGCAGGGCGAAATTGCCGGCGAAGAGGAAATCGGTGGTGTACCCGAGGGTGTAGACGAGGTCGCGGTTCGTGGCATCGGGATTGGCCGGGTCGAAAAGGCGGTTACCGTTGGTGTCCACGTAAACGCTCCCCGCCGCCCATACGGCCAGCTCGGGGCGGCTGTCGACCGTAAAGCGGGCCACGAAATCGCCCCCGGGCACGCCGTCGCCGCTGGGCAGGTGCGGCGTCTCCTGCGGCTCGGCGGCGTTCGTCTCGCCATCGAGCCGGTTGCCAGCCGGATCGACGAGAACGTCGGAAACGGTGAGCGTAAAGCGGTCGTCGGGCAACGGCTCGAAGAACTCCAGCACGATGGTGCCGGTGGCCGGCTGGCCGGAGAGGACCGGATCCCCCTCGTAGCCGACGCTCTTGATGGGCACCAGGCCCGTGGCATCGCCGCGGAGCTGGTAGTTGCCGGGGTTGAGCGTCGGGCCACCGTCGGGCAGCGCGTCGTAGAGGAAGCCGGGTGCCCGCGGCGGGTAGTCGAGCACGTCGATCGAGAGGCTGTGGACTAGCGGCGTGGGGCGGAGACGCCCGTCCGTCCCCTTCTTGCCGAAGAGGTCATAGTCGGAGTTGGTGACCGCGACGGCGGTGACGCGGGGCCCCTGCGTGTCGAGGAAGATCTCGAAGGCGACCGGCTCGGAGACGTTGCCTGCGGGGTCTTCGGCCGTCACGAGGATCTCCCGTAGACCGTCGTACGGAAAGAAGTCGGGGTCGTTGAGGTCGCGGGGGAAGGCCGCCTGCCAGGCGCCGTCGGGGAAGGCGGCGTTGCCGTCGAAGGGCAGGGCTACGGTCAGGCCATATTCGTCCGGATTCCCGATGGCCCCGTCGGCCACCGCATCGACATACAGCCGCACCACGGCGTCGGCCTCGGCGCCGCCCACGAAGGCGGTGGCCGTGTTGTTGGTGACGCGGTCGACGAAGGTCTCGGCAAGGCCGGGAACGCCGCTGTCGCCGGTGGCCGGGTCGATGCCGAGAATGCGCACCGGCGGCGGGGTGGTATCGAGCGTGACCTGCAACGGCGGCGAGAAGCCCCCCCGTCCTACAACCGCGGGCGTGGCCCGGTCGCGGATCCAGAGGGCCGCCGTGATGAAGTTGTCGTGCCCTTCGAGGAGCTGGCCCGGCTCGGCGGTGAAGCGCCAGCGGTGGGCGTCCAGCGCATCTTCGGGTCCTGCATAGGCCGCCAGCCCCAGGAAGACGCCGTTGTTGTAGAACTCCACGCCGAAGTCGCCGTCGCGGAGCTGGTCGTCGCTCTCGTCCGGGATCAGTTCGAGGTTGGTCAGTGCGCGGATCCGCTCGTCGTCGACGAAGATGTCGAAGGTCGGCGACGTTTCGCCGGTGACATTGTCCGCGTCGCTGCGGCCGCTGTCGGAGGCGGCCCTCAGATCGACCTGGAAAGGCACCGGGGCCGGCGCATTGACGACGGAGAACTGGTAGACGTTGACCTCCGTGCCGGTGGCCCCGAAAACGCGGAGGTAGTAGGTCTGGTCGGCCACGGCGCCGATGGTCACCCGCTCGTTGTCGGTGAAGGAGCGGCTCTCGCCGATCACGTTGCCGGCGGCGTCGAGCACTTCGACGTCCAGGTTGCCGTGGACGTGCTGGAAGTAGACCTGGAAGTCCAGCGTGCCGGTCTCGGCGGCGACGAAGCGGTAATAGTCGACGTCGCCGGCCGGATCGATCGTGGGATCGACGTTCAGCGTCTGGCCCGCACCTACGTAGGTGGCCGTGGCCAGCGTGTCGTTGGGCTCGTAGGGATCGGGCTTGAGTACCAGGAGTTGCGGATCGACCCGCAGCCGCTCGTCGAAGACCTCGACATTCTCGTAGAAGACCGGCGCCAGCGCGCCGACAGTCACCGAGCCGGCGCCGGGCACCAGGCTCTGGCGGAGCACGATCGGCGAGCCGCCGATCGGATCGACGACGTGGAGCGATTCGCTCACCGCGGGCGGTCCGCCGTCGGCGGTGACCACCGTGTCGGCCAGCGGTGCGATTTCGAAGTGGTCGATGCCGCCCCCCCCTTCGAGCCGCACTTCGGTGAAGTTGGCCGCGTCGACCGGGACCCACGGCTGGCCGGCAGCCGCCAGGCCGATTCGCGCTTCGCCGGGCGCCGCCGGCGCGACGGTGAACAGGTCGGAGCCGATCGACCCCTCGTAGACCAGTCCGTTGATGCTGCCACCGCCGTCGATGCGGATCGCGCCGGGGTCGCTGTTGAACCCCTCGACGCGGATCTGCAGGTCGCTCTGGCCATGGGTCAGCCTGGCCGAGGCGGGGCCGGTAGGGGTGAAGCGGACCAGGTCGGGCCCGGCCGTCAGCAGCACGTCGAGGATGTCGCCGTCGTCGCCGTCGGCATCGCCTCCGTCGAGGGTGACGCGGCGGAGCCCGGTCGGCTGACCGTAGCCGCGGACTTCGAAGCGATCGACCGCGCCGTCACTGCCGTTGACCGTAAGGTTCTCGACACCGTCGAGGAGGATCTCGCCGACGAAGAACCCTCCCAGCAGCCCGGTCCCGACGTCGAGCCGAACCGGCTCGGTGTCGGCGGCGACGACCACCGAGTCGCTGCCGCCGCCGTGGATCCACAGCCCCAAGGGAAAGTAGTCGCCCGGACGGACCGCCACCGTATCGTTGCCGCCGAGAAGATCGAGGATCAGGCCATTGACGCCGGAGACGTCGAACACCCGCTCGCCGTTGAGCAGGTCGATCACCCGCACCAGACCGTCCTCGACGAGGAACACGTCGTTGCCATGGGTGCCGGTGATCTCCATGATGTTGCCGGTGACCTGGGCCGCCGCCTCGATGTCGACGTAGGAGACGGGCAGCAGGCGGCGGCCGCGGAGGTCGCGCCCGGTGACCTCGCCCTCGCCGGGGTGGATGCCGGGCATGACCACGGCGTCGTTGACGATCACGTGGAGCGAGTCGCCGACGTCCTCCCCGCGCCCGTCGATCCGCAAGGATTGGACGCTCACCAGCTCGATATCCAGCGTCACTACGCCGCCGATCTCGACGAAGCCGGTGTCCCGGCCGGTGGGACGGACGGTGAAGTGGTCGTCGCCGGCGGTGCCCAGCAGCAGCAGCGAGTTCCCCCCGGTGAAGCCCTCACCGTCGATCGTCACCTGGGTCAACTCGGGGAGGACGCCGCCAAGGTCGACTGTGATGGCGTCGTCGCCTCCGCCGGCGCGGACCGTCAACGTCTCCTTGTTGGCGAAGAGGAGGCTGGCGTAGTCGTCGACGGAAAGGGAGGTCACGGGCGTCCCCATGTAGCTCTCCGGCCCGATCGTGATCGCCGTGGCGGCGGCGGTGCCCACGACGGTCAGCGCGCGGCTGGGAACCAGGTCGACGACGTAATCGAGTGTCGGATCGAGCTGCTCGAAGTTGACGATCTGCACCTGCTCGGGCGCGTCGCCGAAGCGGGTGATCACGCTGCCGGTGGCCTCGCCGGGACCGGTGAAGTAGTGGGTCGACTCGGCGACGGCTTCGCCACCGAGGAGCACCAACCGGTCGGTACCGTCGCCGCCGTTGAAGTTGATCCCCAGCGGGAAGTGGATTGGCCCCTGGCGGTTGTCGATGATCAGCACGTCGTCGCCGCCGAGCCCCTCGATCTGGAGCTGCTCGACGTTGACGATCCCGCTGAAATGGGTGGTGCGGATGACGAGGTTCTCGCCGTCGCTGCCGACGACAATCTGGTCGACCTCGGGGTCGCTGCCGACGACGATCAGGTCGGCCACGTCGCCGATCAGCGGCGCCTGGTCCGTTTCCGCAAATGGGCCGATGAATTCCACGTCCCACGGGCCGCCGGCGGGTCCGGTGACGCTCACGCCCCCCGCGCCCAGGTTCGCCAGCGCCTCGAGGGCCGACTGCACCAGGTCGGCGGTGGCGTCGTAGGGGATCGGCACCGTGGTGCGGACCTCGGTGTCGTCGTCGAACGCCAGGGTGAAGCTGCCCGCGAGCGGCACGCCGGGGAGGGTTACCGTCTGCACCTGGTTGACGCGTCCAGCGGGCCGCGTCTCCTGCACCGTCGGATCGATGCCGCGGGCGAGCTGCGCGGTATCGGGCTGCAGGGCGAACTGCCCCGTGGCCCGCAGGTCGCCGGTGAAGGTGACCCTCCAGGTGACGGCGTCCACCTTATCCACCGCCACGTTCCCCGGCCCGACGTTCGAGAGCGCCTCGAGCGCCGCGGTTACCTGGGCGGCGGTTGCGTCGAAGGGGATCGGGTCCGTGGTGCGGATCACGGCGCCGCGGCGGAAGGTGAGGGTGAAGGTGCCGTCGGCCGGGGCGGAGGAGAGCTGCAGGGTCTGCTCTTCGTCGACGCCTGCATCCGCGGTTTGAATCGTGGTGGCGGTGATGTCGGCGAAGCCGCCCGAAACCTGCGAGGTATCGGCGGTAAGCAGCGGCTGGTTCGCGCCGGCGAGCAGCCCGGTGAACTCGACGGTCCAGGGGCCGCCATTCGGCCCGGATACGTGCACGTGCTCTGGGCCGCCGATCGTAGAGAGGTCCTGCAAGGCAGTCTGCACCTGCTCCGCCGTGGCGTCGTAGGGGATGGCGACGGTGGTGCGGCCCTGGAAGGAGAGCGTGAAGCTGCCACCGTTGGCAGTGGGGGGCATGGTCAGGGTCTGCACCTCGTTGGCGCCGGCCACACCCGGCACCGTCTCGTCGGCGGGTTGAGTGGGCGAGAACGTCACACCCGCCCCGTCGGCCACCAGGAGAGGCTGGGGGCTGTTGCCCAGCGCCGCGATGAACTCGACCGCCCACGCGGCACCGCTTCCGCCCGTGACGAGCACGTTACCCATGCCGATGGTCGGCAGCGCCTCGAGGGCCGCCTGCAATTCGGCGGCGGTGGCGTGGAAGGGGATGGCGCCGGTGGTCGCCCCGGCAAAGGTGAGCGTGAAGCTGCCGCCGCCGGCTTCGGGATGGGGTACGATCGACTGCGCCTCGTTCTCCACCGCCGAGCCGGCGACGAGCCGCAATACGCCCGGTTCCAGCGCGGGCCCGACTAGGCCGGTGAAGTCGGCTGCAATCGGGAGCACGTTTTGCGCTGCCAGATCGCCGGTGAACTCGACCGTCCAGGGACCGCCCGGCGCGCCGCTGACCTGCACGTTGGGAAAGCCCCCCACGGAGGTGAGTGCCTCGAGAGCCGCCTGGACCTCGCCGGCCGTGGCGTCGTGGGGCAGCGGGGCGGTGGTGCGGGCGATGGTGCCATTGTCGAAGGTGAGCCTGAAGCTCCCGCCGGTGACGCCGCCGGGACGGGTGATCGTCTGCACTTCGTTGGTGCCGCTGCCCGGCACGGTCTCCTCGACCTGGAGAGGGAGGGCTCCGCTGAGCTGGGAGAGGTCGGCCGCGATCGGCGGCTGGTCCGTCCCCCGCAAGGCGCCGGTGAACTCGAACTCCCAGGGCCCCCCGGCGGACCCCCGCACGTCGAGGTTCTGCACGCCGCCGATCGAGCCCAGGCTCCACAGCGCGTTGGCGACGTCGCTCACGCTGGCGTCGTGGTCGATCGGCACCGTGGTTTGGCCGTCGAAGGACAGGCGGAACGTGCCACCGGAAACGCCTGCGGGGAGCTCCAGTCGCTGTACCTCGTTGGTGCTCGCCACCGCTGCCACCGTCTCGGCGACTTCCATGGCGATGCCGCCGGTCAGCCCGGAGCCGTCGGCCGCAAGCAGCGGCTGGTCGGTCAGCCCCAGGTCGCCGGAAAACTCGGCGATCCAGGGTCCGCCCGCGGGCCCGCTGACACGGATGTTTCCCTCCCCGATGGTGCCCAGCCCTTCCAGGGCCGACTGCACCGTGAAGCGGGAGGCGTTGTGGGCGAGGTCGCCGGTGGACTCTCCCGCGAAGGAAAGCCGGAAGGTGCCCCCGGTGGTGCCCGCCGGCAGGCGGACGGTCTGTTGCTGGTTGGTGCCGGAGGTCGAGTCTGCGTCGGTCGTCACGTCGACGAAGAGCTGCTGCGGAGTTCGCAACAGATCGGTGCCGTCGGCGGTCATCACCCGCAAGTCGCGGGCGGCCAGGGCGCCGACGAACTCGACCTCCCAGGGGCCCCCGGCGGGGCCGCCGACGAGCACGTTGCCCGGCCCGACGGTAGCGAGCGCCGCCAGGTGGTCCTGGAGTTCCGCGGCGGGGACGTCAAAGCCGATCGGCGCGGTGGTGGCGGGGGCGTCGGTGCCGTTGTCGAAGGTGAGCGTGAAGGTCCCGCCGATGGTGCCCTGAGGAACGGTCACGAGGACCCTTTCGTTGGTCGCTACGGGGCTGGGATTGGGCGCCTCGAGGACGATCTTTTCCAAAGTGCCGTTCGGTCCGGCCACCAGACGGAAGATGTCGTTCCCCTCGGTCCCCTCGACGACGATGCGGTCGTTGCCCGGGCCGCCGTCAATGTACAGGAGCGAGTCGTAGCGGGTGTTGATCAAGAAGGTATCGCGTCCCGCCTCGCCGTAGAGGCGGTGCTCGACCATGCTGCGGTCGCCGAAGAAGGGGAAGCCGAGGGTATCGAGCAGGGGGCGGCTGCCGCCGGGGATGATCGTATCGTCGTCGCCCCCCGCGTAAACCACCACGGGAATCCCCGTGAGTTCGCTGAAATCGATCGTGTCGTGCCCGTCGAGTGTCGAGATGTAGACCGAGCTCGTCGTAATGCTGTCGCGGAAGAAGTTCACCGCGGCGTCGATGCTGGTGACGAAATCGCCGATCTCGGCGGGGAGCAGGCCCACCATGTCGCGGATCGACCGAGGGATGCCCAGGTCGCTGACCGAGGGGAACTCCAGCGTGAACCCGGGGAAGACGGTGGTCTCGCCCAAGAGCGTGAACTCGTCCCATATCGTCCAGGGGCCGAAATCCTTGCCGAGGATCGAGAAGCCGGGAATCGTCAGACCGGGAAAGTCGAGCTGCGGGATCCTCAGCTCGGGCAGCTCGATGGAAGGCAACTGCAGGTCGGGCAGCTCGAAGTCGAGAAAGTTGGCGAACGTGTCGACCACGCCGCCCAGGCCGGGAATCAGGTCGACCATCGCCGCCCCATTGGGCACGATGGCCCGCGCGTCGGCGATATCGTAGAGGTTCTTGACCAGCGAGGAGGGCAGGTCCTCGAAAGTGATCTCGATGCCGCCGGTGAGCTCGACCCCCAGCGAGAACCCCCCGTCGACGGACCCGGCGACGTTGACATTGAAATCCAACAGGTCCCGGTGGAAGGCCGGCGGTACGCGAAACAGCGTGTTCTCCGTCGACTCGTCGAACATCAGCAGCAGGTTGGCCAGCGAGCCGTACACCTTGACCTGGTTGGTTTCCCCCGGGAAGGCCTGGTAGGCCACCGACGCCGTGGCCGCGTCGAAGAGCTGATCGAAGGCGGAGGGAAAGCTTTGGCGAATCTCCGGGGCGATTGCGTTGAGGGCCTGCTCGGCGACGTTCATCGCCGGACCGACCAACGGATTCACCGGTATGACGATCGCCAGCATGGAGCGGTCCTCGAGCGGCTCGGCCCGAAGGAGACGACCCCTGAGGCTTTCCCTCCTCCCCGCGGTGGAACGGTTCCGCCCATGTTGAGGCAGTCGGCGAAGAGACCTCATCGTTTCGCCCTCGTCATTGGAGTCCAAGTGGAGCCGGCTCCGGGCAGGCTGCGAGCAAGGGCTCGATACCGCCTCAGTCACATACCGCGACGGAGTGGAAACGACCTACTTTATCGGCTCAAGGCAGGGAATTGTCAAGATGCACAGAATGCACGAATTGCAACGACAATCATACTCCCTCCGTGGGGGGTCGTCGGCGCCGCCGTCGGTAGCCAATCTCCCGCAGGAGCCAACGGGCGGTAGCATTTCCTGGCCGATGGCAGGCTACCACCGTGAGGGCCCGTAAGTAATGTCGCGCTTCGATGAAGTGTTGAGAGGCCAGGGCGGATCGCCCGGCAAGAAGAGGCGGCCTTCGACGGGGGAAAACGGCGGGCGGCCGGATCGAGAGGCTGTGGCTCCAACACCCTGCGGGAGAAGAGAGTCGGGGAGCGGAGTCCCGGCTCGGCGACGGGCCGGATTCAAGCCCACCGAGTGCCACGCTACGCCGTTCACCCTTCTCTTGCTGTTCCGCTATCTACTGGCTTGGCCAAGAAGATTTGCGCTCACGTGGCCTTTCGGATGATCGCTGGCGGGGTCACCGCGTACTCTGGGTAAGACGGGATGGCGCGGCAAGAGGATTCGTCGGTAAGAGGAGCTCACACAGACTACTCGGCATGACGTTAGAAACGGAGCTCGCCACGGACCGCTAGACCATCGAAGGTCAGCGTGTCGTGGACGGAGACCGAGTCGTTGGTCTGCACGGCCTGGATGAGCTCGCCGGTGGTCAGCGTGTTGAGCCACCCGGAGAACATGTACCCCGCCGTGAGCCGAAGTCCTCCGTCCGCACTGGTCCATCCCACCCCCAGTTCCACGTCCAGGATCGTCACGACGCGATCCTCGCGCCATCCCGTGTCCACGACGACGTCGCGGAAGCTATCGGCCTGCACGTAGCTGCTGGAGAACTCGCCCGCCAGGAAGCTGGCACCGGTCTTGCCGTAGGCCAGGAAACCGGAGCGAGCCGAATGGCGTTCCCCCTCCAAGCCGAAGCGGATGCCGCCGCCGTCGAAATTGATCCGGCTGTCGACTGTTTCGATCGCGATCCCGTCGGTGAACTCGCTCGCCAACCGTTGGTCGAGATGGGCGTAGCGCACGCCGACCAGCCCGCTGACGAGGTGTTGCGGGCCGCAGGAGAGGTGGCGGCGGAATTCGATGTCGGCCATGCGGAAGTCGATCCCGTAACGACCGGACGCATCCAGAAAATCGGTGGGAGCAGCCACCGTGCCGGGGTGGTTGATCAACGAGCGGAGCACACCCGGTGCCTCGACAGTGACCTGGTCCGAGGTCCGGCTCTCGAAATGGGAATACACGAGCCCCAGGCTCGTGCGATCCGTCAGCGCCCGGTCGAAACCGACGCGGAAACCGGCGTTGTAGCCCGGGTCCAACACCGATTCGCGCCCGACCTGCACCGGGGGCACACCATCGGGTGGTGCGATGGCTCCATCGATCGGCACGGCGTACGACACCTTGTCACTCCCCGGGCGCAACAGGAGAAACTCTCCATGGGCGCGCCATGTGGGGATATAGCAAGAATGAGCAACCTGCGATGAATAGTCCGGGTTCGGGTCGAATGCACGGAGACCGCCCGCTGCAGCGGTATGCAGTCCATCATCCCATTGCTGGGCCAGTGAAGGGCGCGCAACCGCAACCAAGGTCACCGCCCCCAAGAGGACTAACCATTTATGTCCCACCGCTTCCCCCCTCTATGCCCCTTCTTGGGCCATCTGTGATTCTGGCAGCGGACCGGTCCCGTTTGTGCCGGCTTTTCCGCCATTACGAGTTGCATCGGCTGACAGGGTGGTCCGCATGACGAAAATAGACAAGGCTTTTTGCGTCGCGGAGGGCCTTGATCACGGCTTCGGCCACGCACCCCTCATTTGGGCGGCGTGCAAGGTAAGGGGTTTTTCGAGGCGTCATGAGGCGGTGCGCGCGCAAGGGCGGCATGGCGGCGGAACGCCGGAAGAAGCACCTACGCGGCACAACATCGTGCCGGCCGAACGGGCAAAGGCAGCCGCTCCAAGAGCCACTGCACCAAGTCACTCGTGGGTGCTCGGAAGAACCGCTGAGCGGCGTTGGTTCGGTGAGGGCGCCGATGGAAGTAGTTTGCCAAGACGGTCAATGCACGCAGGCGTGAGGGGTTCAGCAGGTGTTGGCTATGATGCCATAACGACAGATGGCCGTTGCGGCCCTCGACGCGAGAACTCGAGCGTTGGAACAAAGCGGCCCAATCGGAGGCGATGCTTTCGAGGCACTTCCCTTCCTCGTCTGGCATGTCACCCAGGGGGCCGTCCCTCGCCATTTGCCGACGTTGCTCCGCGCCGCCTTCGATCTCTTGCCGCGTTGGACGCTTTTGGCTTTTGATGCCGCCAGAGATAAGTAGGCGGCCGAGAGAAGGTGTTCGAGAAAGGAACGCTCCTGCGCGGGGGACTTCGTCCAGTGATCGTCAGGGTAGCGTACAACCACATCACTCCGCCCCGCGGTGGCCGAAACCGTGATCAAGGCCGTGAGACCGAATTGCCGCCCCTGGTGAAACGATTACCTGAAATCACCCTCCTTCCTCCAACCCTCGATGCAGTCGGTCCTTTCCGCCCGGCCCCGTTGCGCCGTCCGGGCTCCGGCGCTTCGGCCGCCCGCTTCATCCCCCAGGACCACCCCCTCGACCGTGCTCGGAACCAACTGGACGCGAAGCGGCCTCCCATCCTCCGCGCCGGCAGGAAGATGCGGATCGGCAACATAGAGTCCCCTGCCGTGACTGGCACGGATCACGCCTCCATGGGGATCGCGGCTGGCCCATGGCGAGTCTCCCCGGATGATATTCGCGCGGAAGACGACGTCGGCGAACGAGGAGATTGCGAATGCCGGCCCGGGCGCCCCGATGACCGTGTTCTTCTCGAAGAGCACCTCGCGGAATACCGGATAGTCCGTGATGCCCGAGGGGAGGTAGGCTCCCATGTGCACGGCGGCCCCGCCGCTGGGGCCGTAGGCGTTGGGGTAGCGGATCGTGTTGCCCCGGAGCACCAGGTTCTCGAGCGTATATCCCTCGCCCCAGCGCGATTCCCAACCGGTCTCGATGCGGATGGCCTCGTGCCGGTTGTGCTCGAAGAGGTTGTTCTCCACCAGCCCGTCGCCGGCGTGGATCAGCA
>SLBP01000140.1:0-12325 GCA_007126245.1 Planctomycetales bacterium
CCTGTCCGGCGGGCCAGTGCCGAGCCGGGCGGGTGGTTCTCCGAGCGACGGCAACAGCGATCCTGCGCCTCCGTCCGCAATGGCGATTCCCAATAGCGAAGGTCCGGAAAACGGGCCTCCAGCTCCCGGTCGTGACGTGCCTCACGGTTCCGACGTGGACTTCCCCGCTGTCGGCGAAGGGGAACGCCTCGCCGACAGCCCCATGCCGCAGGGAATCCAGCGCCATTCGGCGTCGCCGCATGAGGAATCGAGCGACGCTGCGGAGGCCTCGGGGGTGCCGGCGGCCACGGCTGCCGGCATCGAGCGACCGCCCACCGCGGGCGCACAGGGCTCCGGACCATCACAGCCGTCCCACGCGCCGGGCGGGGGCGCGGGGGCCTCGCGTCCGATGGAGCGCCACTCCCTCAACGTCGACCTCCCCGAGCCACCGGTCGGTGCGGTGGGGATCACCCGGCCGATCCGCGTCGAGTGCTACGAGGATCGCCTCGTGCTCCCCCGGCAGGGCACGCGGCTCGATGCGGTGGTAATCCCCTTCGGGGCGTCGACGGCGGATGCCATCGAGCCGCTGCTGACCGCATTGGCGGCCGACTATGAGACCTGGGGTGACGCGGGAAGGGGCATGTACTGGCAGCCTGTGGTCGAGGTGTGGGTCGATCCGCAGGCCCGGGGGCGGTTTGCCGAGCTCAAGGCGGCGGTGGACCGGCTGGAACAAAGGTAGGAACCATGCGCGGCTACCGAGCGGAGACCGCGGGCGAGGGCCAGGATTCGTTCCTCGACGTGGTGGCCAACATCGTGGGCATCCTCATCATCCTGGTGATGGTGGTGGGGGTGCGGGCGCGGAACGCCCCGGTGGAGGTCGCCGCCATCGGGGATGAGGAGACGGCCCTGGCCGTCGAGTTCCGCGAGGCCCTGGAGACCGAGCAGGTCCTCCAGGGCGACAACCACCGGCTGGTCGAACGCCTCGAGTCCGTGCAGGCCGAGACCCTCCGCGCCGCCCTCCGCCGCGAACGGCTCGGGCTGGCGGCGACGGCACTGGGCCGCCAGCTCGACGCGCACCGCGACCAGCTCGACGCGGAGGTCCGCGAAGCGCTCGACCTCCGCGACGAGGTCGACCGCCGGACCCGCCAGCTCGAGGCCCTCCTCCGCCGCCGCACGGAGATTGCCGAACAGGAGGTGCCGCCCGAGGTGCTGGTCAACTACCCCACGCCGCTGAGCCGCCCGGTGGACGAGGGCGAGCTCCACTTCCAGCTCCGCCGCGGACGAATCGCCGCCATTCCCCTCGAGCCCCTTGTGGACTTGCTCAAGGAGGAGTTCCGCCGCAAGGTCCCGCAGCTCCGCGGGGCTTCGGAGATCTCCGGATCGGTGGGGCCCTTGGAAGGTTGGCGGATGGACTACGAGCTGGAGCGGTTCGACGTCGCCATGGACGACGTGATCGACACCGGCCTCTCCGGGAGCTATGCGCGGCTGCGGCAGTGGACGCTCGCCCCCCTCGACCCCAATCTGGGAGAGCCTCTCGGCGCGGCCTTGGCGGAGGGCTCGCAGTTCCGGACGATCCTCGAAAGAACGCGTCCCGGCCGCAGCACGGTGACGCTCTGGGTCTATCCCGACAGCTTCCGCGAGTTCCGCGAACTGCGGCGCCTCCTCCACGAGCGAGGTTTCGCCATGGCGGCCCGCCCTCTGCCCGAGGGCCTGCCCATCACCGGCTCGCCGAGCGGCAGCCGCTCGGCGGCGCAGTAGACGTTCACCGTGCCCCCGCCAACGCCCAGGAGGCCTCCTTCTCCAGGAGGCGGCGCTTGGTGCGGATGCCGCCGGGGGCCGAATAGCCGCCCAAACCGCCCGAAGAGGGCACGACGCGGTGGCAGGGGACGATGAGGGGAACGGGATTCGCCGCCATGCAGTTACCCACGGCGCGGGCGGCAGCCGGGCGGCCGGCGGCGGCGGCGAGCTGCGCGTAGGTCTGCGTCTCCCCCGGCGGAATCTGCCGGCAGGCGCGGACCACGCTCTGCTGGAAGGGCGTCAGGTGAGGCAGGTCGACCGGTACGTCGGCAAAGTCGTCCGCCGCGCCGCGCGCAAAGGCCTGCAGGCGGGCCACCAGATCGGGCCTCCACACGCCCGTCTTCGTGTCGCAGCCCAAGCTCTCGGCAAGCCGATTCGCAGCGCGCTGGGCCGAGGAGTGGCCGAAGGTCAAGTACCGCACGCCGCGCGGCGACCCGACCAGCCCCATCCAGCCCAGCTCGCTGGGAAAGATAACCACCGTACATCCGCTGTCGAAAGTGACGGACCCCATAGATAGCCGATCCCGCTCGATGAACCAGATTCTGGAATGCATCCCAAGTGCCGACGGCCCCCTTCTCTCGCCCCCAACCCCTAGCATCGTCTGCCGTGCCCCGCTTCGCAAGCCAATCCTCAGCCATCTCCATCGGCGAAGCGCGAACACCGCCCACCCGAGGCGAAGCGCCCGAATCCTTCCGCCTGCCCCGGCACACCCGCCATGGCGCCAGCGCCCCGAGGCGCAAGTCCGCGGCAGCGGCTTCCGGCAGCCGCTCGCGGGTGCCCTGGCGGCAAAGCGCACCATTGTGGCAGACGCGCCGCTCTTGTCCAGACCCCGCCGCCCCCGCCGCGCACTGCATTGGGGTGTCTTTCGTGGCCATTCCGAGGGGGTTCCGAGGGGGGCGGATTGACGCTGTCCGGCCCGCTGCACACCATAGTAGTCGCGGAGGCGGGGGGCCATCCTTCTCTCTTTGGGAGGAATACCGATGAAGCGGCTGGCAACGGCACTGGCAGTGGTGATGATTGCGGGGAGCGGTTGGTGGAGTCCCCGCGCAGTTCGCGCCGAGTCCGCGCGGCATACGGAAGTCACGATCCGCGGAGAGCAGTTCTTCATCAACGGCCGGCCCACCTACGAGGGGCGCGAGTTCCGCGGGATGAAGATCGAGGGGCTCTTGATGAACAGCCGCATGGTCCAGGGCATCTTCGACGACCTCAACCCGGAGACCATCGGTCGCTGGACCTATCCCGATACCGGCGCGTGGGACCCGGACCGCAACACCCGCGAGTTCGTCGCCGCCATGCCCGCCTGGCGGGAGCACGGCCTGCTCTCCTTCACGATCAACCTCCAGGGCGGCAGCCCGGAAGGCTATTCCCGCGAACAGCCATGGCACAACTCGGCGCTGCGCCCCGACGGCTCGCTCCGCGAAGACTACATGGGCCGCCTGGAGCAGATCCTCGATAAGGCCGACGAGCTGGGGATGGCTCCCATGCTGGGCATCTACTACTTCGGCCAGGACCAGCGGCTCGAGGACGAGGCGGCGGTGATCCGCGGCGTGGAGAACGCCGTGAACTGGGTGCTCGAGAAGGGCTACCGCAACGTCCTCATCGAGATCAACAACGAGTGCAACGTCCGCTACGACCACCCCATCCTCCAGCCGGAGCGGGTCCACGAGCTCATCGAGTTCGCCCAGGGGATCACCCGCGACGGCCGCCGCCTCTACGTGAGCACCAGCTACGGCGGCGGCACGGTGCCGCGGGAGAACGTGGTGGCGGTCTCGGACTTCCTGCTCCTCCACGGCAACGGCGTACGCGACCCGCAGCGCATGGTGCAGATGATCCACCAGACCCGCGCCAGGGAGTCGTACCGCGGCCAGCCGATCGTCAACAACGAGGACGACCAGCCCTGGCGGGTGGCCGAGCAGGGATTCGGCTACACGGGCAACAACTTCATGGCCTGCGTGGAGAACTACGCCTCGTGGGGCTATTTCGACTTCCGCCTGGACGATGAGCTGGGCGACTTCAACGAGGGTTTCCAGACGGTGCCGGCCAACTGGCAGATCAGCTCGCCGCGGAAGCGGGCCTTCTTCGACCTGCTGGCGGAGATCACCGGCAGCCCCGGCACGCCGCGGCTGGAGCTGGTGCTGCCCGAGGCGGCCGTGCTCCGCGCCGGCGAGGGCGTGGATGTGGAAGTGAAGGTCGAGAACGCGCGGGAGGATGCGCCCATCGAGCGGGTCGAGCTGCTGGTGAACAACGCTGTGGTGGCCGAGGTGGAGGGGGCGCCCTTCACGTTCCGCCTGGAAGACCTGCCCGCCGGCGAGCCCATGTTGCGGGCGCGGACGACGTATCCTACCGGCGAGAGGGAGGTGACCGTCGAATCGCCCTACGGGACGCTGATGGTGCTCGAGGAGCCCGGCCGCGTCTTCGTGCCCGACGAGCCGGGCCCCGTCGTGCTGCCGGCCGCCGACTACTACGACCTCACCGATGGCGCCAGGCATCAATGGGTGGAGACGGAGCATCCCGCCGCGCCCGGACCGGTGATGCAGGCCGTGCCCAGCGTCCAGCAGATCCTCGGCCCCGACCGCGCCAGCCCGCGGATGGACTACCACGTCCGCCTCGACGAGCCGGGGACCTACTACGTCTGGGTCCGCGGACTCGCCGGGAGCGGCGACGAGGATTCGGTCCACGTGGGGCTCAACGGTGCGGCGCCAGCCAGTGCCCAGCACATTTACCCCTTCGAGCCTTTCGATCAGTGGGTCTGGGCGAACACCAACCGCCAGGGCCAGCGGGCCGCGCTCGAAGTGGGACAGCCGGGCGTGCATACCGTGAACGTCTGGATGCGCGAAGACGGCTTCCTCCTCGATCGCATCCTCCTCACCCAAGATTCGGATTTCGAGCCGGAGGGCGAAGGCCCCCCTCCTACGTTTCAGCAGCAGGCCCGTTGAGCCGGTCGACGTGGCGGTCACCAGCGTGGCCGGCCATCCGCTCGCCACGACATTCTACCAGTCGGTGAAGTCGAATCGGCCGTGGCCGAGGCACTCGCCGAGGCCGGTCCGGCGGCCACCCTGGCCGCCATCCCCAGGGGTCCCTACTGCCTCGCCGAGCTGGCTCCCGAGCAGACCGTTCCGCCGACGGCATGACGGCGGCCCCGGCACCGTCTCCCGGCAGCTCCCGCGCCGCTTTCACCCCGCGTGCCGTGTCGCTCAGGGCAGGGCCTCGAACGCAAGGCGATCCCCTTCCCACCCGAGCCGCTCGGCGAGCTGCGCGGGCCAGGTCCAGGCCTGCGGCTCGCCGGCCTGCAGCGTCACCTTCGCCCGCTCGGCAGCCAAGGCCAGGGCTTGGGGCATGTCCAGGTAGCGGCGGACGTTGAGAAGGAAAGGCCCCTCCCGGTGCGTGGCGGGCAGTTCCGCCAGTTCGAGGCCCTCGATGCCGGTCCCGAAGATCGCCGCGTAGACCGCCACCCCCGCCATGGGCCCGCGGGCCCGCAGCGCGAGCGGCGCCTCGGCAAGGCCTTCGATCCGGCGAATCGCCTCCACGGCCCGGCACACGTCGTAGACCCGCATGCCGTCGCGGGTCTGCCCGAGGAGCATGAAGCGGCGGCGGATCTGGACCTGCTTCCGCGGGTCCTCGTCCCAGGCGGTCGGCCCAATGCCCCGGGGCGGGAAGAAGACCGCCGCCGTGCCCGGCTCGGGTTGGTGGGGTGCCAGTTGTTCCGCAGCCGTTTCATCTCCCGCCATGAAGGCGGTCTCGGCCAAGGGGGCCAGCTCGTCCCACGCTTCCGCATCGAGCAGGTGGACGACGATCCGCTCGATCGCGTTACCGCCGAGCGGCGTGATCGCGAAGAAGGCCAGGGGGACGTGCTCCTGGCTCTCGAAGACGAAACGCCGGAACAAATAGCCGTGCTCCTCGGTGGAATGGTCCAAGGTCACCGCCGGCGGCTCGGCCTCCTCGGGCCAGCCGCGGAACACCTTTTCCGAAAGGGCCTCGCGCAACCCGTCCCGGAGCGCCTCCCACGTGGCGGCCGAATCGGGCACCTCCGGCGGCTCGGCTGCGGGGACGAAGCTCTCGTGGATCGAGGTGTTCCGCTCATCGGCCGGCAGCTCGGCGAAGACCTTGAGCTCCTCGGGCTCGAAACGCCGCTCGGCCGGGGCGATCACCTCCCGCTCCCGATCCATCAGGTGCTGGTCGAACCAGCGGAAGGCGGCCTCGCGGAGCGGCGTGAGGTCGCGGTGGGGACCGGGAGCAATGGTCAAGCCGAGATGGTCGCGGGCCCCGAAGGCGGCGTAGAGCGGGCGGACCTTCTCGTAGGTTCGGACCACACCGTCCAAGGGAAAGATGCGGTCGTTGTCCGTGTTGATGATCAGCAGCGGCCGCGGCGCCACGAGCGCGGCGACCATCGGATAGTCCCACTCGTAGGTGTTCACCATGAACATGCAGTCGCAGTGCCCCTCGACGACGCCGTCGACGACGTGGTTCGTCATGTCGGTGATCCCCGCCACCGGCGCGGCGGCGGCGACGCGGTTGTCGATAGCGGCGAGCCACCAGCTATAGGCCCCGCCCCCGCTGCGGCCGGTGACGCCCATCCGCTCCGCATCGACCTCCGCCCGGGTCTCCAGGTAGTCGAGCGCCCGCACGCTGTTCCAGGCCTCGACGCCCGCGGGCGTGTAGCCGCGGTTCTTCCACCACCACATGTCGTAGCGGTAGGTGCCGTGGTGGATGCCCTCGATCTCGCCGAGCTGCAAAGTATCGATGATCAGGCAGACGTAGCCGTTTTCCGCAAACCAGACGCCGTGATGGTGGTAGTTCACCTTGCTGCCGTAACTGACGCCGTCGCGGCGCGTGGCCCCGTGGCCGCAGACATAGAGGATCGCCGGTGCGGGCCCCTCCAGCCCCTTGGGCACGTAAAGGTTCCCCGTCACGTAGAGCCCGGGGAGCGACTGGAAGTGGAGGTTCTCCACGGTGAACGCCGCGCGCTCCACCGTGCCGGTGACCTGGGCTTCCAGCGGTGTCCGTTCCGGGAGCGGGTCGAGGCCGAGCATCTCGAGGAGCTGCCAGCGGTACTCCTCGCGCCGCTCCTCCCAGGCTTCCTGCGAGGGGACCTCGGCCAGGCAGGCCGCGGCCAGCCGCTGCGTTTGATCGGCGAAATAATCGGCCAAGGCGGCGTCGGCATCGCCTCGTGCGGTGGCCTCCCCAACCGGATCGGCCGCCTGGCTCGCCGTTGCGGCGACGAGGGCGAGGGCCAGCACGAGGGGGAAGCGGATCGTGAGCAGGTGCATGGTGTTTACCTCCCGGGGGAAGGCCTTTCGGGTTGCCGGTTACCGGTGATAGCCGTATCGCCTGTCTCACCCCTTGCGGATGGCGGCGAAGCGGGCCGTCTGCTCGCGGATGGCCCGCTCCGTGGGGAGCCGCTCCATCGAGCTGGCTCCATAGAAGCCGTCGACCGCCGGGCACTGGCGGAGCACGTAGGCGGCGTCGTCGGGCTCGGCGATGGGACCGCCGTGGCAGAGGACGAGGACCTCCTCGCGCACCGCCCGCGCCGCGGCCACGATATCGGCAATGAGCGCCACGCACGCGTCGAGCGATTTCGCCGTCTGCGCCCCGATCGAGCCCGAGGTGGTCAGCCCCATGTGGGCCACGAGCAGGTCCGCGCCCGCCCCGGCCATCTTCTCGGCGTCTTCCGGGGAGAAGACGTAGGGCGTCGTCAGCAGGTCGAGCTCCCGCGCCAGGGCGACCATCTCCACCTCGCGGTCGTAGCCGAATCGCGTCTCCTCGAGATTGGCGCGGAAGACTCCGTCGATGAGCCCCACGGTGGGGAAGTTCTGCACCCCGGCGAAGCCCTCCTCGCGGATACGGCGGAGGAAGCGGTCCATGCGGCGCATGGGGTCGGTGCCGCACACGCCCGCCAGGACGGGGGTCCGCTCGACCACGGGGAGCACCTCGGCGGCCATCTCGAGGACGATGGCGTTGGCGTCGCCGAAGGGCATGAGGCCGGCCAGCGAGCCGTGCCCGGCCATGCGGAAACGGCCCGAGTTGTAGATCACGATCAGGTCGATGCCCCCCGCCTCCTCGAACTTGGCGCTGATGCCTGTCCCCGCCCCGCCGCCGATGATCGGCTCGCCGCGGGCGACCTTGGCGCGGAAGCGCTGGAGGATCTCTTCGCGTGTCTCGGCCATTGCCTGGCTCCTTGGTTCTGAGAATGGTTCCCGCGCGCGTCCTACGCGCCCCCGGCGGCCCGCACCCGCTCGAGCAGGCACTCGGTCGCGCGGTGGGCGAAGGCCTCGTCGTTGATGTTGCAGTCGAGCTCCTCGACGGGAATGTCGCCCCGCAGGTTCTGCCGCAGGGCGGCGAAGAGCGCGCCGTCGGCCTCCGGAGACCAGAAGGGCCCGCCGGGGGCATCGATCATGCTCAGCCCCTTCAGCGGCAGCAGCACGGTGACCGGTCCGGCGCTCTCGTTGAGGCGCTCGGCGATGGCCCGGCCCAGGGCGGTGCACTCCTCGGGCGTGGTCCGCATCAGGGTGATGTTCGGGTTGTGCTGGTAGAAGGTCCGTCCCTGGAATCGTGAAGGGACCGTCTCCGGGGCCCAGAAGTTGACCATGTCGAGGCACCCCGGGGCTACGACGGCGGGAACCCCACTGCGGGCGGCCGCCCGCAGCCGGTCGGGACCGGCGGCGAAGACGCCGCCGACCAGCTCGTCGGCCCACTCGGTCGTGGTCACGTCGAGCACCCCGGCGATCCGCCCCGCCTCGATCAGCTTCTCCATGGTCCGCCCCCCGGTCCCGGTGGCGTGGAAGACGAGGACCTCGAAACCGGCGGCTTCCAGAACGCGGCGGGCGGCCTCCACGCAGTCGGTGGTATTGCCGAACATCGAGGCCGCCAAGAGGGGCTTGTCGTCGCCCGCGGGCACCTCGGTCTCGACCATCCCGCAGACGGCGCCGGCGGCGCGGGCGAAGACCTCGCGGCTGATGCGGTTGACCCCGGCGACGTCCACGATGCTGGGGACCATGACGATGTCGGCGACGCCCACGTAGCCCGACGTGTCGCTGCCGGCCACCGTGGAGACCATCACCTTGGGCACGCCGACGGGCAGGGCGCGCATGGCCGCGCAGGCCACCGAGGTCCCCCCGCCGCCGCCCAGGGCGAGGATGGCGTCGAAGCGCCCCTGGTCGAAGAGCGTGGGGACCAGGGCGGCGGCGCCGCGGCTCATGGCCGCCACCGCCTCCCCCCGGTCGCGCCGCGCGCGGAGCGCCTCCAGATCGGCCCCGCCCGCCCGCGCCACCTCTTCGCTGGAGACGTCGGCGGCCACCGCCGGCGCGGCCAGCACCCCCACGTCGATGAGCAGCACACGGTGCCCGCGGGCCTCGATGCACTGCCTGGTGAAGGCGTATTCCTCCCCCTTGGTGTCCAGCGCTCCCAGAAGGGCGATCGTCTTCGTCATCGACTCGTCTCCCGCGAACCGTTGGTGGGACAACGCGCACGGCCGCCCAGCCGAGTCGCTCGCACCTGCCGCGGCCCGATCCGATGTCCAAGGCGAGAGCGGCCCGTCCGATCGACGGCCCCAGCACGGCGGCAGCGCTCCGGCGGGGTCCCCCCGAGAGTAGCCTCTCCCGCACTCCCCGTCAAAGGGCCGGTCGGGTGGCACGTCCCTTGAGCGACGCGGTTGGGTGGCACGTCCCTTGAGCGACGCGGAGCGTCGCGAAAAGGGCGTGGCGGTGCTCGGATCTCCCTCCCCAGTCGGCTTCGTGTTGCCGAGGAGCAGCCTCGTCCATCCCGACCCCCACGGGCCACAGGCTCGCCTTCCGTGGCACGCCCGCGCATTCCCGGCCCTCGCAGCGTGCGTGCGCGGGGGGAGGTAACCGTTCACGGCCCGGCCGGGGACGGGTCCATTTTTCGGTCAATAGACCCTGTCTTTAGCGACCGCCGATGCCCGAAATACTTCCATGGCAGGTTCAGATCGCGTTCCCTACCCGAACAAGCCCAACGCCCTTCCGGGGCAGGACGCGGCGAGGATCCCTCGTTCAAAACAGATGATGCAGCGAGGGGCCATTTGGGCGGTCGTCGGCCTGCTCGGGGGATTGCTGCTTCTGGGAGGGCTCTCCGGTCCGCTCGATTCCCGGGCGGCGACACGTCTACTCCCCGGAACCGGTGTGGAAACTGGCCGACGCGGCTCCCGGTGACCATTCCCACACCTTTACGCTCGTCAATGACAGCCCGGCTCCGGTTCGCATCGTCGACGTTCACAGCAGTTGTCTCTGTGCCCTCCCGGAAATCGCAGGAGCGACGATCGAGCCCGGCGGCGCGCTGGAGTTTCCTGTGGAACTGTCCCTGCTCCCCAATGCTCCCGATTTCCGCTACAGCATACTGGTTCGTACCGAGGGTTCTGTGAACGAAGATGTCATGCTCTCGATCGTTGGCTCACTGCGGCGCATCCACGCCGTGGCAGCGAGCGTCCCCGAGCTCAACTTCGGAATGTTGACTCAGGGTGAGGTAGGGCGGAGGTCTTTCCAGGTCTGGTCGAGCCGCTGGTGGATCCAAGAGCCCCTCCTGGAAACGCCAGCCGTCGAGACCGAGGATGTTGCCGTTCGCCAGGAGGCGCCATCGTGCCAGGCAGGAGATTCCACGGATGCCAGGCAAAGGGAAATCATGATCGAACTGGATACACGCGATGGAACCGCTGCCGCGTGCCAGGGGCCAGGCCTTTGGAGACGTTGCCGATTCGCGCTCCCCGGTTACAGTGACGGGGCTGCGCATTACTTCGATCGTGGTCACCCTAGGCGTGTTGGTCTTGCTCGTGGGTACCTGGGTCCGCGCCCGTCGCAACAAAGAATGAAGGGCGGCTTGACGGGCGGAAGGCGGTTACTTCGGAAGCGAAAGGTCGAAGCGATCCATTTGGCATAGGGCGCATTCGTCTGTGAGTGGTCTTGAAAAGTCTAGCCGCAGGTGGCCGTGCCTCTTAATAAGCATGGCAGGCTCAGTTGCCGTCGTCGCTGCCGGTGTGGCGTTTGCAACGCAATGGAGGCACATTTACGGCCCCCCCGGCTGGCGGCAGCTCATTCAGTTCGACGTAAGGCACCTGGTCGAGATTGCCGCGAAGGGGTATAGCTATTCCGACTCCTTCGCTTCTGTAGTAGCTTTCTTCCCCGCATTCCCAAAGACGGCGCGTGTGGTGGCAGTCCTCGCCGGCATTCCCGTGGAACTGGCCTGCCTCCTCGTCGCCGGTGCCTGTGCCGCAGCCGCCTTCGCCACCAGAATGCTTCTGGAGCCGAAGCAACCCTGGAAGTGGACCTGAATTTCCTGCTCCGCATTCCCCTGGGGCCTTTCCAACGCCGCGACGGCTGGCAGGCGCTGCGGATCCCTTGGCGCGACCGTAGCGGATGCGGGGGCGAGTTGGGCGGGTGATCGGTGGACTGAACGAGCAGCGGCAGGAGGATAACGGTCGCCAGCACGCTGCGAAGCAGACCTTCGCGGAAGTGCGTTCCCAAGCCAAAGCTTGAACCGGTTACCACCATTGAGCCGCTCTGCGGTCGAGATTCACCACCTCGCCACCGGCGCGGGTGAAGAGGGCGCCAAGCATCTCGAGGGCGTCGGGCAGGGGGAGGAAATGAACGCTGCCGTCGAGCGTGCTGAAGATCACGCCCTCTTCGGTGCTATACAGCCCCTCACCGGTGATCTCCTCGGGGACCGCATAATCCTCCGGCGCCGTCCAGGCCACGGCCTGCGAGTCCTCCACCTCCAACATCATGATCGTGTTCACGGTGCCGTCGCGGATATCCCGGACCGTGAAGTTTTTCCCTTCCTCGAATGCGGCACCTTCGCCCACGGGAACCACATAGCGCGTCTTGCCCGGATCATCCAGCTCCGAGAGCGGCGAGAGGTAGAGCTCGGGCATCATCGGAATCAGCCGGCGGTTGTGCTCGCTGTCCCAGGGCTCGTCGAGCCGGAACTGGTCGTAAAGCCCCTTCTCGTCGAGAAACGGGAGGAGGTGGACCCGCCAGCTCAAGAGGGGCCGTCCCTGGTCGTCGTGGTTCGCGGGCGCGGGGAAATGGCCGTGAAGATCAAGGTTGTCGTGCATGGCGATGGCGATCTGTCGTAGGTTGCGCATCGACTGCGAGGTACCCGCGGCCGTTTGGGCTCGATGACCCAACGCCATCAGCACTTCGCCCATAACCCTGGTGGTGGTCTTCGCCTCGGGATCGAGAATCACCCGGTCTCCTTCCACGCAGGGCATGGCGAGCTCAGCGAGAGCATCTGCGACGGGAATGTGCCGGCGGACGGACTCGTCGGCTTGCCAACGGATCAGGAGCGACTTCCAGAGTTCCGCCAGATCGGCCGCAGCCGCGGCGTCGTCGGACTGAACGACCAGCCGCAGCTCCCAACTCGGCGGTCCGTCGACGGAGAGGGCCGCCCAGCGGATGCCGCGGGTGAGGACCGTGCTCGGTCCGCCACCCAACTCCTCGGGGAGCTGCGGCAGGATCTCCTCGATGGCGCGGGCAGCGTGGGCCGGCGGCAGGAGCAAGATCGACGCGGTGGCTTCGCCGGCCGCCGCGAAGGCCGCGGTCAG
>SLBP01000091.1:0-12290 GCA_007126245.1 Planctomycetales bacterium
AAATACCCGCAAAGCAGACGCTCGAACGACTCATCTGTGCGGCGCTGATCGAATGCCACGCGGAGCGAGGCCCATGTGTCCGGAAGTGGCTGGACTCGCGGCCGGAAGGCCCCCCCGCCCCTCCGGCGGCCGGATCCAAAGAGTTCGCCTTTTCCCACATGGCCGGCTGGTATGCCGAGCACGGCTGCGAGGACTTCTTCCGGCACGTCTGGAGAGACGAGGATATCGCCAAAGCCCTCGAACGGCGGCTGAGGGACTGTGGTGCGTGGCGGGTGGCCGAGGCGCTGGCAGAATGAGGTTTGGCTACGACGCTTCGGTGGTCGGTGATTGCGCTTCGCTGGCAGAACACTCTTCAGCAACCAGCCACCAGCCACCACCTACCCCTCCCAAATCTCCAGTTGTCATGACCGTTCGCTGTTCGATAACGCTCCTCACTCCCCCCGGCCGGGCGGCTATTGCGACGGTGCGGATGGAGGGCCCCGGAGCGGTAGAGGCGGTGGGGCGGCACTTCATCGCGGCGGCGGGGCGGCCGCTCGATCATACAAGAACCGACCAGCTCCGGTACGGCCGTATCGGCTCGCCGCCGGGAGAACCGGTGGTGGTGCGGGTTTGCGGGCCGGAGGCCGTGGAGATCCACTGCCACGGAGGACGGGCCGCGGCGGCGATGATCGAGGCGATCTTCGTCGCCGAAGGCGCAACGCCACGGGACTGGCGGCAGTGGGTCCGCGACCGCCACGGGGATCGCTTCGCCGCCGACGCGGAGATCGCCCTGGCCGAGGCCCCCACCGAGCGAACGGCGGCCATCCTCCTAGACCAGTTCCACGGGGCTCTGCGCCGCGAGTGGGAGGCCGTCGAGGGGGCACTCGCGCAAGGGGATGCCGGCGCCGCGGCCGCACGGATCGACCGTCTCCGCGCACGGGCTCCCCTCGGCCGTCATCTCGTGCGTCCCTGGCGGGTCGTGCTGGCCGGCCGGCCCAATGTGGGCAAGAGCAGCTTGATCAATGCCCTGGTCGGCTATGCGCGGGCGATCGTTCACCCTCGGGCCGGCACCACCCGCGACCTATTGCACGCCGCGGCGGCTTTCGAGGGTTGGCCGGTCGAGCTCTGCGACACGGCCGGCCTGGGTACCGCCGGCGGCGGCCTCGAAGCCTCCGGGATGCACCGCGCTCGCCAGGCACTCGCCGAAGCCGACCTCGTCCTTTGGATCCTGGAGGCGGGCGACGACCAGGCTCCACCGCCGATTTCCGGTGGAGTTGCCGCCCGGCAGGTGTTCAACAAGGCCGACCTCCTGGCGCCCCCTCGGCGACAGGCAGCCGAGGCGCCCCTGGTCAGCGCCTTGACGGGCGAGGGGGTCGAGCGGCTGGCGAGTCACGTCGCCGCCTGGCTCGTTCCCGAGCCACCCCCCCTCGGTGCTGCGGTCCCCTTCACCGACGCGCAGATCGCGGCGCTCGATGCAGCCGCGGAATTCCTGCAACGGGATGTGATCGACGACGCCGTCAGCGTGATGCGGCACGCCGGAACGGCGCATTAGCCGCCCGCCGCCCCAGGAGGCGGCTCGGCGGCCGTTCGGCACCGGTTGCGGCGTGGAATTGCCTATCGGCCAAATGGGCGCGGTCGCAACGGCGGCCGCCGGTGTTTACGTTGGGAGGGAACTGCTCATAGGGTTAGGATGGGTGGTCGGCCAAGACGATCGCCAGCGTTCCTAGGCGCCGCGGTATCCACCACGCCGCCTATCTTCCCCAGAGCTGCCAAACCGAGGTGCGTCCCAAAGAGGGGGATGGACTTTACCCATTTGTGTGATTTTGGAATTCTCGGCAGTCCGAGCTATTCTCGACGTTCGGGTTCGGCTATCATGTGTTGTGGGGCCGCGGGCATCCGCGATAGTAGCGGCGCGTAGCCGCGGCTCGGGGGAGGCCGGCAGGAAGTACGGGTACAATCCAGGACGAGGCGGAGCGAATAGCTTAAGTGGAACAGACGGAAGCAGGCATCCAACCTCCTCACAAAACTAGTCGGTTGCGGGAACGCGGAGGGATGTGCGATGTCGATCCGGGTGTCTTGCCCGAACGGGCACACGCTGAACGTCAAGGATAGCTGGGCTGGGATGTCGGGGCTATGCCCCGTCTGCAAGGCGCGGGTGAAGGTTCCCGTGCCCGCGGCCGAGCAGCTCTCCGAAGACGACATTCTATCCTTCCTGGGTCCCCACGAGCCCTCGCGCAAAGGCATCTCGGTGGGCAGCGACTTCTCCGGCGACGAACGCGACGAGACGGAACGGCGAGGGCCTCCGAAGAAGATCTGCGACATGTGCAACCGTGAGATTGAGGCGGGGACGCACATTTGCCCTTACTGCCGGACCTACATCGCCGGCCTGCGGGATATCTGAACCGCCGCGTCACTTCTTCCCCAGGCGGCGCTGGGCCTTGAAGAACTCGGTTAGGAGCGCCGCGCACGGCTCGGCGAAGACGCCTTCGATGACCGCGCAGCGGTGGTTGAAGCGGTCGTCCTCTAACAGGCAGTAGAGTGTCCGCACGGCGCCGGCCTTGGGATCGGGGGCGCCGAAGACGACCTGCGGGATGCGGGCTTGGAGGATGGCCCCCGCACACATCGGACAGGGTTCGAGCGTCACGTAGAGCGTGCAGTCCACCAGGCGCCACGACCCCAACGCCGCAGCAGCCTGGGTGATGGCCAGCATCTCGGCGTGCGCCGTGGGGTCGCGAAGCTGCTCCCGCTGGTTATGGGCGCTCCCCACCACGCGCCCTTCGCAGGCGACTACCGCTCCGATGGGCACTTCCCCTTCCGCCACCGCCGCCTCCGCCTCGCGGAGCGCCAGCCGCATGAAGTGGCCGTGGGCGAGCGGGTCGGTCGGATCGTCGAAAGGAGGCACGGGGCTTGCCGGGCGGGGGAGGAAAGACACCAAGACCACCCCCGCGCCGCCCGGGCGGTTTTCGCTGGGCGTCGAGCGACGGGGGCGCGGCGGCCGAGCAGGATGTCTTCCCCTGCCATCGCCACGCTCCACGGCGCGCAAACCGTCGGTGGAGACGCCGCCCGCCGTTTCCAGGGGGTGGAATGAAGTAGCCGTATTCTGCTGCCGCCGCGCTGGGCTGTCAATGCGCCACGCGACGCCGAGGTGCGGCAAGCGGCGCCTTACGCGGCCCCGCCGTTCGCACGAGCCGGAAGGACACCCGGGCAGGCGTCTGGCGGCGCGGCGCCGGGAAACGCCGCCTTTCCCTTGACATGCGGCATCGTGCCGCGGGAGACTGGGAGGGCCCGGACGGAAGTGCCCCCAAGCGGTGCGGACGACCGGACTGCGGCGCCGGTTGCCGCACTGAAGAGCGAAGGACTACCCGCCTCCCTGCGGAGAGAACACCGTGACCCTGCGCGGAACCGCCGTCGCTGCCGCCATCCTTCTTGTCGGCAGCCTCGTCAGCTCAGGCGCCCTGGCGTGGGGGCCCCATACCGAGATCACCCGGGCGGCCCTCGACGCCGTACACGCCACGGACGCGGCCGAAGACTGGCGCGAGGCCTTCGGCGAGGAGAACCTCGACGCCCTGACCCGCTTTTGCTGGCTGCCCGACCAGCAGGGGCACGACCTGGGGAGCTTCTACGCCGACGATTACCTGCTTTTCCCCGCCCTCCCGTACCACGTGAACCATGTCATGCCCCACGTGGTGGAGAGCTTTGCTCCCTGTTTCCACCGCAGCCTCCAGGCGCTGCGGACGGAGACATCGGTGAACGCCTCGCGGCACCTGGGAACGCTCCTGCACTTCGTGGAGGATGCCGGCGCCCCGCCGCACGCGAAGGAACGTTGTCCCCATCACTACGAATTGGAGAACTGGCTGCCGGCCGACCAGATCGCCATTCCCGGATACCGGCCGCGGCTGCTGGGCGCTACCGACGAGAAGGCGCTGGCGGGCTTCGAGGATCGCATGGCGGCGCTGATCGCCTATTCCGCTGAGCGGGCGGAACAGGCCCTGCCCCTGGTCGAGGCCGAGGACGGCCGCGCCCAGGTCGAGCCGATTATCCTCGAAGCGGCGCTGGAATCGGCCCGTGTTTCCGCCGACGTCCTCTACACGATGTTCACGCTGGGACTGGCGACGCAGCCGCCGGGGGCCGGCCTGGCGGGAACCGTGACCGCCGCCGAGATCCCCCTTCGCAACGACCATGGCGCGAGGATCGTCTTGCTGGGAACCGACTACACCACGCTCGCGGTGACTGCCGAGGGAGAGTCTGCCGGGAGCGGATGGCAGGGGAGCTACGCGTTCCGCAACCTGCCGGCGGGCACGTACCGCGTGCTGGCCTATCGCACGGCGTCGCAGGTGCAGGTCTCCGACCCGGTGACGCTCCGGACCGGCGAGGTGACGCGGCTCGATTTTTCCCTGCGGCCGACCGAGCCGGCGGGGAACCTTGTGCAGAACCCCGACGGTAGTCTCGAGTACCTGCTGTCGGGCACGGAGGGTCGTCCGGCAGTCAAGGAGGACATGCACCCACCCGGGGCGGCCCACGTCCGCGGTCCCCACGCATTGGCGGCCGGCCGCTCCATGCTGCCGCCCAGCGAGCAGATGGTCGATCGTTGGCGCTATCGCTCCGACGATCCCGGACCCCGCTGGACCAGCGACATGATCCACGTGCACCCCGGTGTCACCTACCGCTGCGGCGCCGTCGTCCACGACGAGTCCGTGCGGGTGCGATTTCAATTTCACGCCGCGTCGCTGCCCCGCGATACGGACGCCGCACGTAGGGAGCTGGCGACGGGGACGCACCCCGCGGAGCTGCGGCACACGGCCACGGAAAACCACCAGGCCGCCTTCGTGATCGTGGAGACCGACCGCCCCTTGGCCGAAGCCATCGAGCGCGTCTGGGTCGTGCCCGAATAGCCGAGAGGACGCCCTTGCCCCGCCGAGACACCATGAAACCCGCCCCTATTCGATGCGCCGCCGTGCTGCTGAGCGCCTTTGCGGGCATCGCCGGTGCGCCCGCGCCGGCTCCCGCGGCGGCCGAGCCCGAGCGGGTCTTCCACGTCCGCGACTTCGGTGCCCAGGCAAACGATCCAGGCGATTCCGGTGCCGCCATCCGGGCGGCGATCCGCGCAGCCGTCGCTTCCGGCACCGGGGCCGAGCTGGTCTTCGACGCGGGGACCTACCGCGTGGCGCCGCAGCGGCCGCGGGGCCACTGCCTGCCCGTTGCCGAAGCCGACGGCCTGCACCTGCGCGGGGCGAAGCAGGGGACCCACCTCGTCTTCACCGATCCCATCTCCAGCGGCATCGCCGTCCTCGGAGGGCGAGGAGTCGTCGTCACCGGTCTGACCCTCGACTACGACCCGCTTCCCTTCTGCCAGGGCACCGTACGGGCCGTGGACGTCGAAGCCGGACACTTCGACCTCGAGATCGAGGAGGGCTATCCCACGCCGGACGGCGAGAACTTCGTCCGCGCCATCGAGCCCTACGGCAAGTGGGGCATGATCATGGACCGCGCCGCCCGACGGATCAAGGCGGGCACGCCGGACCACTACATGACCCCCCGCTGGGAACACCGCGAGGGGCGGCTCTGGCGGTTCTTTACGGCCAGTGAGCATGTTCGGCGGCAACTGGCGCGCATGGAGGTAGGCGACGCCTACGTCCACTTGGGTCGCGGCCACGGCTCGGCCGTCCTCGCCCGGGGGTGCGATGATGTGCGGATCGAGAATGTCGTGGTCCACGCTGCCCCCGCGCTCGCCGTCGGCCTGGTTGGCAACCGCGGCGCCATCGTGGTCCGCGGCCTCGAAGTCCGCTTCCCCCCCGAAACCACCCGACTGCTCACGACCAACGCCGATGGCGTCCACTGCCAGCAGAACCGCTCCGGGCCGGTCATCGAGGACTGCTATTTCGAGGGCATGGCCGACGATGGCATCAACATCTACGCGCCGCCGAACGTGGTCCACGAGGTCCGCAGGCCTGCGGAGTGGCTCGTCTCGGCAGGTTGCCAGGTGCTGCCCGGCGACCGCCTGCAGGTTTTCGACCCGCGGGCGGGCCGGATCCGCGGCAGCGTGCGGGCGCTCGAGGTGCGCCAGGAGGGCCGCGCGCTGCTTCTGGTGCTGGAAGAGCCGCTTGCGGGGGTCGTCGCGGGAGAGGATTATCGCTCGGCCGATACGCTCTACAATCTCGATGCCTGCGGAGCGGGGTTCCGGATTCGCGAGAACCACTTCCGCGGCCACCGCCGGTATGGCTGCCTCCTCCGCGCCGGGCAGGGCACGGTGGAGGGCAATCTCTTCGACGACACCACCGGCGCCGGCGTGGTGCTGACCAACGAGCCGGACTGGCCCGAGGGTCCGGTCCCCTGGGATGTCACCGTTCGCGGCAACCGGTTCCTCCGTGGCGGGACGTGCCTGGGCTATGCCGATTCCCCTCACGGCGCAGCCCTGGCGGTTCGTGGCGCGCGGCTGGGGCACGCCACGGCCGAGGGGACGCCGCTCCGAGGGATCACGATCGAAGGTAATGAATTTCTCGATCGTCCAGGAGCCGCCATCTACGTGGGCGGGGCCCAGGAAGTCGTCGTGCGCGAGAACCGCATCGTGGGCACTGCAGGGGCCGAGCTGCGGCGCGCGGGCGGCGCGGTCGTCATCGAACAGAGCCGCCGGGTCCTCCTTGCAGACAACCAGGTCATCGATCCCCGGACGGGAGTCACCGCTGCCGTAGAGATTCGCGGCGGCACGGCCCCCGGCGAGGAGGGCGTGCGGATCGAGGGTCTTGCAGCGTCGCTGGGCCCGGAAGCTCGAGCGGTCGAAGATCATCGTCCGCAGCCGGAGGGGGCGAGGGGGCGGCATTAGCCCGCACCGAGACGGCGGGAGCTGCCGGCTTCCACCTGCCCGCCCGCGGCACCCATCACCTCAGGAGGTCGTTCCATGGCAAACCCGCCGAATTCACCCATCCGCCGCCGCCGATTCCTGGCCACCGCGGCTGCCGGGTCCGCCGCATGGGCCGGCCTGGCGCCGCACGGGCGAGCAGCAGGATCCTCGACGGGGCTGCTGGCAGGGGAGGGCGTTGTCGATACCACGCCCCCCGTGGGAATCGAACTCGGCGGCTTCCACCGCCAGGCGGGCAACGAACGGCTGGTCGAGGGCATCCGGCAACCGACGGCCGCCCGGGCGCTCGTGCTCCGCTGCGGGGAAGTCGAGACGGCCATCCTGTCCATCGACGTCGCCACCGTCTCCGGGGACTTTTCGCGCCGCGTGCAGCGGCGCATCGCCCGGCAGACCGGCATTCCCGCCGAGAACGTCCGCGTGTGCGCCACCCACACGCACTCGATGCCCGCCTTCAGCTACCTCCGCCAGTGGGGCGCCATCCCGGTCGATTACATGAACGGCGTGGAGCGGCGCTGCGCGGAGGCGGCGGTGCTGGCCCGGGAGGATCTGGCGCCTGCCCGCCTGTCCCTGGGGAAGAGCCGGGCCGTGGGGGCCAACTTCAACCGCACCACGCCCGAGTTCTCCACCGACGCGGAGTTCACCGGCGATTCGACCGACCAGACCCGGTGGCTGGACACGATGGTCCACGTGCTCCTCTTCGAGAGGACCGCCGAGAAGCGCGACCTGCTCTGGTACCACTTCTCCGCCCACCCGGTCTGCTACGCCGATACCCGGGCCGGCCCCGATTGGCCCGGCGAGGTGGCGGAGCGCCTCCGCGCGGAGCTGGGGCTGGATCCCTCGTACCTGCAGGGCCATGCCGGCGACGTGAACCCCGGCGACGGCGACCCCTGGCGGGGCGACGCCGGAAAGACGACCCGCGGGGTCTGCGACGCCGTCGGCCGTGCCGTCGAAGCGGTACAGCCGGTCGAGGTCGACCGCCTCGTGGTACGGACGCGGCCCTTTGGAGTCCCCCTCGACATGGCGCTCTTCCGCACCTGGCTGGAAGCGTACCGCGAGGATCCCGGCCAATGCGCAGGGGGCCAGTGGGTCGACGCCGCTTTTGCCCAAGATTGGTTCCGCGGCAACGCCGATCGCGACCTCAGCGAGGACCGTTGGCCGATCGCGCTCAGCGCCCTGGGCCTCGGACCGCTGGGGTTGATCTTCCACCCCGCGGAGCTCTACAGCGTCTACGGCCTGGCGATTCGCCGCGATTCGCCCTTTGCCGATACGCTGGCGGTCGGTTATACGGACGGGATCATCGGCTATCTCGCCGACCCGGCCGCCTACCGCGCCGGCGAATACGCGGCGCTGACGGTCCCCAAGATCCTCGACATCCCCCCCTTCACCCCCGGCGCCGGCCGCGAGACGGCGGCGGCGGCCGTGGCGCTCTTGAACGACGTCGCTACGTGAGGTATTTGAGAAGCCACTCGAAGGGCTCGATGATCCCGTGGGGTTCGATGCGCAGGGGGACTTGCCGGCGGCCCTCGAAGCGGTTCTCGCGAAAGGCACATGCTCCGGCCACGCCGGCGGCGAAGAAGCCGTAGGTGCGGAAGCGGTCGCGGCACTGCTGCCAGAGGCCGGCGGCATGGGCCCGGGCGAAGGCCTCCGGGTCGTCCTGGCAGCCGTCGCACTGATCGGCCTTGGTGAGGACCAGGGCCACCGGGCGGCGCGCCCAACCGCGCTTGGGATCGTCGTTGAGCTCGCGGAGATAGCTGAGGAGCTTCATGGTGAAGTAGTCCTGCTCCCGCTGGCCGTCGCGGAGCCTGGCGGCGTCGATGAGGACCAGGGCGGCGGTGCACTTTCGCAGGAAGGAATGGATCACGCGGTAGGCGTGCGGGTGGTTGACCTCCTCGAAGATGGCCTCGCCGGCCATGTCGGGCATGATCAACTCCAGGGGGTGCCGCTGGCGGGGGTGGCGGATCTGGCAATGGACCCAGTTCCAATGATCCGGGTCGTTGGTGGTCTTCTCCGGGAACTCGCCGCGGGCCAGGGCGGCGAGGGTGGTCTGCTGGAGGGTGATCGAGAAGGCACCCCGGGCAAGGACGTGGAGCTTCCGCGCGCGGCGCGAGAGCATGTCCATGAGCATGCCCAGGTAGACCGTCTTCCCCACGGCGCTGGGCCCCAGGACGGCGACCATCTTCGGGCAGACCTTCTGGCTGTTCGCCTGGTGCGCCAGCGCCATGGGCGCCAGGCAGTGGGTGCAGAATTCGGCGTCGAAGGTATTCTCCGATTCGCAGATGTAACAGCGGATCGGCAGTGCGTACTGGGCGAGCCGATACGACTCCAGCGGTTGGATGACGCTCTTGGTCATGTTTGGACCTCCTCGGCCGGCGGCGCGCCCGCGGCGGAGCCGTCTTCGTGACTGGCGGACCGGTCGTTCTCCCCCGTCTCCACAAGCCGCGCCAACACCAGGTCGCAGGCGCCCACGGCGCAGCGCATGCCGACGTTGTGCTTGCGGGCGAGGAGGGTCTCGCCGCTCTGGAACTGGCAGGTTGCCTGGTTGTCGAAGTACGTGTCGAAGGCGCCTCCGCGGATGCTCTTCATCGGTGTGGGGAGGAGCAGAGGGTCGCCGTGGCAGTCGATCCCGCGGAAGCTGCTGGCGGTCCACTCCCAGACGTTCCCGATCAACTGGTAGACGCCGCCCACGCTGACTCCCGTGGGGAACTCGTCCACGGCGACGGTCTTCTCCGGGCCCGACCCCCAGAGGTTGGCGCGGCTGCGGTCCATGACGTCGCCCCAGGGGTACTTCCGTTGGTGGCGGCTCGTGGCCGAGACCGCCACGGGCCAGCTACCGGCCTTGATCCATTCGGCGTCCGTGGGGAGACGCTTCCCCAGCCAGCGCGCATAGGCGGCCGCCTCGTACCAACTGATGCCCACCACGGGGAGGTTCTCCTGGCCGCGGAGGTAGCAGCCGCACTTCCAGAACCGCGGGCCGGGCTCGCCGGTCGCGTCGACGAAGTCCAGCACCGCCGGCCAGATGGCCGGGTCCCAGAGCGGCATCTGCTCGTAACCGCCCGCGGCCACGAACTCGAAGTATTGCCGGTTCGTGACGGGATAGCGGTCGAGAAACAACTGTTGCACGCGGACGACGCGCGGCGGCACGGCCGGCTCCCCCTCGCCGGTCTCCCCCTCCTCGTCCCGCCATTCGGGACCGACGGTCACTTCGCCCTCGGGAATCAGGGCCATCGTCTCGTGCAGGGCCTCGACAGCCTTCTCGAGTTGCCCGGGGGTGAGATTCCCGGCCACCTGCTTCCGCAGCAGGAGGGGAAACCGCCCCTGGGCGAGGAACTGGGCGACGAGGGCGTCCGTATCGTTGGGATCGACGGCGCGGTCGGCAACAGCCATGGGGCGAACCGCAGGCTGCTGGTCCTCCTCCTCGGGGGTGTCGCCGTCCTTTCTGCGCCGCATGGCGGCGATGCGTAGAAGGAGATACGCTCCTCCTACGGCTCCCGCACCGGAGAGCCACAGGCTCGAGACGAACAATCCGGTGAGGAGGTTGAACGTGCTGAGAGCCGCCGTAGCGGAAAGTACAGGGGGGATTCTCGCTGCGACCATGGCATGGCCTTTGGGGTCCGGTATTGCCCTTTCTTGTCTCAGTGGTTCGGTCGAACGGAAGCCGGAGCCTGCGCCCCGATCTCCGGCCCCAACGCGCCGGGGGCGGATTCGCGCACCAGCCCAACCGGGCGGGAATGCCGGGCTGGGGGGCGCCCGCTTCGTTTCTCGTGTACTCGGTACGGCCTACGCATTGGGGGGCTGATCTTGGGGGGCCCGCGCTGCTCCCGATGGTCTCTTGCGTCGGCGGGCAAGGTCCTTTTGGAGCATCTCGAACTGGACCATCACGGAATCGAGAACGGCGTCGCCACTGCCCGCTCCCGCTTCCTGGGCCGGGTCGGCCGTGACGGCGGCTGGTGCAGTGGAGCCGTGAGCGGGGAATTCCACCTCCGGCTGCTGGGCGATCCTTTCGGCGACCCCCTCCAGCAAGCGCCGCTGGCGGCGGAGTTCCTCCGACCACTCGCTCTGCTGCTGGGCCAGGAGGCGCTTCTGCGACTCGAGGGACTCGGCCAGATCGGCGGCGCGCTGGCGAAGGGTTTCCAACTCCGTCTCGAGGCTCTGCCGCTCTCCCTCCCAGTGGGATCGCTCCTCTTCGGCCTGGCGGAGACGCGACCACCACTCCTCGACGGCGGCACCGGGGGAAGCCCCCTCGGAACTGCCGCGCTCGATGCGTTCCAGGCGGTCGCAGATCTCCACGCGGATCTCGGCCAAGGCGCCGTGGGCGCCGGTCAACTCGGCAAGCGCGGGGGCCAATTGGGACCATTGCGTGGAAGTCGATTCGGCGAGCGCGGCCACGGCCTCGCGCTGCTGCTGGACGGCGGTCTGCACGTCGCCGATCACTCCCAGGAATTCGCCGGGGGAGGCAGCGGGGACCGCTTCGTCCTGGGTTTGCGACTGAAGGAGTTGCTCCAACTGCCGCTCCAGGTGCTCGCTGCGGTCGAGGAGGCTGCCGCAGGCGGTCTTCACGTCGCTGCCGGCGCCGCAGAGGTCGGCGGCGGCCGCTTCGATGCGACGGCCGGCATGTTCGCTGAGGTCTTCGACTGCCCGGCGCTGGGCCTCGAAGGCATCCTTCTGCTCGGCAAGAGCGGCAAGAAGATGTTCCACATGGCCGCCTTCGACCGAAGGGGGGGTGGTCGCGGGCGTGGCGGCCAGACGGCCGAGGTCCTCGCTTAGCTGCTCGCGCCACTCCGCCAGTTCGCGGCGATGGGAATCGAGCTGCGCGGACCGGCGGCGGAGATCCTCTTCGGCCTCGCGGCGTTCCTCCTGCCACTGCGCGTGGCGCTCCTCGAAGCGCTCGAAGGCGTGGGCCAGGTCGCCGAGCAGGCCGTCGAGGAACCGCTCGAGGTCTTCGCGCGCCGTGCGGTGCTCGTCCAGGCATTCCAGGACGTCGCGGTCGCCGGCGAGCGCAGTCAGCGATTCGGAAGACACGCCTATCCCCGTCTCGGTTGCCGGTCGGTGTTGCTGTGGCAAAGGAGTATGCGCCGCCGCGGCCGGGACACCGGCTCGCGGTTCGCCGCGCTGCGCGGCAGGCCTGTGCGATGCTCGCGGATGAGAGGACGGCTCCGAGAGGAGCGCGTCCCGTGTCGCACAAGCCGCCTTGAGAAGCTTACGTCAAGTCGGGAGGGTGAGCAAACGGCCGGCGCAAAGACACCGGCCAACCCCCTTGGCGGGGAGCGGCGCTGCCGGTTGTGCCGGCGCCGGGGGGCACGCTTCCGCTGGGAGCGGGAAGCGGCTAGACTGGGCGGGCACGCCGGGCGCACGGGCCGCCCGGCAGCGGCCGTATGCACCGCGATCGGACGGCAGCGCTCCGGCGTGAGACCGGCGCCGGGCCCGTTCGGTCCCATTTGCCGAGGGAGGTCGATGC
>SLBP01000001.1:0-12220 GCA_007126245.1 Planctomycetales bacterium
CCCCGCACTTGCGGGAACCGCTGGGGCGGCTCGGCCCCCTCGGGGAATTCGCCCTCAGGCAGCATGTGGCAGATCGAATTGTGCGAGTTGGTATGCACGACCCCCTTGCTGCCGGCCAGCATGGACCCGCACTCGGGGGCCCAACTGTCTTCCATGACGGGCGGCCGACCGGCGATCTCTTCCAGACGCTGCCAGATGCCGCGCCGCTCGAGTTCCTCTCTGGGGGCAAGGTACCAATGCAGGCGGAGCGGCGGCAGGTCGCCCCGGGCGGGAATGTCGAACTGCGTCGTCTCATGGCGAGGGTACCGGAGCTCGCATCGGTGCGATGGAGTGGCCGTGACTCGGATTGTGCCCGGAAGATCGCCGTCGGTGCCCCAGAGCGCACCGAGACGAAGTCCCATGAAGATCATGGGCGCCGCGTGCGAACCCCAACCGCCCAGGGCCGCCGTGCCGAACTCGCGCCATGAGCCGGACATCCACGCGGGATGGAAGGGCCGCGCCGGACGCGCGCCCAGCCACAGGTCCCAGTCGAGATAGTCCGGAACCGGGTGCTCGCCGGTCGGCGGACTCGCCGGTTGGCCCGAACCGGCCGCTCCCCAGACAGCCCACAGATAGGCCTCGCGGACCTCACCGAGTGCGCCGTCCCGGACCAGCTCGACCGTGCGGCGGAACGAGTTGGTGGCCATCCCCTGATTGCCCATCTGCGATGCCACTTTCTCCTCGGCGGCGATCTGCCGCAAGGCCCGCAGCTCGGCGATGTTGTGGCCGATGGGCTTTTCGATGTAGACGTGTTTGCCCCGACGCATCGCCGCGGCAGCGACGGCGCCGTGGTTATGTGCGGGCTCCAACGCGGCCAGCACGCCGTCGAGTTCCGCGTCGTGCGTATCGAGCATGCGGCGGAAATCCTGATAACAGGGCACCTCGGGCCCCTCCTTCTGCCATGCCTCGGCGCGTCGCTGATCGACGTCGCTCAGCGCCACGAGGTTCTCCTCCAGCCGGAGAATCATCCTGGCGAGACTCGAGCCGCGACGGCCCACGCCCACCACGGCGAGGTTCAGCTTCTCGTTGGCCTGGTAGGACCAGGCCGAGCGGCTGTCGCGGAGAACCCACCACCCGGCGGCTCCCCACGCGGCGCCCTTGACGAGCTCCCGGCGACTGATTCGACCGTTCATCTCATTTCTCCTCGGCTCGGGTCTCTGGATTCCCAATTGCCCACGGAAAAGCCGCTCCCATTTCGGGATGACTTCGAATCCTTACCGCTCGCTGTCAGCGAGTTGGAGCAGGCATCTTGCGCAGAGAGTCACGCTCTCCTACGGCGAAAGGGCGTCGCTTTGGCACCTCTCCCGGAGCAAGAAGCCCAGTGGCAGGGCCGGGGGGGCTCGACTCCGGCATCGGCCACCCGGCGGGCGTTCGGGACTCTTGTGCTGAGCGGTGTCCCTCCACCCGGACCCGGCCAGTTCCGGTTGTACCTCGGAATGTACCCGCGGGCAACCGTCCTCGCGACCGCGCAAGAGGGGCCGGAGGGAGAGACGCTTCACCGGCCGCTACAGCTCGCGAAGGCAAGATGTCCTTGAACTGCACCAGCATCGTGGGGTCCCGGTACAGCTCGGCCCGGTGGCCGAAGCCGGTGTAGAGGACCCGCCCCTCGCCGTGCGGCTTCACCCACGCCTGGGCGAACGCAGCCTCCGGAAAGCGGATCCACTCGACGTCCATGTTCGTCGCCTCCTTGTCCAGCGAGAGACGGAAATGGCCGCCTGTTCGTCCGCTGGCGTGGCACGCTACGCCGTGAACCCTCCTGAGAACGGCAGAAGGAGGCCCTTCCTGAAGAAGAAGGGGGGCGGAGACGCACGAACCGCCGAGCCCCTGGCGGGGAGGTGCCCGTGGCCAGCTCGAGCGCGGGCGGGTAAGCTGGAGGGGTGGACGGGATGGCCAAGAAACGACCGACGGCAGAATGCAAGGTACCGACGGCAGAATTCAAGGTGAGGAGAAGACGATGAGGGATCTTGTGAACCGGGCGTGGTGGACGGCCGCGATCGCCCTGCTGGTTTTGACGGCGGGCTGCGAACGGCCGCCGGAGGCGCCCGTCGACGAGGAGGTGGTTGTGGAAGACGAGGCGCCCGAGGAGGCGCAGCCCCAAGAAACGGTCCCCGACGCGCCCGCGGTCGAGGTTTCTACGCTTCCCGACGAGGAGCTCGCCGAGGGGTGGGTGCTCCTCTTTGACGAATCCACCTTCTTCGGCTGGGAGGTGGCCGGGGAAGCCCAGTGGCGGGCTTCCGAAGGCATCCTGGCTGCCGGCGGCGCGGCGCCGGGGCTGCTCGTCACGCGGGCCCGCTTCGCCGACTTCGAACTGGCCGTCGATTTCCGCGCCCCCGAAGGTGCCCGGGGCGCCGTGCTGGTGCGGGCCGACGAAGAGGGAACGGATGAGGGAAGCGTCCGCGTGGGCATCGCGCCGCCGGCAGCCGACTGGCCGACCGGCAGCATCGTCGGCCACGTGGCCGCAGAGACGGAGACGCTCGCCGAAACCTGGCACACGCTCTCCCTCGCCGCCGAGGGCGAGCGGATTACCGTAGCCCTCGACGGCCAGCCGGTGGCCGAGCACGCCGGGGCGATGCCCGGCCGGGGGCACGTGGCCCTCGTCTTCGAAGGCGACCCCATCGAGTACCGCAACATCAAGCTGCGGCCCTTGGGTCTGGCGAGCATCTTCAACGGCGAAGACCTGAGCGGCTGGACGACCTATCCGGAAATGGAGGGCGACTTCTTCGTCTCCGAGGAGGGCTGGCTCCGCGCCCAGGGCGGCCGCGGCCAGCTCGAGACGGAGGGGGCCTACGGCGACTTCGTCATGCAGCTCGAAGTGATCTGCAATTCGGAAGAGGCCAACTCGGGGGTCTTCTTCCGCTGCATCCCCGGCTCGACGATGGACGGCTACGAGAGCCAGATCCACAACGGCTTCGAAGAGGGCGACCGCACGCGGCCCACCGACGCCGGCACCGGCGGCATCTTCCGCCGCCAGGACGCCCGCTACGTCGTCGCCGACGACTTCGAGTGGTTCCACAAGACCATCCTCGCCGACGGCCCGCACATGGCCGTCTGGGTCGACGGCTACCAGGTCTCCTCCTGGACCGACACCCGCGATCCCGACCCCAACCCCCGCCGCGGTCTCCGCCTCGAGCCGGGGACGATCATGCTCCAGGCCCACGATCCGGAGATGGACGTCTCCTTCCGGAACCTGGAAATCATCGAGCAGGCGCCGCGGTGATGCGCTACGTGGAGAGCGCGGCGCGCGTCCGCTCGACCAGGGCGTTGTCGCTCTCCTCCGAACCGCGGAAGTACATGAATCCCGCGGCCAGGTAGGGATCGCGCCAGGCCGGGGTGATGTTGTAGTAGTCCTCGAGGACCGCGGAGCTGAACTTGTAGTCGTGCGAGTTGCGGCCCTTGAGGAAGACGAGGCGGCGGGCGGCGTCGATGACCTCCTCGGCCCGGCCGCCGGCCTTCACGTAGTGGAGGGCCATGGCGGCGGCGCGGTGCCGGTCGCGGTTGACCTCGGCGAAGACGTCGTCCAGCTCCGGTGCCGTGTCCTGCGGATCCACCGCTTCGGCGACGGCCTCGATCTGCCGGTCGGCCACGCGCCCCCGCGCCCGGGCGGCATCGAGGAACAGCGGCACGAAGGCCACGCCCTGCAGGAGCATGAGCCTCCGCGTCATGTCGTTGCCCGAGGTCTGGTAGGCGTAGAAGAGGGCGTTCGCCGAGGTCATCGCGTGCAGGGCGACGATGCCCGGCTGGCGGAGGATGACCTCGCCGGCGCCGGCGAAGGCGGCATCCCAGACGGTCTGCGGGTTTACGCCGCGGTTGAGGACCTCGACTGCCAGGTCGCAGGCCTCGTCGACCGTGCCCGTGCGGAGCGTGTCGAGGAGTTCGGCGGTGGCGGCAGCGTCGGCCTCGCGGTCCGCCGTGGCATGCTGCCAATCGTTGCGGATCCGCGCGGCGCGCTCGAGGTTCTCCCGCCAGGGGCGATCGGGGGCCAGGTCGTGCTCGGCCGGGTTGCGCCCCTCGTGCATGAGGAGCGCATAGGCCAGCGAGCGAAGCACCGGCTCGGCGTGATGCCAGCCGATCGTCGCCAGGGTTCGCTCGGCGTTGGCCACGAAGATCGCCTTGTGGCCGATGGAGCGGAAGTCGCGGGCGCCGTAGCGGTAGAAGATCTCGAAGACCTCGTGGGAGCCGGCCGAGCGGGCCAGCGCCGCCACGGCGGCGTCGGCGGCGGCCTCGTCCCAGCGGTCCATGGCGTCGCGGAAGGCCGCGGCGGCCTTGTGCGCCGGGGGGACGGCCGATTCGTCAACCGCGGCCATCGTCCAATCCCCTTCACGCTCGTCCTGGGCCTGGGCCGACTTGAAGTAGTCGAGCGACCAGAAGATCGGCAGCCAGCGCTCGGAGGCCGGGGAGGCGAGGCTGGCGATGTGCGCCGAATTGACGACCAGGACGGCGTGGAATTTGAAGCCCACCGAGGGCCGCGGCTGCACGTTCCGCACGCCTGCCAGAAGCAAGGCGGCCAGGAGATCGCGGTAGTTGAGGCCCTCGTGGATGCGGGCGGCCACCGCTTCGAGGAGCCGCTCGCGGGGTGTCTCTTCGAGGAGGCGAACCAGCGGCTCGACATGGGGATCAAGCCGCACGGTGGAGGGGTCGAGGCTCGCCTGCTCGTCGGCAACGGCGGGCACACCGCGGAGGAAGGCCATCTGACTTCCAAGGCCCAACAGAGCGCTGCCGCCGGCGGCCGTATGCAGGAAACGGCGGCGGTCGGTAAGGAGGGTCATCGTATCACCTTTCGCGGGTTGCGGCCGCGCCCGGCGCGGCCTGGTCGGTTCGCGGAGCGGAATTGTGGGGGCAACGAAGCCGAATCCCCTTCATTTTTTTGGCTCCATGTACATGGTCAACGCGACGGCAGAGGGGGCAGGGGTACTCTGGGGGGCTCTCCCTCCAGGATTCCAAGTACACCCTCTGCAAGGCACGGCTTTACGAGGCTCCCGGGAAGCGATAAGCGAGGACTCGGCCGAACGAAAAGGGGACGAGCACCGCTGCCGCGCCGCATCGGCGGCACCCTTGCGGTATGGGCTCCGAAGCCGTTCATGCGCCTCGCCCCCTCTCCTCGCCCTCGCTTGTGGTCTATGATGGAGTCGTGGTGGAATACGCTTTGGCACGGCCGCAACGACGCCGTCCTCACGCCCCCTGCCCCTGGAGTACGCACCGCGATGGGTTCGAGAAGACGCGTCATTGGACATTTTTGTCAGTCGGCCCTGTGGATGCTCCCGGTACTGATTGCCGGGGAAGCCCTGTTGGCCGAGGAGGCGGAGCCGGCGATCCCCGGCTATGCCGACGAGGAGGCGTTCGCCCAGCAGCTTGGCGAATTGGCGGCCTCGCCGTTCGCCCGCGTCGAGTCGCTGGGGACGACGCTCGGCGGTCGGGAGGTGAAGCTGGTCACCGTGGGACAAGGGAACGCCGACGCCAAACCCGCCCTGCTCGTCCTCGGGAGCGTCCATCCGCCCATGCGCGTGGGCAGCGAACTGGCTGTGCGGATGGCCAGGCGGCTCGTCGACGATGCCGAGGCCGGTGGTGCCGCGGCCGAGATACTCGAGCGGGTGACCGTCCATTTCATCCCCCGCCCCAGCCCCGACGCCTGCGCTGCCTTCTCCCGGCGACCCTTCAGGGAGCGGACGAAGAACCTGCGCCCCATGGACCTTGACGGCGACGGGGAGATCGACGAGGACGGTCCGGAAGACCTCACCGGCAACGGCTGGATCGCGCAGATGCGGGTCGAAGACCCGGCGGGGGAATACATCCCCCACCCCGCCGACGACCGGGTGATGATCCGCGCCGATCGCACGCGCGGCGAGCGCGGGCGTTACCTCCTCTTTCCCGAGGGTCGTGACCTCGACGGGGACGGCGAGCAGAGCGAAGACCCGCCCGGCGGGGTGGCCTTCAACCGCAACTTCACCTTCAACTATCCCTTTTTCGCCTGCGGCGCCGGGCCACACCAGGTGAGCGAGGTCGAGACACGCGCCGTGGCCGACTTCGCCTTCGACCGGACGAACCTCGCCGCCCTATTCACATTCACGCCCGAAGATAACCTGATGCACCTCTGGAGGCCAAGCCCCCAGTCGGACGCGGCGCGCATCAAGACGGCCGTCCATTCGGACGACGCCCCCTACTTCGAGCGGCTCGCCGAGCGGTATCGCGAATCGATCGAGGCCGAAGACCCGCCCGAGTCGCCTGCGGGTGAGGGATCGGTGAGCGAGTGGGCCTATTTCCACTTCGGCCGCTGGTCGCTGGCTGCCCGCGGCTGGTGGATTCCCCAGGTGGCTGCCGGCGAAGAAGGCGAAAAGGAACAGGGGGACGAGGGGCAGCCGCCGAAGACGGCCTCGGGCAGCGGGGATGACCGCGGCGCGGAAGAACTCAATGCCCTGCGGTGGTTCGCCCGCGAGGGGATCGACGGCTTCATCGACTGGCAGCCGGTCGAGCACCCCGACTTCCCCGACCAGAAGGTCGAGGTGGGCGGCTTCCGCCCCTATTACCGCTGGAATCCCCCCGCTGCCGAGCTCGATGCGCTCGCCGAGAAGCACCATGCCTTCCTCACAGAGCTCGTCGAGAGGCTGCCGCGGCTGGAGCTGGCCGAGCTCGAGGCGGAGGACCTCGGCCACGGCGTCTGGCGGATCACGGCCACGGTGAGCAATGCGGGCTTCCTCCCCACGGCAAGCCGGATGGGGGAGATCGCGCGCGAGCCGCTTCCCCTGCAGGCAGAGATCGAGCTCCCCGAGGGCGCCGAGCTCGTCCGCGGCCATCCGCGGGTGCGGATTCGCCGCCTCCTCGGCAGCGGCGATCGCGAGGAAGTCGTCTGGATGGTCCACGCTCCCAGCGCGGCGACGGTCCGCGTCCGCGCGTTCAGTCCCTCCGTGGGCGAGGTCGCCGGTGCAGTGGAGCTGACCGCAAGGGACTGAAGCGAGAGGGGGAGGCCAGGGATCGCACGTCCGAGGAGAGGGTAAGCAGCCCAAGCGGAAACGCGCCGGGGGCGGCAGCCCCGGTATTCCTGTCCGTCAGGCCACAGGCGGCTTCCGGAAGCGGGTGCGGTAGACCTGCTGGTGCTGCAAGCGGGTGCGGCGCTCGAAGTGGGTGCGGTAGTCGAGGTCGTGCTCGGCCGGGCCCTCCGCAACGGGAAAGGGACCTGCCAGGTGCGTGGCTTGGGCGAGTGTCTCCAGGGAGAGACGGAAGTAGTCCTCGACGTCGGTCCAGAGGTGGAGGTCTCCCCCGGGAGCGAGGACGCGCTGCATGTCGCGGACGAATTCGGGCCGCATCAGCCGCCGTTTGTGGTGCCGCTTCTTCCACCAGGGGTCGGGGAAGTAGACGTGGACGGCGGCCAGGGAGTCGTCGGCGAGACGCTCGGCGAAGAGCCGCAGGGCATCGCCCTGGACGACCAGGGCATTGGCCGCCCCCTGCCGCGCCAAGCCCGCGGCGGCGAAGCGGGCATATTTGGCGGCGATCTCGATGCCCAGGAAGCACCGCTCCGGGCAGGCGGCGGCGGCCGTGCGGAGGAAGAGGCCCTTGCCCGAGCCGACCTCCACTTCCAAGGGGGCCTCGCGGGCGAAAAGGGACTGGGCGGTGCATACCGGCGGCAGCGACTCCAGGGGCCGCAGGTGCCCCGAGAGGTCGAGCGAGGGGTCAGTCTTCCGCAGCGCGCGTCGTCCCATGGGCTCCCGGCGAAAAGTGCGTAACTAGAGCGGCCAGATGTCTTCGTCCCACGGATCGCTTTGGCGGTGTTCTTGGGGGGCCAGAAAGGCACTGAAGACCGGCATGAGAACCACCCCCGCAACGAACCCCCCCACATGGGCCCACCAGGCCACGCCGCCTCCCACCTCGACGTCGATTGCCCGCACGGCCTCGAGCAACTGCATCAGGAACCACAGGCCCAGGACCGCCAGGGCCGGCAAGTGGATCACGGTGATGAAAATAACCAGAAACACCAGGACATGAACGCGGGCCCAGGGCCAGGTGATGGCGTAAGCCCCGAGGATCGCCGCCACCGCCCCCGAGGCACCGATCACCGGCACCTCGCTCATCGGGCCGGTGAGCCAATGGCAGCCCGAGGCGAAGAGCCCGCCGAGCAGGTACAACACCAGGAAACCTCCATGCCCGAGCCGGTCTTCCACGTTGTTCCCGAAGAGCCAGAGGAACCACATGTTGCCGACGAGGTGCATCCAACCCCCATGCATAAACATGGTGGTCAGAAGGGAGAGCAGAATCTGTTGCCGATCGGCGGGCAAGCGGATGACGATCTGCTCGACCACGGGCCCGCGGGCGAATCTGCGGGGCGGCTGCTGGGGGCGGCTCAGGCGAATCTCCAAGGGCTCGCCCGTGAAGAGCTGGGCGACCCGGGCGGGGACGAACCCCCGGGTGAAGACCATCTCGGTCTGTCGGTCGGGAGGGAGTGCCCGCAGAGAAAGGAAGACCGCCACGTTGGCCGCGATCAGACCGATGGTCAATAGCGGCGTCCGCTGCGTGGGATTGTCGTCGTGGAATGGGATGAACATGCGGCGAAGCCCTGCGGCAGGTATCCGGCCGTGGGAGTTGGGACGCCGGCCCAAGCACCAGGAACACCCGGCCGGTTCATTCCCCGCCGCCGTCGCCGCCGCCGTGCCTGGAGGGGGAGCCGACCCGGCCGGTCAACTCCGCGACCGGCAGCGCGACCCCCTTGAGAATCCCTTCGCAAACGAGGTTCTGCTCGACGAAACACTGGAACTGGCAGGTGAGCATCGTGCGGCGGCACTTGAGCAGCTCGGCAACGACGAGGAAGCGATCGCCGGGACGGACGATGCCGCGGAAGCGGACCTCCTCGAGGCCGCCAAAGCCGATCATCTCGGCGTCGATGAGCCGGGCCTTGCGGGCGAAGTAGCTCGCCAGTTGCGCCGCCGCTTCGCACATCAATACCCCCGGGAAGAGTGGTATCCCCGGCATGTGCCCGCGGGTCCAGAAATGGTCCGGCTTCAGGTCGTGGTAGCCGGCGCATATCTTCCGCTCGGGGTTCTCGTAGCAGATGGCCGTGAGCTGCTCCATCTCGAACCGCTGCATGTTGTAGCGGCGGATTTCGTGGACATCGGCCACCACGTCGTTGGGGTCGAACTCCGAGAATTCGAGGATCAGCGGTCTCTTGGCCACGCCGAACTCCTTGACAGCAACGCGCAAAGCATCCGCCGTTTCCTCAGGATTCTACTGTGCCCGCGGCGGCGGAGCAACGCAACAACGGGATGGCACCTTGGTGCGGAACGGCGGCAGGGCACCGGGCGGCGTCAGGTGCGGACCCGTTGCCGCTTCGCCTTGCGGGCCTTGCTGTTCGCCGGCCGGCGGCCGTGGTTTGCCTTTTTGGGTACGCGATGGGGTTTCGCCATGGTCGGACCTTTTCGGGATATTGTTCATTGCCGCGGCGCAGATTCCAATACAGTCGGGCGGTTCAACAGAACTACCACCAGCGCCGAATCGGAAACACTATATATTACCCCGTCCCCTAATCCGCGCATAGGCCGGACCGGTCCGGCCGACGGGGTTGACCTCCGGCCAGTACTGAGCCGACTTGGGAGCAGATCGAGCGGTACGTCTACCGGCCGACGCCTTGGGGCCCGATGCGGGAAGACGTCGCCGGGGCCTTGGCCGGCGCCACCTCCTTCGCCGACCTGGAGGCCTTCCCCTGGCCCACGACCGACTGCCTGGACCGCGCGCAGCTTCCGGTACAGTCCGCCCGCTACGCGGAACATGCGCTCTTGTACGGCTTCGCCGACGTCTGGCAGCGGCCGGCGCTGATCCGCGGCTGGGAGGGGATGTTCCTCGATATGGTGGAGCGGCCGGCTTGGGCCCACTTCCTCTCCCGCCGCTTCACCGACTTCTACCTCGAAGATTACGCCCGCGCCGCCGAAATCACCGGCGGGCGGATCGACCTCTACCTGGTGATCAGCGACCTGCAGGGCCCCCTTTCGGTCGAGTGGGAGGACAGCGGCATGGACCGCGAGCACGGCGCGAAGGAGGCCTGCGAGTTCGTCCGCCGCCTGGAGTTCTCGCCCGCCGGCCGCGCCTTCGACGCCGCCTTCGAACGCTGACGGGGCGACGGCGCGCCGCAGCGGGGGAGGCGCCGCCGCCTCCCCTCCCCCGCGCGACGAGAGGGCCGCGGGCTCCTCCGGCCTGCTCCCAGCGGCCCTCGGCGAAATCGGGAATCTTCTGGACGGCACTCCCCTCGTCGAGCGACTTCTGCGACAGGCGGATGATGGCACTCTGGGCGGCCGCCGCGGCGGCATCGATTAAACGTGTGCATCTCGGCCCCCTGAGCCGAAAGAGAGTATCTGGAAGCAGTCTCTCTCTACCGCTCCCCCTATAGAACGCCGGGCAAGCGCCGTGGGGCGCCGGGAGGGGGCACGACCTGCATGAGATGGGCTAGATCGACTCCGGCAGCTGATAGGGCTTGCGGCGGGGGCGGTCGAGGAAGTGGTTCCCCCACTCGCAGTTGGTGAACCTCTCCGCCTGGGGATCCCAGTGGAGCCGCTGTCCCGTTTCCCGCGTCCGTTCGCTCACCCAGCGGGCGATGTTGGCCAGGTGGCACACGCTCGCCGAGCGGTGGCCGATCTCCTCGTCGGCGGCCGCCGGGCGCCGCTGCCGGATGCACTCCAGCCAGTTCTCGTAGTGGTTCGTGCTCTCGTAGAGCTGAATCTCCTCGTCCTCGATCGATGCCTCGGCCAGCTCGGGCGGATCGGCGACCAGGCGGCCCTCGCGCACCGTCACCGTCCCCCGCTCGCCGATGAAGCAGGGGACCGCCCCTTCGGTGCATTCGAGGATCACGTCGCCCGGATACCGCATGTAGACGTGCGGCGCCTGGGCGGTGCGGGAGTCGAAGGGCTCACCCTCCGTCCACACCTCGATCGGACCGCCCTCGTCCGCTCCCAACCCCCATTGCACGAGGTCGAGCCAGTGGGACCCCGAGTTGGTGAAGTCGCCCCCGGCGAAGGCCCGGTAGGACCGCCAGGTGGGCCCGCCCTCGCCCGTGATGATCGAATCGTGGTAGGGATACGGTTGCACGGGTCCGCACCACATGTCCCAGTCCAGCTCCTCGGGGATCTCCTGGGCCGCCAAGCCCGGCGGCTCCCAGGGAGAGGCGTAATTGCCGGCGGTGGCCCGCTGCAGCTTGCCGAGGCGGCCGTTGCGGACGAGCATACAGGCGGCGCGCCACTCGGCGTGCGACCGCCGCTGCGTCCCCGTCTGGAAGACGCAGCCGTACTTACGGACGGCCTCGACCATCCGGCGCCCCTCGCCGACGGTGAGCGAGATCGGCTTCTCGCAGTAGATGTCCTTGCCGGCCTGGGCCGCTTGGATGCACTGCAGGCCGTGCCAGTGCTCGGGCGTGGCCACGACCACCGCGTCGATATCGTCGCGGTCGAGAAGGCGGCGGTAGTCCTGGTAGGGCTCGACGTCCCGCAAGTCGGCAGGCGCCGAGGAGGGCAGGAAACGATCGCCCACGAGGACCTCGTCCCGCTCGAGCGGCTCGGCGATGGCTTCGGCGAGCCGGAAATCCACGTCGGCGACGGCCGCGATGCGCACGTTCTCGAAGCGGGCGAATCCCCGCCGTATCAGGGCGCCGCCCATGCGGCGCACGCCGATGCCCCCGAGCACGATGCGGTCGTTCGCCCCGGAACCGCCGGCGCGGGCCAGGATGCCCGAAGGAATCGCGTAAGGGACCGCAAGCCCCGCCAGGCCGGCGGCGGCCGCCTGCCGCAAGGCACTCCGCCGAGTCATCTTGCCGTTCATCACATCGTTCTCCGGAGAATACGGATTGGTTGACGGAACCAGACTGGCGAGCCGCGGCCCCCTCGCCGGAATCCTCCCGCGGCCGCCACGACTCGATGGACCTCTCGTCCCTCCCCCTTCGTCCGACCGTACCGAGCCCGCCGCCCCGCGTCAACGTTGCGGCGACGAAATGGACCCCGAGATCGACGCCGTCGTGGTGAGAGAAGTAGAAGTAGGTCAGGCACACGGATGTGCCTGACGGAAGTTCGCCCGCTTCCACAGGCAACTCGTCCGCCAGTGCGAATTCCGGAGTTGCTCGAGCACAGCCACGCCCTTATTGCCGATGCTCCGCATCGCCATAAGGGACGTGCCACCCGATGGCCATAAGCAGTAGGTCAGGCACACGGATGTGCCTGAC
>SLBP01000036.1:0-12217 GCA_007126245.1 Planctomycetales bacterium
ATGTGGAGGGAGCTGCTCGAATTCCCCGGCTCCCTCTCTCTCCCCCTCGGCGCCCTCCTGTTCAGAAAAGAGCCCTCGATGGGAGGTGGTTCTTGTTTGAACAGGAGGGAACGGAGGACACCGAGGAGCAAATAGGAAGGGAAAGGCGCGCCCCCTCCTTCTCCTCTTCCCCGATTTTTCCCGATTGCGCGGTGCTTCTGCTGGTGAAGCGACAGGGTTGGCCAGGGTTCGCGGCGTGGCAGTGGTTGCGCCGATCTGGAGATGCCTAAACTCCAAACGGACCACTGCGGCCGCGAAAATTGGGATAGTCCCCCATGAATGCTGCCGGCGTCCCGTGGTGTCCGCGGGGCCGCCTCAGAAGCCGGGGCCGAAGCCGCCCGGCGGGGGACCGGCCGGGTCGCCGAAGCCCCCGAACATGGCGCCGAACACCTCGACGAGCCCGGCGATCAATTGGACCACCCCTTGCTCGACCGTCACCGTGGTCCGCACGCCGTCGGGGATGGCCTCCTGCGTCATCATGATGCGGTCGCGGCCCGGGTGCTCGGCCAGCGACTGCTGGATGCCTTGCAGCATCATTTTCATGAAGGGCTCTTCCGCCGTCTGCACGAACACCTGGAGAAGACCGCCGGTGGAGATCGTCATCCGCACGGGAACGTCCGCCGCCGCGGGCTGTACGGCGGAGATGGCCGTTTCCAGCCGGGCTTGGGCGCCCTCGCCGACGGCCAGATAGGCGGCCTCGGCGCCAAAGCCCACGACGACCGTTACGGGATCGCCCAGCAGTTCCCCCAGCTCGGCCAGATCGGGGCTGTCGAGGGGGATCTGGAAGCGATGCAGGCTGACGCCTTCGTGGGTCTCGGCGTCGAGTTCGACCAGGGCGTCGAGTTCGGGCATGTCTTCGACGGCCAGGTCGACGAGGTCCTTGACGGCGCCCTCGAGCTTCGCGCCGTCGGCCACGAACCCGCCGGCGACCAGGACCAACCGCCCGTTCTCGAAGAGGAGCGAGCCGCCCACGTCGCTTTGCCCCGACTCGATGGAGGCATCGATGACCTCCACAATGGTGGCCAGGATCTGCTCGGCGCGCTCTGTCTGCTCTTCAGTGAGCTCCTGGCCGAGCTCCTCGACGATCTGCCCTTCGAGGGCGGCGATCCAGGCCTTGGCGGCTTCCTGGTCGTTCTCGGTCATCACCTGGGTGGCGAGCATCGCGACGAGGGCCTCTTCGTTCTCGAAGGCGGCAAAACGGGTAGTCAGCCCCTCCATCGCCGCGTACTGCTCGGCCAACGAGGTGCCCGGGCGGGCGAAGAGCTCCATGTCGAGCTTCACGCTGTTCACGGCGTCGTCGAAGGCCAGCCCGACCATCACCGCCTCCGTCTCGTCGATCAGCGTCTCCCACTGCGCCACGTTCTGTTCGGTCATCTGCCGCCGCAACTCGAACTGCTCCGGTGTCTCACCGGGAGCCGGCTGCATCCCGGCCGCCATGCCCATCTGGAGCATGCCCAGGGCCTGGGCGCGGATTTCCTCGGGGATGTTGGCCACGAGGCCGCGGGCGGCGACGAGGTACCGTACGGGGAGTTGGCCGAACTCCGCCGCGGGATCGAGGGGGGCGGCGTCCAGGGCCTCGCGGTGGTCGCTGATGGCAGCCCAGCCGTTCTCCTCGCGGATGAAGAGCGTCGTACCGTCCGCCTCCAGCTCGTACTCGCCGTCGGCCGTGGCCTCCAGAGCTCCACCGCTGGCCGCCTCGAGCATCTCCGTCAAGGCCGCCATGTCGTCGACGGGCAGATAGACCACCACGTGGAAGTCGTCGGCCTCGGCCAGGACCAGGGCGCCGAGGGGGCGTTGCCGGTCGATGCCCGCCAGGCCGTGCCCGGCCGTTGCCCCGGTAATCGCCAGCTCGAGGGTCTGCGGCAGTTCGGGCTGGTTCACCAGCCCGCCGATCGTCCCCAAGGCGTCCGCCAGCGTCTCGTAAGGGGCGAGCGTCACCACCGCCGCGGTTTGCGGCTGCGCTTCGGCCGGTGTGCCGCGCCACCCGCCGGCGAGCAGCGCCACGGCCAGCGCCGTGATCAGGAATCGTCGCATCATTCTCTCCCAGAACCAATTTCGTGGCACGTTGTCTTCCGATGCTGCCTGAGGACACCGGGGCAGCTCCCGAGGGAGGCAGCTGCCGCTCCTGTGTCCGATCCCCCGGCAGGCTGTGGCCCGGAGGCCACAATCGATACCCGAAGTCTACCTTACCGCCAGGGCGACGCCCAGGGACCGGCCCTGGACAATCCTTTTTCCCCAGGTTCGCTCGGGGGGGCCATTCGCCAGCCAGCCCGGTGCCGTTGCCGCCTGCTGCACTCGGCCGGCATAACGCGGGCGGCACGGGCAGATCACCTGCCCGTGCCGCGTTCCCGGCCGCTTCGCCCGTCCGGCCCCAGCAGCTACAGCCCGCGGCCAACCGCTCTGCCGAGCGCCCGGACAAGCCCCTCCTCCACCTCGACCCGCACGCGGAGCCCGTGGTCGATCGAGCTGACCACGAGGTGGACGTGGTCCTGGTCGCCGGCAACCTCGAGGGCAGCGGCGAGGCGGGCCGCCTGAGGGCGGTCCTCCTCTTCGCCCATCTCGGCCAGGAAACCGAAGAGGGGCCTCAGAGCCAAGGAGATCTCCACGGGAACCGCTGCCGTTTCCGACTCCGCCTCGGAGGCGGCCACGGCCTCGATCAGGCGGGCCAGGGCGTCGCGGCCCGCACCCAGGTAGACGTCTTTTTCGTCGACGCCCAGCACCAGCACCAGCTGCTCGCCGAACATCCGCACCACCTCGCGGCGATTCTCGATCTCGTAGGGAATCGGAATGGCAATCGTGTGGAAGCGGATCGATCCGATGGCGCCGGCCTCCTCGGTAATCCAGTCCTCAACCACGGGGTGTTCGCGCACCACAATCTCGGCGATCCGGCCGGCAAGCGACTCGACGGCGTGTCCGTCGGCCACGGTCTTGGCCGCCAGGAGCGTGGTGGCGTCGGGGTCGAGGAGGAGCGTCACGGCCGTGTCGATGCGGGCCATCTCGATGGTGCTGCGGACGATCCCCGCGAGCTGGTCGAGCAGTTCGCCGGCCACCTGCTTCTCTTCTTCCGAACGGGGCTGGCGGGCGATCTCCTCGTGAGCCCTTTCCATGGCGGCATCGACGAGCAGTGTCAGCGTGCGGATGTCGGGGTCGGTGAGGCGCCCCACCACGGATCCGGTCACGGCGGCGTCTTCGAGCCCGAATCCGGCCCGCCGCGTCGTCAGGCCTGCCAAGCGGCCCAGTTCCCGTGCGGTGGCGGTCCCCTCGAGGGCCGTGACCTCCACGTCCATGTGGGTGCGGCCCGTCTCCGTATCGAGGACCCAGCCGGCGACGATGCGATCGAGTTCGTGCGCTGCGTGCTCGGCGGCATCGACCAGGCCGCGGACCACGCGGCGCCGCAGGGCATGCTCCAGCTCCGACTCGTCATCGCGGCGGCGGAGCTCCCGCTCGGCGTCGCGGCGGAGCCGCTCCAGGGCACGCTGGCGCTCGGCAGCGGGGATCTGGCCGACGAGGACCTGCACCGCCAGGTCGAAGCGCTCCGCCAGATCGCCGACCAGGGCTCCCGGTTCCGCCGGGGCGTGGGCCAACCGCTCGGCACGGTCACTGAGAAAGAGCCAATCCCCCTTCTCCGCGACAAAAAGGGGCTCCGGAGCGCCGGTCATCCGCCACACCCCCGCCTCGACCACTTCAGCCGGTCCCAGAATCGGTTCGGCGACCTCGTAAAGCGCATCGAGATCGGTAAGGGGTATGAAAGCCAGGCCAGCCGTCTGCTCGCCGTCGGAGAGGATTACGACTCCCCAGGGGCGCGCCCTGTCTACGCCGTCCAGACCGCGGCCGCGGGTGACGAGCTTGAGCATCGCTTCGAGGCCTTGGGCCAAAAAGGGATTGTCGGCCAGGCGGCCGACCTTGTCGATGTTGGCGTAGAGCCGATCGTAGCCGGCCAGCGAGGCCACGGCCACCGGCTGCATCGGCTGGGCCGCCCACGCGGTATGCGGTACCAAGGTTCCGCAGAGGACCGCTAGGGCCGCCAGCACGACCAGAAGAGACCTTTTCATCACCTTTTGTTCCTCCTCGTGAAAAAACACCGCGGAAGTACGCACAAGCCCGGGAAGAAGCAGTGATTCACCCGCCGGGGACACCGCGCCTGCGGATAGGCCATGGTTCCCCCACCGCTTTGGGTGGTCACTCCGCTTCGGGCACCCGTAATTCGTTCGCCCGAAGAGGATATTTGGAATCGGTGGTCGAAAAACCACCAGATCCTGCACCGCGTCGGACAGGTCCTGTGAGGGGGTGGCGGATTGAATCCACCGGCAGATGGTCAGAGCATGTCCAGGGGATCGACGTCGACGATCCACTGAACCTCCTCGGGCGGTTCGAGCCCGGCGGTGGCTTCGCGGACGGCGGCGCGGAGGGCGTCGCCATCGGGGCCTTGAAGCTGGATCTGGATGCGGAAGTGGCCGCGGAGCTTGGCGAAGGGGGCCGGTGCGGGACCGAGAAGGCGGGCGCCGGGAGCATGCCGTTCGAGCGATTCACCGAGCCGCTGGCCCAGCGTCTGGGCGAAGAGGGTCACGAACTGCTCTTTCGGGCCGCGCACGACCAGGCGAATCATAACTCCAAAGGGTGGATAGGAAAGGATTTGCCGCAGGGGCAGTTCGCTGGCGGCAAAGGCGGCGTAATCGTGGTGGACCGCGGCGAGGATCGCCGCATGGTCGGGATTGAAGGTCTGCACGAGGACGCGGCCGCCCTTTTCGCCCCGGCCGGTCCTCCCGGCGACCTGGGTCACGAGCTGGAAGGTCCGCTCGGCGGCGCGGAAGTCGGGGAGGTGCAGGGCCATGTCGGCATTGATGACCCCCACGAGCGTGACGCCGGGGAAATCGAGCCCTTTGGCGATCATCTGGGTCCCGAGCAGGATGCGGGCTGTGCCGGAACGGAAGGCGGCCAACGCCTTCTCGTGGGCGCCGCGGCTGCGCATCGAGTCGGTATCCATCCGCAGGCAGGCAACCCCGGGGAACCGCGCGCGGATCTCGGCTTCGAGACGCTGTGTCCCCACCCCGCTGTAACGGATGCCCGCGAAGCCGCACGCCGGGCACGCGGCCGGTGCCGGGAGGCGGTAGTCGCAATAATGGCAGAGGACGATCTCCTCGGTGCGGTGGTGGGTCAAGGCGATCTCGCATTCCGGGCACTTGACGGCGTGGCCGCAGGCGGGGCATTGGATGTGCGTCGAAAAGCCCCGCCGGTTGAGCAGCAGGATGACCTGGCCTCCATCCCGGAGCGCCCCCTCGATGGCCACGTGGAGCTGACGGCTGACCGCCCCCCGCGAGTGCCGGACCACGGCGTCCTGCCTGAGGTCGAGGGTCCCCACAGCCGGCAGGGGGCGGTCGAAGACCCGCCGGGGCATCTCGACCAGCCGGTACGCACCGCAACACGCCCGGTGCCAGCTTTCCAGGGCCGGTGTGGCCGACCCGAGCACCAGGGGGATGCGATCCTCACGGCTGCGGGCCAGCGCGACCTCGCGAGCGTGGTATCGGGGGGCGGAGTCCTGCTTGAACGACGCCTCGTGCTCTTCGTCGAGGACGATCAGACCCGCGTTCGGCGTGGGTGAGAAGATGGCGCTGCGGGCCCCCACCACGACCTGCACGCCGCCATCTGCGATCCGCTGCCAGTGCTGGTGGCGTTCCACGTCGCTCAAGTGGCTGTGGAGGACGGCCACGCGGTCGAAGCGGGCCCGGAAGCGCTCCACGGTCTGCGGTGTGAGGCTGATCTCGGGCACGAGCACGATGCCCTGCCGGCCGCGGCGGACGACGTCGGCGATGGCCTGGATGTAGACCTCGGTCTTGCCGCTTCCCGTGACCCCGTGGACGAGGATCGTCTCCGGTTTGCCCGCCCGGACGGCGGCGAGGATCGCCTCGAGGGCCCTTTGCTGATCGGGGTTGAGAACGAGGTGCTCCTGGCGGGGGGGCTGGGGAGCCTCTTTGAGCGACGCCGTATCGGCTCGCCGCGTCTCGGCTCGGAGCAGTCCCCGCCGCCGCAGCGTGTTGACGGGCCCCAGCCCGCATCCGGCACGCGCCGCCAACTCGGCCGCTGGAAGCGGCCTGCCCGCGGCCAACAGGGCCTCGATCACGGCCTTCTGCTTTGGCGCGAGCGTCCGTCCCTCGAGCCGCTCGGGGAGATCCTCGACGGGACGCACCAGCGTCACCAGCCGCGTTCCTGCCTGGAGACGTACTCCGGCGGGCACGACGGCATGGAGGACGAGTCCCCACGGGCACAGGTAGTGCTCGGCGATCCAAGCCGTCAGCCGCAGCATGGTCGCCGAGAGCAGGCGCCGCGCATCGACGACCTCGGCCAGTGGCTTCAGCGGGCGGTCGGCGATCCGGCTGGCCAGGGCGACGCAGTAGCCGGTCGTCAGCCGGTTCGCTTTGCCCAATGGGGCGCGAACCCGGCGGCCAGCCTGCGCCTGGTCGAGGAGGTTTTCCGGCACGAGATAGTCGAAGGGCCCGACCGGCCCCTCGGGGAAGACGACCGAGGCGATCCATTGCTCGCGCGCGTCGAGGTCCCAGGGATCGGGGTCGGTTTCGAAGAGTCGCTGTTGCGCGTCGCTCATGGACGGAGCTGGAGGCGAGATGGCAGCGCCCCCCAGCAACGCCAGGCGAGGGGCGGCGAGCAGTCAAGTCTACCCCTTTGGGCAGCCGCTTGAAATCCTGGCGGCCACCATTCGTTTTTGCCGAGCCCCGGAACACCTCCGCAGGCGGGCGGGAATGCCGGGTGCGGCCCCCTCGACCTATCTCGGCCGGCCGAAGGCGACAGTCCCATTTTCGCGGCCGAATAGCGTTATCCAGGAGGAATCCCTTCGACGGCCGCGAAAATTGGGACAGTCCCCCGTGAACGGGTGGGCGGCTGCCGGGTGCGGGCCAATAATGTTACTGTATGGGAAGCGCCTTCGCCGCCCTCACCGCCGGCACGCCGGCCGGCTGACTGCCTGGTGGGCAGCCACGGTCCTCCCACGTACGACGCACCCGGAACAGTCGACGCCCACGAACCTCTGTCCTGTCGATGCCCCGTACGCCGATCTACCTGGACAACCATGCCACCACCCGCGTCGATCCGCGGGTCGTGGAGGCGATGCTACCGTTCTTCACCGATTCTTATGGCAACCCGGCAAGCGTTACCCATGCGGTGGGTCGCGCCGCCCGCGACGCCGTCGAGACGGCCCGGGCCAAGATTGCCGCCGCGGTGGGGGGTGCGGCCAAGGAGAGCGTTTTCACCAGCGGCGCCACCGAGAGCAACAACCTGGCGATCAAAGGAATCGCCGGACACCCCTCCCGCAGGGGAAGACATCTGGTGAGCGTCGTCACCGAGCACCCTTCCGTGCTCGAGCCGCTCGAGAGGCTGGCCGCCGCGGGTTTCGAGGTGACGCTCCTGCCGGTAGCGCCCAAGGGCCATCCTCGCGCGGGCCTCGTCGACCCCCAAGCAGTCGCCGACGCCCTTCGCGAAGACACGATCCTCGTCTCCGTGATGCTGGCCAATAACGAGGTCGGCGCCATCGCCCCCGTGGGGGAGATTGCCCGGATTTGCCACGAGCGCGACCTACCGCTGCACAGCGACGCCACGCAGGCGGTGGGCAAGACCGCCGTCGACTTCCGGGCCCTGGGCGTGGACCTGGCCAGCTTCTCGGCACACAAGGTATACGGCCCCAAAGGGATCGGGGCCCTCTACGTGCGGCACCGTAACCGGCGAGCGCGGTTGGCGCCGCTCATCGACGGCGGGGGGCACGAGCGGGGGCTGCGGAGCGGAACGCTCAACGCCGCAGCGATCGTCGGTTTCGCCCGCGCCGTCGAGCTGTGCCTCGAGGAACTGCCCGCAGAGGCGAAGCGTTTGCGCGGGCTGCGCAACCGCCTCTTCGCAGGTATCACTTCGGCGCTCGATGGGGTAACGCTCAACGGACCGGTGCTGGAACGAGAGGACTGGCGCCTCCCGGGAAACCTCAACCTCGCGTTCGGCGACGTCGATGGCGAGTCGCTGCTGATGAACGTCCCCGATCTGGCGCTGAGCAGCGGAAGTGCCTGCACGTCCGCGCAGCCGGGCCCGAGCCACGTGCTGCGGGCGCTGGGGATGGCAGACGACACGGTCCGCAGCAGCGTTCGCTTTGGGCTGGGGCGGTTCAATACCTCGGAAGAGCTAGACTATACTCTCTGTCTCATCGTCGAGGCGGCGGCACGTCTGCGGCGTATGGCGAGCTCGGCATAATGGATCACCGCGGGACTTGGCCGCGAAGCGGCAGCAGAATAGGATAACAAATCAGGACGCCGCCCGCGCGCGATCGCGGCTGTGGGGCGGCGCGCGATGGCATTCGGGAATAGCTACCAGTAACACCAACGACTGGGATCAAGAAAAAATGTCAGTGACTCTGACCGAGACGGCGGCTACGGAAGTGAAGCGGATCATGGAGTCGCAGAAGCTCGAAGAGGGGACGCTTCTGCGTATGGGCGTGGCTGGTGGCGGCTGCTCGGGGCTCCAGTATGACCTGAGATTCGATTCGGAATACGACCCCGAGACAGACGCCCGCTACGAGAACCACGGCGTGGGAGTGGTAACTCGAAAGAAGTATGCCCTCCACCTCTCCGGAACGGCGATCGACTTCGCTGACGGTCCCTCCGGTCGCGGCTTCACGATTGAGAACCCGAACTACTCGGCCGGTGGCGGCTGCCCCGGATGTGGCGGGGGCTGATTGTCGGGGGGCGCTGATGGTGGCAGGCACCGAGGCGCCCAAAGCCGGAAGGGCATATCTGGTTCCCCGGGCGCTTGCCTGCTTCTGCGGACCACGTTCCAGGGGTGTGGCGCCGACAACAAAAGTGGAGGCAGGTCGCATTTCGCCGCTCGACGGGTTGGGCGCCCACGCCTGGCCCAGGCGCGGTTGGACGTATGCCGTCTGGGGCTCTCCGGCGCGGTGTTTCGTGCGGACCGCCAGACCATCCGCGTGGGCACGGACGACGTGGACGGTCTGGTCGCATTCTTGCGGGGACGGCGGGAGGCCCTGAAGACGCCCCCTGAAGACGCCATAGTTGCGCGCCGGCGGCCCCTCCTCCCTCTCGGTGGTGCTCTTGCCTGCCGCCCTGCCTTGCCTCCGCCACGAGGGTAATCGCCCTCGTGCGATTGGCAGGGCGGCAGGGCTTCGTCGCATTGCGAACCGCCTTCGCAGCCGCGATCTACCGGCTTACGTATGCAAACCCGCACGGGAGTGGTGCGGACACCGGCGAGTCCCGCCGACGAAACCTGCCCCCCGGAACAACCTTCAACTCGGGAGATCACGGGGTCCAGTTCTTGGAGCAGCACGGAGCGGTGCGGGGTTTACTCCGGGCATAGGGCTTGCGACAATCGGTGGGACCGGCCTTTCCTGGCAGGCGTCATGGCCGTGACTTTTGCGGCCGAACGACCCCTGTACGCGAAGGAGATTTCGCTTCTTCCCCTGCGAGGTTGACGACATGAACGCGAAAGTGTGCGCGGTGTGCTGGTGGTCCTTGATGGTGCTGCTCGGGGGGTTGGCGGCCTTTTTAGGGGAGGCCGCCGGGGAAGAGGGCTCGCTTCGCGATCACTTCCGAGCCAACTCCATGCGAGACGTGGAAGAGATCGTCTTCGCCGTCCGCATGGTCGGCTCCGACGGCCACTGGTACGCCAACTTCGGCTACTTCGCCGACTGCGTCGACCGCCGTCCCTACTACGACGGCGGGAGTCTGCGCCGGCTCAACCTCGACACCGGCGAGGTGACCGTGCTTCTCGATGCCCCGGAGGGCTCGGTTCGCGATCCCGTGGTCCACTACGACGCCGAGAAGATCCTCTTCTCCTACCGTCCCTGCGGCACGGACCATTTCCACCTCTACGAGATCGATATCGACGGGAGCAACCTCCGCCAGCTCACGGACGGCCCCTACGACGACATCGAGCCCACCTACCTCCCCGACGGCGGGCTCGCCTTCGTCTCCAGCCGCTGCCACCGCTGGGTCAACTGCTGGCTCACCCAGGTGGCGATCGTCTACCGCTGCGACGGCGACGGCTCGAACATCCGCCCCCTCTCGGCCAATAAGGAGCACGACAACACCCCTTGGGTCCTCCCCGACGGCCGCATCCTTTACCAGCGGTGGGAGTATATCGACCGCTCCCAGGTCCACTACCACCACCTCTGGACGATGAATCCCGACGGCACGGGGCAGATGGTCTACTTCGGCAACCAGCACCCGGGGACGGTGATGATCGACGCCAAGCCGATCCCCGATAGCCGCAAGGTGGCGGCGATCTTTTCCCCGGGCCACGGCCGCGAAGAGCACGCCGGAGCGGTGGTGGTGGTCGATCCCCGCGGCGGGCCCGACGAAATGGGCTCCGCACGCCAAATCGTCGGTGAGCCGCACTTCCGCGACGTATGGGCCTTCAGCGAAGAGGCCTTCCTTGCCGCGCGAGGTCCCGAACTGGTGCTCATCGACGGTACGGGCCGCGTGGAGACGCTTCACCACCTTTCCCAAGCCGAACACGAGGGTGGCATGTGGGCCCACGAGCCCCGCCCACTGATCCGCCGCGAGCGGGAGAACGTCATCGCCCCGCGGGTCGATCTCTCGCGCGAGACGGGGGAATTGGTTCTCGCCGATATCTACCATGGGCGCAATATGGAGGGGATCGAGCCGGGCGAGATCAAGTCGCTGCTGGTGCTCGAGGCCCTTCCCGTGCCGCTGCATTACACCGGCGGCATGTATCCGATCACGATGGGTGGCTCCTTCTCCCTGGCAAGGATCATGGGAAAAGTCCCGGTGGAAGAGGACGGTTCGGCATACATGGAGCTGCCGGCGCTCCGCGGGCTGTTCTTCGTGGCCCTGGACGAGGATGACATGGCCGTGAAGCGGATGCAGAGCTTCCTCACCGTGCAGCCGGGCGAGGTCAGCGGCTGCGTCGGCTGCCACGAGCAGCGGACCGGTACCACCATCCCCCCCGGCGATCTCCTGGCCCTCCGCCGTCCGCCCAGCCACATCGATCCCATCGACGACGCCCCGGAGGTCTTCGACTTCCCCCGCGACATCCAGCCCATCCTCGACCGCCTCTGCGTCGATTGCCACGGCTACCAGGCAACCGACCGCGGTGGCCCCTACGAGGGGGGCGTCATTCTCAGCGGCGATCGGGGACCGATGTTCTCTCACTCCTACTGGACGATGACCGTGCGAGGGCTCTTCTCCGACGGCCGCAACCTTCCCGAGAGCAACTACCCGCCCCGGAGCATCGGCTCCTCGGCAAGCCGCATCCTCACCATGCTCGATGGCTCCCACCACGGCGTCACGGCGAGCGAACACGACTTCAAGATGCTCCGCCTCTGGATCGAGGGCGGCGCCAACTACGCGGGGACGTACGCCGCCTTCCGCAGCGGCTCGATCGGCGATCACTTCGAGAACGAGCTGGTCGACACGGACCACGAATGGCCCACCACGCAAGCTGCCGTTTCGGTCGTCCAGCGCCGCTGCAACGACTGTCACCAGGAGGGGCGGAACCTTCCCCACACCCTGGCAACCGGCGGCCGCCGGCACATCGCCTTCAACCTCAGCCGTCCCGAGAAGTCGCTCATGCTCCTGGCGCCGCTGGCCGAAGAGGCGGGAGGGTGGGCCCTCTGCCGCAACGCCGCCGGTGAGCCGGCGGCGGTCTTCGCCGACCGCGACGATCCGGACTACGAGGTCCTCCTGGCGATGGTCGCCGCGGGGAAGGAGCACCTGGAACGGATCGGCCGCTTCGACATGCCCAGCTTCCGTCCCCGCGAGGAGTATCTCCGCGAGATGGTCCGCTACGGCGTCCTCGCCCCCGATTATCCCCGCGAAGGTCCCCTCGATCCCTACGACCTCGACCGCCGCTACTGGGAGTCGCTCTGGCACCGTCCTCAATAGCGCCGCCGTCGGGCCCCAAAGACGATGTTTCCCCCGGCGGGCACGTAGGAGCGAGGCGGCGCGGGCAGGAAACCACTCCGAAAAACAACACGGCGCGATCCGGGGAGCAGAACCCCGGATCGCGCCGGTTGCGTTTGCCATGGAGGATCCGCCGGATTGCGGCGGCTCTACAGCGAGAGGACGAACTCGATGAGGTCGTCCATCTGCTGCTCGGTGAGGCTGTCCAGGTCGCCGTGCGTCTCGCCGTGCCGGCCTTCGACCATGAGCTCGCG
>SLBP01000062.1:0-12147 GCA_007126245.1 Planctomycetales bacterium
CGGAAGCGGCGGGCCTTGCCCGCCTGCGCACGGACCGTGCGCAGGCGGGCCTCGACCTCTTCGACGATGTCGGAAAGCCGCAGGAGGTTCTGCTCCACCCGCTCCAGGCGGCGGAGAGCCTCGACCTTGCGTGCCTTGAAGCGGCTGATGCCCGCCGCCTCCTCGAAGATTACGCGGCGGTCGCGGGGGGAAGACTGGAGCATGGTGTCCACCTTCCCCTGCTCGATGACGCTGTAGGCCTGCCCCCCCAGACCGGTGCCGCTGAGGAGGTCGCGGATGTCGCGGAGCCGCGAGGGCTGGCGGTTGATCAGATACTCCCCTTCACCGCCGCGGTAGACGCGGCGGGTGATGTGGACCTCGGCGGTGTCCACGGGAAGCATGCGCCCGGAGTTGTCGAACGTCAGGGTGATCTCGGCAGCGTTCACCGGCCGCCGCGCGCCGGAGCCGTTGAAGATGACGTCGGCCATCTCCGTGCCCCGCAGGCTCTTCACGCTCTGCTCGCCGAGAACCCACTTCACGGCGTCGACGATGTTCGACTTGCCCGATCCGTTGGGGCCGACGACCACGGTGATCCCGGGCGGGAACTCGAAGCGCGTCTTGTCGGCAAAACTCTTGAAGCCGACGATTTCCAGGGCCTTGAGCATGGGGCGGCGGAGCGGGGTCTATTCGTGGTCCTCGTAGGAGGCCGGCGCCACGGTGCCCTCTTCGTCGCGGAAGACCTCCTCCGCAATCGCCGCTTCGCGCCTCTCGGCGTCCGGCGGCGACGCCTCCTCGCCCCCGCCGCCGATCCGGGAGAGAACACGGCCGAGGGGGTTCCACCGCCAGCGCGACGGCTCTTCGACCGGGGCGGGCTCTTCGGCGAGGCGGTCGTAACTGCGCCCCGAGCCGGGAACGGCCTCGACTTCGAAGCGCACCGCCAGGGCGCCGCTGGCCTTCGCCTGCTGGAGGGCCTGGACGACGTCCGGATATGTGCCTCCCAGATCGACGACCGCGCGGACGATGTCGTCCAAATCCGTGCTGACCAGACGCCGCTGGTCGGCCTCACCTACCGCATAGCGGCTGACGCGGACCTCGGCGCCGTCGGCGACGACGAGGATGCTGTTGCCCGCCTCCAGGGCGAAGGGCGGCGTCAGGTGGATGCCGCGGCCGAAGACGACCAACTCGGGACGGCGGTTGCGAGTAATGTGGACCATGGGGGGCCCGGGGACGTCGAGCACGTGGTAGTGGAAGCCGGGGCCGAAACTCTCCCCCCGAATGAAGTTGTCGCGGGGATTCATGGCGCGGAGGGCGCGGAAGGCGCCGTAGCGGGTCTCCGCGCTGGGGACCTCGAGCAGTTCGCGCAGGGCATCGTAGGCAGTCACGTCGTTCATGGTTCCCAGGGCGGCGAGCGCGAAGACGCGGAACGCCGGCTCGTTCTGGGCACTCAGGCGGAGCGGTTCGGCGGCCTCGCGGCGGTCGAGGTAGGCGAGGGCCTCGGAGGCGAAGAAGCGGACTTCGGCGTTGTTGCTTTCGATTCCCGCCCGCAGCGTCTCCACGCCCTCGTTGCCCAGGGCCTCGAGCTGGCGGGCGGCATGGGCCGCGGTGATCGGCTCCATGAGCTGCTTCTCCAACAGCGCGATCCGCTCCAGGCGCTCCACTTCACTCTCGCGGACGACGACGGCGCGGACGACCTGGAGGTAGCGCTCGACGTTGTCGCGGTAGCGGGGGTGGACGCTCAGTTCCACGTACTTATCGGTCTTGGCCGTGGCCACGCCCATCTGGATCCCGTTCCGGTAGGTGTGGAAGCGGCGGTTGATGGCGTTGGCGATCCGCGCGGCGTTGAACTCGTGCTGGAAGCCCGGCTTGAGGACCAGGCCCACCGGTCGGGAGCGGAGGGCCACGCCGCCGCCGAGGACGCGGCCGCGGGCGGCCCAGACGCTTTCCTGCCCCGCCCCCGCCGAGGGGTCAACGAGCACCGGCCCCTGTCCGAAGCCGAGGAGTTCACCGCTGCGGATCTGGTTGTCGAGGAGGGCCATGGTCTTCAGCCGCGACTCCATCAGCCAGCCGCCGCGGAGGCTCGTCGTCTCGCTCCGCGCGGGAATGCGGACTTCGAGGTCGAAACGGTCGCCCTTCTGGATTCCGGGACGGAGAAATCCCTGCACCACGACGAGCGACGTGGTGTCGGAGGCGAGCACCGCGTTGGGCGTGGGCACACCGATCCGCTGCATCTCCTCGATGAGGAGGGCGCGCTGGGGCGAAGGGGGCGGATCGCTCCCCGTGCCCGCCAGCCCGGTGACCAGGCCGACCGCCTCGACGCGGATCGGGTACATGCCGAACTCCACGGCAAGATCGCCGACCAGTTGCGCACTGGCGATCGGCGGCACCTCGACCTCCGGACTCTGCGAACGCGCCGCCAGGACGTTCCAGGAGGAGCATCCCGCCAGCAACAGCCCTCCGAGACCGAGACCAAGCAGCGTGGATTTCATGCTCTCTGCACTCCCTGCATCGCCGCCCCGTACCGCGAACCAGTTCGTCGCCCGCGGCGCGGAAGGAATTTGGGTTCCACCGGATGCCGCCCCGGCGCGCTCCGCGAACCGCGCGAATTGCCGGGCGAACGATATCCACTCTGCCAGAGTGGGTCAAGGTGAATGCAGCACGGCTAAGGAACGGGGGAGGGGTGGGGGCAGTGATGTTGCCGGTCGCAGGGCACCTCGGCTCGTAAAGACAGGCGGTGCACGCAGGTGCGGAACGATGGTCCCAATGCGATGACTTGTTCCTTGACCGACCCCCGACGATGCGCCGTTTCACCAAAGCCTCTAAGTGCCCTGGATTAACGAGACGGGGCGGGGGTCGACGTTACGGGCGGCCCGACTATCGCGTGTCTCCGGCTCAGACGGTGCCCGGGAAGCGGGGGGGCTGCGCGTATCAATTCCTCGACGCGCTAATGATTCGCTCGCGGACCCTATCGCGAGCAGTCAGGACGGCCTCAGGCCAACCTACAATGGGTGCATGTCGGAGCGTATAATGGTTAAGGATAAGGGATTGCCTCCCCCCTCTCCAGCGGCAGGTCTATCGATAAGGAGCGTTCCATGTCAACGTTGATCCGCCTATCGGCTGTCGTGGCCCTCATCCTGCCCGCAGCTACGGCCGCCGCTCCTGCGGCCGATCCCGATTCGACCACTCCTTCGACCAGTCCGGTTCGCGGCTTGACCAGCCGCGAGGTCTTCCGCCACGACGGGTGGTCGCTCTACGCTGCCCCCGGCTACGAGGCGGCGCGGCTCCGCGCCCAGGGGCACGTGCGGCCGAATCTCTCCCGGGGGCAGAATTTCTACAACGCCCACGGCGCCCGGCTGGGCCGCTCGGCGACCACCGCCTCGGGCCGCGAGTTCTTCTTCGACAACCGGGGCGGGCTCGTCGGCCGCTCCGTCCCCGGCGTCGACGGGAGCCGCAGCGTCTTCGACGCCCGGAGCGGCTTCGTCGGACGCACGCGGGAGCGCTTCTTCGACCGCCACGACGCCGCCGGCAGCCGTCGCGGCCTGACTTCCCGCTGAAGACCGGTTCGGGGCAGCCTCGCCGCATACCGTTGCGGGCTCTTGGTGCCATGAAGACGATCACCACCTTGATGACGGTCTATCTGCGCCACGGCGCCCAGCGGCGGAACCTGCAGATCCTGCTGCGCTTCCTGACTGTCTTCGTGGGCCTGGTGGCAGCCTACAGCGTGGCCTTCCACATCCTGATGGTATGGGAAGGTCAAGAGCACAGTTGGCTCACCGGGGTCTATTGGGTCCTGGTGGTGATGTCCACCCTGGGATTCGGCGACATCACCTTCGTCTCCGACGTCGGCCGCGTTTTTTCCGTCGTAGTGCTCATCTCGGGGATCCTTTTCCTCTTGATCTTGCTGCCGTTCACGTTCATCCAGTTCTTCTATGCCCCGTGGCTGGAGGCCCGGGCGGCGGCGCGGGCCCCGCGGGAGCTCCCCCCCGGCACCCGTGGCCATGCCTTGCTCACCGCCTACGGCCCCATCGAGACCGCCCTGATCCGCAAATTCCAGCAGTACCACTATCCGTATGCGGTCCTCATCTCTGACCCCACCCAGGCCCTCCTCCTCTCCGACGAGGGAGTCCGCGTCATGGTCGGCGATCTCGACGATCCGGGCACCTACCGGAAGGCGCGGGTGGATAATGCGGCGCTGGTTGCCGCCACCCACAGCGACACGCTGAACACGAACATCGCCTTCACCATCCGCGAGATATCCCAGAAGGTAACGATCATCGGCACCGCCGCCCACTCGGCCTCCGTCGACATCCTCGAGCTGGCCGGCTGCCACCGGGTGCTCGAGCTCAGCGTGCTCTTGGGCCGCTCGCTGGCGCGGAGGGTCATCGGCCGCGACGCCAAGAGCCACGTCATCGGCCAGTTCGACGAGCTCCTCGTCGCCGAGGCGTCGGCGGCGAACACGCCCCTGGTGGGGAAGACGCTCCGCGAAATCCGGCTCCGCGAGTACGTCAACGTCAACGTGGCCGGCGTCTGGGAGCGGGGCCGTTTCCAGTCGGCCGGTCCCGACACGCGGATCACGGCGAATACCGTCCTCGTCCTCGTCGGTTCGCAAGAGCAGCTCGCCACCTACGACGAGCTCTTCTGCATCTACAACACCTCGGATGTGCCGGTGGTGATCATCGGCGGCGGCCGGGTGGGCTGGGCCACGGGCAGGGCCCTCGCTGCCGAAGGGGTCGACTACCGCATCGTGGAGAAGGCGCCCGAGTGGACCGATGACGCGCAGCACCTGATCCCCGGCGATGCCGCCGAGCTCGAAGTGCTCGACCGCGCGGGCATCCGCCGCTCGTCCACGGTGGTCATCACCACCCGCGACGACGACGTGAACGTCTACCTGACCATCTACTGCCGCCGGCTAAGACCGGATATCCAGATTGTCAGCCGTGCCGCGCTGGAGCGGAATATCACCACGCTGCACCGCGCAGGGGCCGACTTCGTCATCTCCGCGGCTTCCATGGGCGCCAATGCCATCTTCAACCTCCTCAAGCGGAGCGACATCCTCATGATGACCGAGGGCCTGGACGTCTTCAAAGTGCCCGTACCCCCCGCGCTTGCAGGCAGAACCATCCTCGACAGCGCCGTCCGCCAGGAGACCGGCTGCAGCATCCTCGCCGTCCACACCAACGGCCGTACGGAGGTGAACCCCGATATCCGCCGCCCCTTGGCATCCGGCGCCGAGCTGATCCTCATCGGCGACTCCGAATCTGAAGAACGCTTCCTCGAACGGTTCGTCCGAAGGTAATCACCTGCTGTCGGCAACACTTCGACGAACGCAGGCAGCGCTCTGGGACGGGCCGGACGGGCACTTCCCGCCTTCCGAGCCGAGCCTGCCTCTTGAATAGGGGATAACGGACGGCATTGCCCATCCATCCGGACGACCTCCTGCGCCGGGGGCGGTCCGGCCGGCTGTTGCGTGGTAAACTGAGAGTGGGGCCCCCTGTTTTCCGAAGTCTCCGCACCCTATTGCCCTGCTTCGCAGAACGGACTCTTGGGCGTGGTGGTGGTTGACCGGCGGCCGGCGACTCAAAATCCGCACCCTACGCCCCTGGCGAGCGCCTGACCCCCAGTCTCCGGCCGGCCCCTTCGCATCCCCGGGGGAGCATACCACCGAATCGAGTTCTCCCTCACCGGTCACCAGCCAACAATCCTCACTTCATTCCTATGCCACGGCATCGCTTGATCGTCTTCGGGGCAGCATTGGCGGCCTGGCTGGCATTTGCTGGCTGGCAGGTCCGCGAGTACCGCCAGGAGCGCGCCGCCGCCCGCGAGTCGCTCGCCGGGCAGGCCGAAGTCCTCAGCCGTGCCCTGGTGGGTGGGATTCGTTCCCACCGCCGCTTTGGGCCCTTTTTCGAAGACCAGCTCGAGGGGATCGTCGAGGAGCTGGCCGGGTCGCCAGGGCTTCTCGCCGTGGCGGTCGTGCCTGACGAGGGCGAGCCGGCCGCCGCGGCTGGAAAAGTCGAGCTCCTGGGGATGGTAGGATCGGCGCCGCCGGAGGAGGGTGCCGAGTGGGAAGCCGCCGGCCTTCGCTACGTGGCAGCCTTCCGGCTAACGCCGGAGCCGCCGCACGGCCAGGGTCTCGGACCGGGATTCGGCCGCGGATGGGGGATGCGGTGGAGGGCGGAGCTGGGAGAGGAGGAAGCGAGGCCCGTGGGGGCCGAGGGGGGGCGATTCTTCGCCGTGCTGGTGCTGGACCGCGCCGCGGTCGACGCGGCGTGCCGCCGTGCCGCCGTGACCCGCACCACGGTTGCCGGGGCGGGGGGGCTGATCCTCATCCTGCTCGCCGCCGCCTGGCAGACGACCGTGCACCTGGCCGATGCCCGCGGTCGCGAGCGGACGCTCCGCGCCGAAGCCCGCTACCTTCGCGACCTGGGTCAGGCGGCCGCCGGACTGGCCCACGAGACCCGCAATCCCCTGGGATTGGTCCGCGGCTGGACGCAGCGTCTGGCCAAAGCCGAAGGCATTCCCCCGGCACTTCAACGGCAGGCGGAATCGGTCGTCGAGGAGTGCGATCGGGTCACGGCGCGGATCAACCAGTTTCTGGCCTTCGCCCGGCCCTGCCATCCCCGCCGCGATCCGGTCGATGCCCGCGCCTTGATCGAAGAGCTCCGCGGACTGGTGGAGCCGGATTTCGAGACCCACGCCCTCAGCCTGCATCTGGACGCTCCGGAAGACGTCGCCGAGGTGAGTGCCGACCGGGAGATGCTCCGCCAGGCGCTCTTCAATCTGGTAGACAACGCCGCTGCCTTCGCCCCAGAGGGGGGCGCCGTGGAAGTCTCCCTCGACCGCCGCAATGGCGCTTGGCGAATCGAGGTCGCCGACCGCGGGCCCGGTGTCGCGGCCGAACAGGTCGAGTCCCTCTTCACCCCCTACTTCACCACGCGCCCCGGCGGCACGGGCCTCGGGCTGGCCATCGTCGCGCGGATTGCAGCCGCCCACGGTTGGCACTGCGGTTACCGGCCGCGTCCGGGAGGCGGAGCGGTCTTTTTCCTGGAGGGGATCGATGGTTGAGCGAGCGGCCACGGTCTTGATCGTCGATGACGAAGCCTCTCAACGCGAGTTGTTGGGGGGCTTCGTCGAAACGCAGGGCTACCACGTCGTCGAAGCCGCCTGTGGCGAGGAGGCTCTCGATACCATCCGCCGCCAACGGCCGGCGATGGCGCTCTTCGACGTCCGCATGCCAGGCATGTCCGGCATCGAGCTGCTCGAGGAGGTCCGACGTTTCGCCGCCGACCTGCCCGTGGTCCTCATCACCGCCTATGCCGACCTCCGCGAGGCCGTGGCCGCCGTCAAGAGCGGCGCCGACGACTACCTTGCCAAGCCCATCGACCTCGACGAGCTGGCGGCCATCCTCCGCGACACGCTTGGCCCCCGAGAGGCGACCGGCCCGGCACTCCCCTCCGAGTTGCCCGCCGATTTCGTCTGCGCCAGTCCGGCGATATGCCGCGTCGTGGAGACGGCGGCCATCGTTGCCCCCTCATCCGCTCCCGTGCTCATCACGGGGGAAAGCGGCGTGGGCAAGGAAGTCGTGGCCCGCCTGATCCACCGGTGGAGCCCGGTACACGGAGGCCCCCTCGTAGCCGCCAACATGGGTGGATTCCCCGAGACGCTTATCGAGAGCGCGCTGTTCGGCCACACCAAGGGGGCCTTCACCGGCGCCACGGAATCGCGGCAAGGCCATTTTCGCGCCGCCCACGGGGGCACCCTGTTCCTCGACGAGATCGGCGAGCTGCCGCTGCACCTGCAGCCGAAGCTGCTGCGGGCACTGGATTCCGGCGAGATCACCCCCGTCGGCGGCGACCAGCCGATTCCCGTTCAGACCCGCATGATCGCCGCCACCAACCGCGACCTGGCCGCCGAGGTGACGGCGGGCCGTTTCCGCGACGACCTTTACTACCGCATCAACGTCGTCGAGCTCGACGTGCCACCGCTGCGCGACCGCCGCGACGACGTCCTCCCCTTGGCGCGCCGCTTCGCCACCGACTTCGCCGGCGGACCGGTCCGCCTCTCCCCCCAGACAGTCCGCTGCCTGCTGGCTTACCGCTGGCCGGGAAACGTCCGCGAGCTTCGCAATGCCGTGCAGCGGGCCTGCCTCCTCTGCCGGGGCGATGTGGTCCTCCCCGAGCACCTCCCTCCCAAGATCGCCGCCCTCGCCGGCCACACCCCGGGGCCCGATGACGACGGCGACCGCCTCTCCCAGGTCGAACGGGCCACCATCCTCGCCACCCTCGAGGAGTGTGGCGGCAACCGCACCCAGGCCGCGAAGAAGCTCGGTATCAGCCGCCGCGCCCTGATCTACAAGCTCCGTGCCTTCGAAGGCGCATAGTCCGCCGTGCAGGTCGAGACGAGGAACACCCCGACGTCGATGACATCCCGCCATGAAGCGGCGGCATCCCGGAAGCGGGGAATCGTCAGAATCGAGGACCGCAAAGGGCCGTCTCTTTTCGTTCCGCAGAGGTTCACGGGGCGGCGGCAGGCGCGCCCGCCGGCTAGGGGGCGTTGGACCGATAGCTCTCCGGTAGCAGCGCCCGCACGTGCTCGACGATCCGGTCCTCGACGGGCGGCTGCACGAGCTCCGGGTTGCCGAGCGAGATCCTCGAGCTGAGCGAGTTCTGCACCTCGTATCCCCCTTCCTCGATGAGTCGCGCGGAGACGACGTACCGCGAGATGCTGTTGCAGTAGGCACTGATCCACAGGCGGCTGCCGTCCAGCTCCCGCTTCAAGCGGAGTGCGATGTCGACCACCATCTCGTCGGAAAGAAAGACCATGGCCAGCTCCTCACCGAAAGCCCACACGGTGGTCTCGATCGTCTGGGGGGAGGGTAGGCTCTCCCCGTCCTCGAGCTGTTGCAGGAGGCGCTCGGCGGCGGGGGAATCGGCGGATAGGCGCTCGAGCTCCTCGAGCGACGGCTCGAAGGAGATCTCGAGCGGCGCCTCGCGGGCGACGAGCTCCGGCGTTACGGGCCGGAAGGGACCGGCCATGAGCCGCTGCACCTCGTCGGCGATCGCCCGGCCGTGCTCTTCGCTCAAGGCGACGGCGTCCCCGCCGGAGTCCGGATCGGAGCGGCCGTGGGGATAGGGATCCGAGTCGGCCCCGCAACCGACGGTCACCAGGGCCACCGCACCCGGATGGTCGGCCTCGATCGCCTCTTGCGCCGCGGCCGCCCAGTCGCCGTGGATCTCCACGAAGTCATTCCGCATCGTCGTACAGTGGCAGGCGTAGTTGACCACCAAGGCGATCGGCTGGTCGTCCTCGTCGGTAACCCGCAGCAGAGGCAGGCTGTGGTCCACGGCCCCCTCCGGGACGGCGCCGAAGCCGGTCCACCGGCCGTCGGTGAGGACGCGGCGATTGGCCGCGAAGCCGACTGCGCCCTGGGTCCACGCCAATCGGCCGGGCCGCCGCGCCGCCAAGGCCTCGAGAACGACTTCCTCGAGGCGGTCGGCCAGCTCGCCCGCGTAACGCTCCATCCGCTCCCGCTCCTCGCCCTCCAGGCGCCGCGCTGCGCCGACGTTGGGCCCCGCGTGGGTGTGGGAATTGGCCAGCACGAACCGCTCCGGCCGGATCGCAGACTGCGACTGCACGCGGCGAAGCACCTCCGCGCGGATCTCGCTGGGCACCGACCCGCAATCGACGCAGAGAAGCACGGCCGGGCCCTCCCCGCCGTCGCCGCCGATGGCCAGCGCTCCGGCCCAAAGCCGGCCGGCCACCCCTTCCGACTCCGTCGTGCGGGAGGCATAGCCGTACATCCGCACCGGGTACTCGGGCGTGATGTCGACCTTGGCCGCGCCCACGGGAACCCATTCTTCTCCCGAGGCCGCCTCCCCCGCCCATCCCAACCCCAGCAGGACGACCAGGCCGAAGGAGGCAAGAACGCCGGGAATCCCCGGCCGGCCGCTACGACCTTCAGAAGAGACGCAATCTCGTGCGGACATGGCCGACTTCTCCCTGGGGTGAGGAGGCAGAGAGGTAGGGGTACTGTCAAGAGCAGACCGCGTGGCAGCGGTACTGTCAAGAGCTCGCCAGTGCCGGCTCCACCCGCCGGCTCACCATGACCACTTCCTGGTCGCGGTCTTCGTCCATCTTGAAGCCGCGATTGCGGAAGGTGGCCAACATGCGAACGTTGTCCTTGGACGTCTCTGCGACGACATTTCTGACGCCCCAGCGTTTTGCCACCTCGAGGCAGTAGTCGGTCAGGAGGCCCCCCAGGCCGTGGCCGTGCCAGCGGTCGACGACGATCACGGCGTACTCAGCCGTCTCGTGGTCGGCGTCGGCCACCAGCCGGCCCACGCCGATGAGCTTGCGCTCCCCCTCCTCTTCGACCTCGGCCACGATCCCCATCTCGCGGTCGTAGTCGATGAAGCAGTAGCGGGAGGCCATCTCGTGGGTGGTCTTCTTGAAAAGGTAGCTGAAGCGGAACCAGATGGACTGCGTCGAGCAGCTCCCCAGCAGCTCGTGCCACATCGGTTCGTCTTCCGGCTTGATGGGCCGCAGGACCACGGGAGTGCCGTCCTTGAGCCTTCGCGTCGTGACGAACTCGTCGGGATAAGGGCGGATCGCCAGGTGCGCGTAGGGGCGTACGGAGTGGAGTACCAGGCTGTGGTCGACGATCACCCGGGCATCGAGCGCGACCACCTCTTCGGGAGTCACGAGTAGCGGGTTGACGTCGAGCTCCTTGATCTGGGGGTAGTCGGCCACCAGGTAGGAGAAGCGCATAAGGATCTCGATGAGCCGGTCGATGTTGGCCCCGGGCGTGCCCCGGTAGCCCTGCAAGAGGGGCCAGGACTTGAGCGACTCGAGCATCCTTCGCGCCAGCGACTCGTTCAGCGGCGGCAGCGCCAGGGCGCGGTCGCGGAAGACCTCGGCCGCCACGCCGCCCATGCCCACCATGATCACGGCGCCGAAGACGGGGTCTTTCTTGGTGCCGATGATCAGCTCGAAGCTGTTCGGGTAGGCGATCATCTTCTGGATCGTCACCCCCATGATCTCCGCGTCGGGGCGGCGCTCCTTGGCTCGGGCGACCATCTTCTCGAAGGCCTCGGTGAGGGTCGCGTCGTTGCTCAGGTCGAGCATCACGCCGCCCACGTCGGTCTTGTGGGTGATGTGCGGCGAATGGATTTTGGCCACCACGGGATAGCCGATCATGTTCGCCACCTTGACGGCCTCCTCGGCGGAACGGGCCAGGTGGGGCTTGGTGACCGGAATCTCGTAGGATTCCAGGAAGGACTTGGAGACGTTTTCGGAGAGGATTTCCGAACCCTCGGAGAGGATCGTGGAGAAGACGCCTCGGAGCTTTTCGCGGTCGATTGTGAAGCCCAGGGGGATGTCGCGGGGCGTTTCGTGGAGGATTTCCAGTTGGCGGGCGTGGGAAACGAGGTGCATGAAGGCGCGGACGGCCTTCTCCGGGGTGGTGTACGTGGCGATCCCGGCCTTGTTGAGGATCTGGACGCCTTCACTCACCGCGCGTCCTCCCATCCAGGCCGCCAGGACCGGCTTGCGCGCCTTGGCGCTCGCCTGGGCCACGGCCTCGGCGGTCCCCGTCGGATCGGTCATCGCCTGCGGGGTCAGAATAACGAGCACGGCATCGACGCCCTTGTCGTGCAGGACGATGTCGAGCGCCTTGGCGTAGCGCTCCGGCGGCGCATCGCCCAGGACGTCTACGGGATTGCCGTGCGACCAGTAGGGCGGCAGCACCTCGTTGAGTTTCTCGATCGTCTCCTCGGAGATGGCCGCCATCTTGCCGTCGCGGGCGATGAGCGTATCGGTGGTCATCACGCCGGGACCTCCGGCATTGGTGACGATCGCCAGCCGGTCGCCCCGGGGATGTTGCTGGCGGGCGAGCAGCTCGGCACAGTCGAACATGTCGTCGACCTCGGAGATCCGCACGATCCCGGCCCGGTTGAAGGCGGCCTCATAAACGGCGTCCACCCCCGCCATGGCGCCGGTGTGCGAGGCGGCCGCCTGCGCCGATTCCGCGTAGCGCCCCGCCTTGTAGGCCACGATGGGCTTGGTGCGGGCAAAGGCCCGCGCCGCCGACATGAACTCGCGGGACTCGCCGATCGACTCGATGTAGAGGATGATCGATTGGGTCTCGGTGGCCGAGCCGAAGTAGTCGATCAGGTC
>SLBP01000084.1:0-32055 GCA_007126245.1 Planctomycetales bacterium
GGCCGCAGGCCGCCGTCCGGGGTCCGGGGTCAGGAGTCAGGAGTCAGGAGTCAGGGGTCAGAGGTCAGGTGGTTGAGTGAACGGTTCCATCCGCCTCGGGCGCGTCACTGACTCCTGATTCCTGACTCCTGACTCCTCGCTTCCAGAGGTCAGAGGTTAGAGGTTAGAGGAAAGGGGGCAGGAGCCAGAAGAGGAGAAACGCCATGCGGCGGTTGAGTCCTGGAACGCTCATCGTGGGGATGTTCGCCATCCTGCTGGGGCTCCTGGGGGCCTATGCGGTGCGGGGCTTCGTAGGTCGCGAGACCCCGCCGCCCCCCGCGCCGCTCCCGGACCCGCTGATGACGGTCCCGCTGGCCTCGATGGACCTGCCCGCTGGGCGGACCGTCACGCAGGGGGACGTGATGTCGATGCAGATGACGCTGGAACAGGTCCGCGAGGCCGAGTTCCCGCCGGCATGGATGGAAAGGGTGCCTCAGATCCTCGGCCGCACGCTCCGCGAGCCCCTCGATCAGGGGCGGCCCTTTGAGCCCCAGCTCTTCTATCCCGAGGGGATGGGCCCCGGCGTCGCCGAGCGCTTGCAGCCGGGCGAGCGGGCCGTGACCCTCCCCCTTCGTCGCGAGGCCGTGGACGGGACATTCATCACGCCCGGCACGATCGTCGATGTCCTCTTCCGTTCCGACCCTCAAGAAGGGCTGGAAATTCCCGACGCCACCGTGACGCTGCTCAGCCAGGTCAAGGTGCTCGCGGTGGGACGCGCCACGGTCGAGGGGATGATCGGCCAAGAGGCGGATCCCGGGGCTCCCGGGGAGACGCAGACGGTGACACTGGCGGTGAACGATACCCAAGCCCGCGCGCTGAAGGTGGTCGAGGGTCGCGGGAGCCTAAGCATGGTCATCCGCGGCCCGGACGACAGCGACGTGGCCGAGGCGGCAGGCCCCACCACGCTCCAGGGGCTGTTGGGCCTCAAGGAGGTCCCGGCGCCGTTCGTCTCGGAGATCTACCGCCGCGGCCGGCTGGCCACGCTGGTCTTCGAGGACGGGCAGCGGCAGAAGATGACGCTCGACCCACCCTATGGCCTACCCGTCGACCGCGACCCGCAGGAAGTACCCGACACCGGACTCGACGTCTGGTTCCCCCGTTCCCGGACCGGCGGATATCCCAGGCCCTACCGCCATGACAGCTATCGGGGGTGGTAGGGGAGTGTCAGCTGTTAGTTGTCAGTTGTCAGTTGGACGCGCCGGAGGCGCGAGGGGGGCGTGCGAGCAGGCGCGGTGAGCGTGGCGAGCCGAGAATACGCGGAGATTGCACGTGCCCCAACGGGGCACCACCCGATAGCCCAGGCCGAAGGCCTGGGGAACAGTGGCGAGAGAAACTTGTCCGGCCTGAAGGGCCGTGACTCGTGCAACAGCGGTTGAGCAGACCATGCCATCTTGCTCGGCAGCGGATGGCGAAAGATTGTGAGACGCCACGGGATCGAATACGAGGAGCGCTATGTGTGGTGTCGGACAGGAATGTCCGACCTACAGACGCCTGACTCCTGACCCCTGGAAGCGAGGAGTCAGGAATCAGAAATGCGGATGGAACCGTTCACTCAACCACCTGACCCCTGACCCCTGACCTCTGTCCCCTGACCTCTGTCCCCTAATCCCCCATGTCCAGCCCAGCCGCCACGACGCCCCCTGCCGACCGGCCGCCCGCGGAGCTCTCGGAGGTCGAGTTCCAGCGGCTGAAGACGGCCATCCACGAGGAGCTCATCGAGTCGCTCGACCTGGCCACGGTCGGCGAGATGGACCACGACGTGCTGGCGGCCGAGATCCGCCGGCTCGCCGAGGAGGTCTGCCGCGACCTGGACCGCCGGCTCTCTGCGGAGGGGCACCAGCGGATGCTCGCCGAGCTGCTCGACGAGGTCTTCGGCCTGGGGCCGCTCGAGCGCCTCATGCGAGACCCTTCCATCAGCGACATCCTCGTCAACGGGCCGCAGGAGGTGTACGTGGAACGGCACGGGCAGCTCGAGGAGGCCGACGTCGTCTTCGCCGACGAGCAGCACCTGGTGCGGATCATCCAGCGGGTGGTGGCCAAGGTGGGGCGGCGGGTGGACGAGGTGAGCCCCATGGTCGACGCCCGGCTGGAGGACGGCTCCCGGCTGAACGCCATCGTGCCGCCGTTGGCGTTGGGTGGCGCCAAGCTCTCGATCCGCCGTTTCGGAGCTCGGCCCCTCACGGCCGCCGACCTTCTCGCGGGCGGGACGGCCCTCGCTGAGATGCTGGACTTCCTGGCGGCGGCCGTGCGGTCGCGCGTCAGCTTCCTCATCTCCGGCGGGACGGGTGCGGGCAAGACGACCCTGCTCAACGCGCTCTCGGCCTTCATTCCCCCGCGGGAGCGGATCATCACCATCGAGGACTCGGCCGAGCTCAAGCTCGACCACCGCCACGTCGTCTGCCTGGAGACCCGCGACGCCAACGTGGAGGGGGCCGGGACGGTGACCCAGCGCGACCTGGTCCGCAACAGCCTCCGCATGCGCCCCGACCGAATTCTCGTCGGGGAGGTCCGCGGCGCCGAGGCCCTCGACATGCTCCAGGCCATGAACACCGGCCACGAGGGCTCGCTGACCACGATCCACGCCAACGACACCCGCGACGCGCTGGCCCGGCTGGAGATGATGGTCGCCATGACCGCCCTGGAGCTGCCGGTCCAGGTGGTGCGGCAGTACATCGCCGCCGGCATCCGGCTGGTGGTGCACGTCTCGCGGCTCCAGGGCGGGGGCCGCAAGATCACGCGGATCTCGGAGGTTCGGGGCGTGGACCAGGCTGGCTATCGCATCGAGGACATCTTCGCCTACCGGCAGCAGGGGGTCGATGCCGAGGGGAACGCCGTGGGCGAGTTCTATGCCACCGGCTACCGCCCGGCGTGCCTGGAGCGGCTGCGGACCAGCGGCATCGAGGTGTCGGAGGAGTGGTTCCGCCGCAAGCCGCCGGCCGGCCCCCCGCCCGGCCCCGACCTCCCGTTTGGACGCCGGAGGAACCCATGAGTCCCTTGGCGGTCTCGCTGCTGGTGTTCCTGGCAACCGGGTCGGCCGTGGCGGCCGCAGCGCTGGTGGTCCGCGATCTGCGAGGGGCTGCCGCCGCGTCGAACCAGCCAGACGCGGCAAAGCCCTTTCGCTTGCAGCGGCTGCGGCCCCCTCCCGCCGTCGAGGATCCGGGGCCCATCGAGGCCTTCGACGGCTGGTTCGCGCAGTTGCTCGACGACGCCGGGCTCGAATGGAACCCCACCGCAACGGCCGCCGCCATCCTCCTGTTCGGCGCCCTTTGCGGGACGCTGCTCTTCTTCTTCGACGAGCGGGTGCTGCCGGCGGTCCTCGCCGGCGCCTTGACGACCCCCCTGCCGCTCGTCTACCTCGTCTTCCGCCGCGAGCGCCGCCGGGCCCAACTCCAGGATCAGTTGCCCCCCGCGCTGGAGACCCTTGCCCGCAGCATGCGCGCCGGCCAGACGCTCGACCGGTCGATCGCCCTCCTGGGGGCACATTCGCCGGAGCCCATGGCGGGCGAGTTCCGCTGGTGCGCCCGGCAGATGGAGATGGGCCTGGCGCTGCCGGCCGTCATGCGCGGCCTGGCGCGGCGGCTGCGGCTCTACGACGTGCAGCTTCTGGCCACGACACTCATCGTCCACCGCCAGACGGGCGGCAACGTGGTCACCGTGCTGGAGCGGCTGGCGCAGATGATCCGCGACCGACTCAACTACCGCCGGCAGCTCCGCGCCACCACGGCGGCCGGCCGGATGTCGGCCGGGCTGGTCGCCATTGTCGGGCCGGCCGTTCTGGTCTACTTCGTCTTCTTCCAACCCGATTACGCCGACCCCATGCTCCGCGACCCCCTCGGCCAGGCGATGCTCGCCGTGGCCGTAGCCCTGGAGGTCGTGGGGCTGGTCTGGATCTTCCGGCTCCTGAAGCCGAAATACTGATTTTGAGGAAGCTCCCGTGTGGCTCTCCCTGCTGGTGTTCCTGCTGATCTCGTCCGGCTGCTTCGCCGTGCTGCGGTACTTCATGCGCCGCGGGAGCAACCGCGAAGAGGACCCCACCGCCGGCCGCAGGAAGCGGCCCCTGTTGTTCGGGGCCCTGACGGAGCCGCTGGCGGGCATCCTGCCCGTGCGGCCGGATACCGGCAAGCAGTACACCCGGCTGCTCCGCCAGGCGGGCCATTACGGTGCCGACGCGCTCTCCGAGTACCTGGGGCTGCGCAATGCCCTGGTCGCCGGCGGGCTACTGCTGAGCGTAGCCGCCATCGTGGTCCTCAGCGAGCCGGGGGAGCCGGCCATGTACGCCCTGGGGTTGACCGGGCTCCTGGCGGTGATCCTGCTCTACGCCGCCCCGCGGTTGGTGCTGGAGACGATGTCCAAGGGACGCGTGCGGCGGATCGAGGAGAGCCTGCCCGACGCCATGGACATGATCACCATGTGCGTCTCGGCGGGCCTGCCCCTGCAGCACGCCATCGGCCGGGTGAGCGAGGAGACGCGGGCCAGCCACCCCGATCTCTCCTTCGAGCTGCGGATCGTAGGGCGGCACACCGAGGCCGGCTCGCTCAGCACGGCGATTCGGAAGTTTGCCGAGCGGCTGGACGTGCCCGAGATCCACTCCGTGGCGACCATGGTCTGGCAGGCCGAGCAGCAGGGGGGCAGCGTGGCCGGGGCCTTTCAGTCCTTCGCCGACCAGGTGCGGCTCAACCGCCGCCAGCGGGCCGAGGAGGCCGGGAACAAGGCCGCCTTCAAGATGCTCTTCCCCCTGGTCTTCTGCCTGGCACCGGCAGTCTACATCGTGCTCCTGGGACCCGCGGTCATGGACATTCGCGACTTCTTCCGCCGCGAGCGGGAGCCGGGCGGGGTGCTGGCGACGACTCCGGAAGACCTGGACACCATGCTGGCCCCGCCCCCCGTCGCAGCGGATCCCGCCGAGCCGGCCGCCCCCGGCGAGTAGAGCAGGGAATGGTTCGGGGGTTCAACGCCCAGCGGTCCACTGGAATAGCTGGAGACCTTCCTGCCTTCACCCGCTCCCCCCCAACGGGGTGGATCCCTTGCCGCGACTTGTCAAGGGCGCGCCGAACGGGTAACCTCTTAGGTTTGGACGTGCGGAACGGGTAGCGACATGGCGCCAGAGCGGCCTGACAATCAACGCATCGTGATCACCGGCGTGGGGCTGACCGCGCCGAACGGCGAGAGCCTCGCGGAATACCGGGAGAACCTCCTCGCCGGCCGCAGCGGGGTCACCGATTACGAGACGCGCTACTTCGGCCCCACGCTCGCCGGCGTTTGCCGCTTCGACGAGCTCCGCCACCAGCGCCGCAAGGAGGTCCGCCGCGGCACCCGAGCCGGCAGCATCGCCGTCTTCTGCGCCCGCGAGGCCGTGGCCGATTCGGGCGTCGACTGGGAGAACGTCGATCGGTCGCGGGTGGGCGTCTACCTGGGCGTCACCGAGCACGGCAACGTGGAGACCGAGAACGAGATCTATCTGCTCAAGGGCTACGAGTACGACACGCAGTACTGGTCGCACCACCACAACCCCCGGACCGTGGCCAACAATCCCGCGGGCGAGGTCTCCCTGAACATGGAGATCACCGGTCCGCACTACACGCTGGGAGCGGCCTGCGCGGCAGGGAACGCGGGGATCATCCAGGGGGTGCAGATGCTGCGGCTGGGCGAATGCGACCTGGCCCTGGCCGGGGGCGTCTCGGAGAGCATCCACACCTTCGGCATCTTCGCCAGCTTCCACAGCCAGGGCGCGCTGGCGCGTCACGACGACCCCACCCGTGCCTCGCGGCCCTTCGACCGCGACCGCAACGGCATCGTCGTCGCCGAAGGGGGGTGCGTGTATCTCCTGGAACGCTTCGACGACGCCAAGGCCCGCGGCGCGACGATCTACGGCGAGGTCGTCGGCTACGGGATGAACAGCGACGCCCACGATTTCGTCCTTCCCCTGCCCGAGCGGCAGGCCGAATGCATGCGGCTGGCGCTGCGGCGCGCCCGCCTTTCCCCCGAGCAGATCGACATCGTCAGCACCCACGCCACGAGCACCACCTCGGGCGACGTCCAGGAAGTGGAGGCGGTCCGCGCGGTCTTCGGCGAGAACGGCGCTACGAAGCTGAACAACACGAAGAGCTTCATCGGCCATGCCATGGGGGCCGCCGGGGCCCTGGAGCTGGCGGGGAACCTGCCCGCCTTCCGCGACGGCGTGTGCCACGCCACGATCAACCTCGACCACCTCGATCCCGCGTGCGCCCACGGCGGCCTGGTGGCCAACCAGCCGCAGGAGGTGGGCCGCGTGAAGACGATCCTCAACAACTCCTTCGGCATGCTGGGGATCAACTCGGTGGTCATCGTGCAACGGATTTGAATCGACCACGGAGAGTATTCGTTATGATCGCTGCCGATATCCGCGAAGCCGTCCACGCGATCCTCGCCGACGTTGCCCCCGACGAGGACCTCAGCGGGCTGAAGGACGACGTCCCCTTCCGCGACCAGCTCGACCTGGACAGCATGGATTTCCTGGACATCGTCATGGAGCTTCGCAAGCGATACCGCATCCAGATTCCCGAAGAGGACTACCCCGCCCTGGCCAGCATGCAGAGCACCGTGGCCTACCTCGAACCGCTGATGAAGGACATACCCAAGGTCTGATCGGCAGTTGGTGGCTGGTAGCTGGTGGCGGGTATCGGCGACGGCACGACCATGTACGATACGCTCATCATCGGCGCCGGCATGTCCGCCCTGGCGGCCGGGATCCGCCTGGCCCACTTCGGCCAGCGGGTATGCATTCTCGAGCGCCACACGACGATCGGGGGGCTGAACTCCTTTTACCGGCTGGGGGGGAGGAACTACGACGTCGGTCTCCACGCCGTGACGAACTACGCGCCCGGCGGCGACCGCCACCGCCCCCTGGCGCGGCTCTTGCGGCAGCTCCGCCTCAGCCTCGACGAATTGGCGCTCCGCCCCCAGATCGGTTCGGCGGTCGCCTTCCCGGGGGTGCGGCTGGAGTTCAGCAACGACTTCGCCCTCTTCGAGTCCGAGGTCCGCCGCCACTTCCCCGGCCAGGTCGACAAGCTCCGCCGCCTCGTAAGCCAGACGGTCGATTACGACCAGATCGAGGCCTCCACCGCCGGTCTTTCCGCGCGCGAGGTCGTGGGGCGGATCATCGACGATCCCCTCCTCCTGGAGATGCTCTTCTGTCCGATCCTCTTTTACGGCGGGGCCCGCGAGCACGACGTGGAGTTCGGGCAGTTCTCGATCATGTTCCGGTCGATCTTCCTGGAAGGGCTGGCGCGGCCCTTTGCGGGCGTGCGGCCGATCCTCAAGGTTCTCGTCCGCAAGTACAAGGCCCTCGGCGGCGAGCTGCGGCTGCGGGCCGGCGTGGCCCGGATCGTGGTCCGCAACGGCCGCGCCGAGAAGGTCCTTCTCGAAGACGGCAGCGAGCTCTCCGCGCGGCGCATCGTCTCCTCGGCGGGGCGGCTCGAGACCATGCGCCTGCTCGACGCGCCCGACCCCCTGGCTCCCTCCCGCGGCAGCCGCATTTCCTTCGTGGAATCGATCTCCTTCCTCAATCGCCAGCCCCGCGACGTCGGCTTCGACCGTGCGATCGTCTTCTTCAACGATGCGCCCCGCTTTCGCTACGCCGTTCCCGAGGGCCCCGTCGATCTCCACAGCGGCGTGATCTGCTCGCCGAACAACTACTTCTACGAGGAGCCGCTCGCCGAGGGGGTCGTCCGCCTTACCGCCCTGGCCAACTACGGCTACTGGAAAGACCTCCCCGAGGAGGAATACCGCCTCGAGAAGCTCCGCTGGTACGACCGCCTGGCCGCCTCGGCGGTCCGCTTCATGCCGGACTTCCGGGGTTTGGTCATCGACACCGATCTCTTCACGCCACGGACCATCGAGCGCTTCACCGGCCACACCGGCGGCGCCGTCTACGGCGACCCCCAGAAGCACCGCGACGGGACGACCCCGGTGAAGAACCTCTTTCTCTGCGGCAACGACCAGGGGCTGGTGGGGATCGTCGGTACGCTGCTCAGCGGCATCGGCGTGGCCAATCGCCATCTCTTGAAGGACTGACCCCCATGCCCGACGCCCTCGCCTCCCAGCTCGCCGCCGCCGCCCGCATCCGCGCCAAGACGCCGCCGCCCCGGGAGCACGTGGCCCGCAAGCACCTGGCCGACCTGGAGGACGAGTACGACGTGGTCGTCATCGGCTCGGGGCTCGGCGGCATGACGGCCGCCAACACCCTGGCCCGCGCCGGCCACCGCGTCCTCCTCCTGGAGCAGCACTACAAACTCGGCGGCCTGGCCACCTGGTTCCGCCGGCCGGGAGGGCACATCTTCGACGTCTCCCTGCACGGCTTTCCTTATGGGATGGTGAAGAGCTGCCGCCGCTACTGGACCCGGGAGATCGCCGACTCGATCGTGCAGCTCGAGCACATCCGCTTCGACAACCCCATGTTCTCGCTCTCGACGACCTTCGACCGCGAGGACTTCACCACCCTCTTGACCGGCCGCTTCGGCATCGAGCCGAGCACGGTGCGGGCCTTCTTCGACACCGCCCGGGGGATGAACTTCTACGACGACCAGGCGCTCACCACCGGCGCGCTGTTCGACCGCTTCTTCCCCGGCCGCGAGGACGTGGTGCGGCTCCTCATGGAGCCGATCACCTACGCCAACGGCTCCACCTTGGAAGACCCCGCGCTCACCTACGGGATCGTCTTCTCGAACTTCATGTCCAAGGGGGTCTACACCTTCCAGGGCGGCACCGACCGGCTCGTAGGACTCATGGAGGCGGAGCTGAAGCGCAACGGCGTCGACGTCCGCATCCGCGCCGAAGCCGAGCGGATCGTCGTCGAGAACGGCCGCGTCGCCGGCGTGGAGGTAGGCGGCCGGCGCGTGGCCGCCCGGGCGGTCCTCTCCAACGGCAACCTCCTGACCACCATCTTCCGCTTCGTCGGCGAGACGGCCTTCGACCCCGACTTCCTCGAAGAGGCCCGCGCCGTGCGGCTGAACAACTCGAGCACCCAGGTCTACATGGCCCTCAAGCCCGGCGATCTCCTCGACGAGCGGGAGTGCGGCGACCTGCTCTTCAGCTCCACGGCCCCCGCCTTCCGCACCGAGATGTTGCTCAGCCGCCAGGTCACCAGCCGCACGTACTCCTTCTACTATCCGCGGACCCGCCCCGGCTGCGACCGCTGCCTCGTCGTCTCCAGCACCAACGCCCGCTACGAGGATTGGGCCGGACTCGGGGCCGAGGAGTACCAGGCGAGCAAGCGGGACCTCGTGGAAACCACGCTCGACGCCCTGGAGAAGTACGTCCCCGGCATCCGTGGCCGCGTCGCCTCGGTCGACTGCTCCACTCCCCTGACCTTCCAACACTACACGCAGCACCTCGCCGGGGCGAGCTTCGGCACCAAGTTCGAGGGCCTGGCCGTCAGCCGTGCGCTGCCCGAGCAGGTCGCCGGGCTGTACCACGCCGGGAGCGTGGGGATCATCATGTCGGGCTGGCTGGGCGCGCTGAACTACGGCGTCATCGTCGCCAACAACGTCGACGCCTACCTCATGCACAAGGCCTCGCAGCAGCCGGAGGAGGTTTGAAGGGTGAAGAGTGAAGGGTGAAGGGTGAAGGGTGCCGTCGAGTTCTTCACACTTCCAACTTCGCCCTTCAAACTTCACAAAGTGATTACCGAAAACTGTACGCCGCACAGGCCTCTGTGCGGTGCCGCGCATCGCAAGACATCCCATAGGGAGACAGGGATGGCGCCCGAGGGAGCCGTTGTTTGGAAGGTGTCTTGCCGACCACGCACGGCACAGGGGCCTGTGCCACGTACCAAGAAACGAAAACTGAACACCGAAAACTTTCCATGTCCCACGAAGCCATCCTGGCCGCCATCCCCCACCGTGAACCGTTCCTGCTCGTCGACGAGATCGTCGCCCGGGACGGAGACACCATCGAGTGTACGAAGACGTTTTCCGGCCGGGAGGAGTTCTTCGCCGGACACTATCCCGGCTTCCCGCTGGTGCCGGGCGTCTACCTTCTGGAAGCGGCCATGCAGGCCGGGGCCATCCTCCTGGCGCCCCACTTCCGCGAGGCGGCGGACAAGGTACCCGTGGCCACGCGGATCGACCGCGTCAAGTTCCGCCAGATGGTCCGCCCCGGCGACACGCTCCGAATGAAGGTAACCCTCGTCGAGCGGCTCGCCGACGCCTTCTTCCTCAAGGCCCGCGTGGAGGTCGAGGGCCGCGTGGCCGCCCGCTTCGAATTCGCCTGCACGGCGGCAGCCCCGGGAGATGTGCCGTGAACGACTACCTCGGCCTTGCCGGCAAGGAAATCCTCGTTTTCGGCGTGGCCAACCGCAAGAGCGTGGCCTGGCACATTGCCCGCCAGCTCGACCAGTGCGGGGCCCGCTGTTCCTTCGTGGTCCAGAACGAGGCCGTCCGCACCCAGGTGGCCCGGCTCGCGGGCGGCGCGCCGCTCTACACCTGCGACGTCGAGCACGATGCCGAGATCGCCCGCCTGGCCGAGGAGCTCGCCGCGGCCGGCGGCCGCTACCACGGCCTGGTTCACTCGATCGCCTTCGCCGATTATGCGGACGGCTTCCAGCCCTTCCACGCCACGCCGCGGGCGGCCTTTCTCCAGGCGATGAGCATCTCCTGCTACTCGCTGATCGCCCTCTGCGGGGCGCTCAAGGACCGCATCGACCCGGACGGCTCCGTGGTCACGATATCGATCTCCACGACCACCATGGCCAGCGAGAATTACGGCTACATGGCCCCCGTCAAGGCGGCGCTCGACTCCTCGCTGGCCTTCCTGGCCAAGTCCTTCAGCGAGTTCTCGCGAGTGCGGTTCAACGCCGTGGCGCCGGGGCTGCTGAAGACCTCGGCCTCGGCGGGCATCCCCGGTTACGTCGATTCCTACCTCTTCGCCGAGTCGGTGATCCCCCGCCGCCGGGCCGTGGCCACCGACGAAGCGGCGGCCGCGGCGGTCTTCCTCCTCAGCCCCCGATCCAGCGGCATCAACGCCCAGCGGCTGGTCGTGGACGCGGGAATGGCCATCAACTACTTCGACCGCGAGATCATCCGCCGCGCCATGCGCGAGGATGCCTGAACGGCAAGATCCCCCGTTGTTCGCCGCGGCGCCGAGCGTAGAATGGGTGGCGGCCGCGGGGCGGCCACGCGACCCCCACGGACGCCATCGCTCGGGGGGGAGTGGGCCTCATCTCCGCAGGGGGCGACTTGGCTCTCGACATCCCGGACGCTGGACGGATATGGAACTGACGGTTCTCGGAAACGCTCCCCCGCGGCTGCCCAAATGGCTCAAGCGGCGCGTCCCCAAGGGGAACGCCAACCACTTCACGTCGAACCTCGTTGCCGAACTGGGGCTGGCCACTGTCTGCGAGCACGCCCGCTGCCCCAACCGCATGGAGTGCTACGCGCAGAAGACGGCCACCTTCATGATCCTCGGCGACGTCTGCACGCGGCGGTGCGGGTTCTGTCACGTCACCAAGGGGAAGACCCGGCCGGTGGAGGCCGACGAGCCGCTCCGGGTGGCCGAGGCCGCCGCCCGCCTGGGCCTCGAGCACGTCGTCCTCACGGCCGTTACCCGCGACGATCTTCCGGACGGCGGCGCCGAGCATTTCCGCCGCACCGTGGCGGCCGTGCGGGAACGCTGCGGTGCCGCGGTCGAGGTCCTCCCCTCGGATTTCGGCGGCAATCGAGCAGCGGTCGATGCCCTCGTCGATGCCGCCCCGGAAGTCTACAACCACAACACCGAGACCGTCCCCCGCCTCTACCGGGCGGTTCGCGGGCGGAAGGCCGACTACCGCTGGACGCTGGAGATGTTCCGCCGCATCAAGGCCCGCAACGGGGCCGTCCGCACCAAGAGCGGCCTGATGGTCGGCCTGGGGGAGACCGGCGAGGAACTGCTGGAGACCTTCGCCGACCTGAAGGCCGCCGGCTGCGAAATGCTCACCGTGGGGCAGTACCTGCGGCCTTCGCCGGCGCAGTTGCCGGTGGACCGCTACTACCGCCCCGAAGAGTTTGAAGGCCTCGCCCGGGCGGCCCGGGCCATCGGTTTCTCCCGCGTCGCTGCGGCCCCCTTCGTCCGCTCCAGCTACCACGCCCGCGAGATGATCGCGCCGGCGTGAACACCTCGAGAACGACGGTTCTCGCCGCCGCGTTGCCGCGCCCCATCCCGGGCCTGCCCGATACGAGGATCACACGATATAATCGTCGTCTTGCCCGGCCGGCTGATGGACCTGCGGGCGAGTTCCGTCGCCTAACGCCTCAGGGAACACTTCGCACTGGAATTTAGCCCTAAGGAGGGTGGGATGAACGCCCTTGTGATCATCGGTCACCAGCGGCAAGGGAGCTTCTGTCACGCCATCGCGGAGACGGCGGTCGACACGCTCACCGAGGGCGGACACGAGGTCGTCTTTCACGACCTCTACGCCGAGGCCTTCGATCCGATCCTCCACCAGGAGGAGATCCCCAAGACGGCGATCCTCCCGCCGATCATCCGGCAGCATTGCGAAGAACTGGTGGCCGCCGACGGGATCGTGGTGGTCCACCCCAATTGGTGGGGTCAGCCGCCGGCGATCCTCAAAGGATGGATCGACCGGGTCGTCCGTCAAGGACTGGCCTACGACTTCGGGGAAAAGGGGAAGGTCATCGGCTTCTTGAAGGGGAAGCGAGCGCTGGTCCTTACCACCTCGAACACCCCGCGCGAAGCCGAGATCGAGCTCTACGGCGATCCCCTGGAGAACCTCTGGAAGAACTGCATCTGGGGCTTCTGCGGCATCGAGGACTTTCGCCGGCGGAACTTCGAGTCCATGGTCGTGAGCACTCCGCAGCAGCGCGCGGGTTGGCTCGAGGAGGTCCGCCGCCTTACGGCCGAGTGCTTCGCCCCCCGGCCCGCGGATCGCACGTAGCTCGCGCACCGCCGCGCGGCGGGGTTGGGCCGGCGGCCAGGTGCCCGATGCAACGCCTTGTTGCAAAACCACTTATGTCGTCACGCTGCCGGGGGCTCGGGGCGGGATACTGGCCGGAAGGGGCCGCAGCGGCTATAATCGAGCCCCCGCGGTGCACGGGCGGCTGGGGCAAGTTCGCGCGGCGCGGCTCACCCCGGACTTCTCCGCAAGAGGCAAGGCGGCCGCCGCTGGACGAGTCGGCCGGGCGCCGAGGAGCCGATGAAGGTGACGTGTGCCGATGGAGAAACTCCCTTTCCTCAAGGAGACCATCGCCGAGTTCCCGGCGCTGCTCGTTCCCCTGCGCGAGCGGCTCCTGGCCAACCTGGTGATGATCGCCCAGATCCCCGCGCCTACCGGCCAGGAGGGTCGGCGGGCCCGTTTTCTCTTGGACCGCTTCGTCGAGGTCGGTCTTTCCGACGCCGCCGCGGATGAGGTCGGCAACGCCATCGGCCGCCTCAACGGCCGCCGCCGCAACCGCACCATCCTCCTCGTCTCCCACCTCGACTCGATCTTCCCCGCCAGCCACAGCCACGAGGTCACCGTGCAGTCCGCGCGCGTCCTCGGCCCGGGGGTGGGCGACAACGCCCTCGGCGCGGCCATCGTCTCCCTGATGCCCTCGATCCTGGAGCATCTGGGGATCGAGTTGGAGAGCGACCTGATCCTCCTCGGCTCCACCGGCTCCCAGGGCCGCGGCAACCAGGCGGGAGTGCGCTTCTTTCTCGATCACCTTCACGAGCAGGTCGATTTCGCGGTGTGTGTGGAGGGCATTCAGCTCGGGCGGCTGAACTACTTCTCCATCGGCACGGCGCGGACCGACATCACCTGCTCGGTCCGCCCGGGGGCGGAGCCCTCGCGGAGCTACGGCGCGGAGAGCGCGCTGGTGGTGCTCAACCACATCATCAACCGCATCCTGGCGATTCCCACTCCCAGCCGTCCGTACACGTCGATCCGCATGCGGAAGATGTGGGCCGGGGTGAGTTACGACATCGAGCCCGATCAGGGCGAACTGGGGCTGGAGATCGTCAGCCACGACGACGCCATGATCGAGGAGCTCTGCGAGAAGATCAAGGACATCGTCGTCGAACTCTCCGCACGCCACGCCGTGGACGCCCACATGGACGTCTTCTTCACCACCCGCGCCGGCGGCATCCCCTTCGCCCACCCCCTGGTCAAGAGCGCCCTGTCGGTGATGGACTGGCTGGGGATCGAGCCCGACCAGGGCCACAGCCCTTCCGAGCTCTCCGAGCTGATCCGCCACGGCGTCCCCGCCCTGACGCTCGGGATAACCCCGGGGGGCAAGGGGAAGAAGAAAGCGCCCGACTACGTGGAGATCGAACCGATCCTCACCGGGGTGGCCCAGCTCGTGGGGCTGATCCTGGCCATGGATGAAGGAGCCTGCGATGAGGTCTGAACAATGGCTCCGCGAGCGGACCTTCCACCACTCCAACTTCTGGGACATCAAGTGGCTCGTCGAGCAGAAGGAGCGGCAGGGACTGACGATCTCCCTGTGCCTGCCGACCCTCGACGAGGAGAAGACGATCGGCCAGGAGATCGTGATCCTCAAGGCCGAGCTCTTCGACCGTTATCCCCTCCTCGACGAGATCGCCGTGGTCGATTCCGGGAGCAGCGACAAGACCTGCGAGATCGCCGCCAGTTTCGGCGCCGACGTCTACGTGGCCAGCGAGCACCTGGCCGAGCACGGCCGCCAGCGGGGCAAGGGGGAGAACCTCTGGAAGGCGCTCTACCTGCTCAAGGGCGACCTCGTCGTCTACGTGGACAGCGACATCAAGAACATCCATCCCCGCTTCGTCTACGGCCTGGTGGGGCCCTTGATCCTGGACCCCGAAGTCCACTACGTGAAGGCCTTCTACGACCGCCCCTTGGCCTTCTCCGACGGGCTGCGGCCCACGGGGGGCGGGCGGGTGACGGAGATCCTCATCCGACCCCTCTTCAGCCTCTTCTACCCCGAGTTGGCCGCCATCCTCCAGCCCCTCTCCGGCGAATACGCCGGCCGCCGCGCCATCCTCGAGCAGATTCCCTTTCCCGTCGGCTACGGTGTGGAGACGGCGATGCTCATCGACATCTTCCGGCGGCTGGGCCTCTATGCCTTCGCCCAGACCGATCTCGACCAGCGGGTCCACCGCAACCAGGAGACCGTCGCCCTGGGCCGCATGGCCTTCGGCGTGCTGCGGACCTTTTTCGCCCGCCTTCAGGAGGAAGAGCGGATACAGCTCCGCGACGCCCTCCCCACGGTCATGCGGCAGTTCGAAGTCGGCCAGGGCGCCTACCGCCAACTCGAGTACGTCATCGAGGAGCTCGAAAGGCCGCCGATGATCGAGGTCGAGGCATACTGCCAGAAGTTCCACGCCCAGCAGCCGCAAGAGGACACGCCGTAGCTCAAGCGAAGTACGTGGGCTCCTCGATCCGCGTGCCGGGGACGACCTTGCGGGCGAATTCCGCGGCGTCGAGGGCGAAGAGGGGGCTGATCTCCACCGGCGTGCCCTCGGCCAGAGGAATGCCCGCGCGGTGGACCCAGGCGGCATGGAGGTTCACCATCGCCGCCTGCACCGACTCGGGAGTATCGCTCTCCGCACCGGAGGCGTTCTTCAGCGGCGCGAAGGCCGTGGCCGGATCGACCTCGACCACGATCGCCCGCTCCGCAGCCGGCAGCAGGTCGAAGATGAACCGCTCGAACTTCAAGGCGTTGGGCTGCTCCGGCTCGACGCGGTGCCCCGAGGCGTCGAGGTGGGCGACCTTCTTCCGCGCCACGTGAAAGGGGAGGCTGCCGGCACGTTCCGCCTCGCGGGCGAGGAAGTCCGCCTCGAAGACGTGGACGGCGATGCTCCCCGCCCAGATGGCCAGCGAGCCGTCGGCCTTGCGGCGCTCGGCGACGTCGTCGGGGAGGTCGCTGTACTCGATGACCTGGAGCCGCCCATCGACCGAGACGACGTTCCCCACCCGGTCTTGCGGCGAACGTTTGGCCACCACCTGGGTCGACGCTTCGCTCCCGGCCAGCAGGTGGGCGCCGAGGAAATCGAGCCCGCAGATGTCCACCAGGGGGTTGTCCACCTGGAGGTAGAAGAGCCGCTCGATGCCGCGCGCCCGCATCCTGTCGAGACCGCCGCAACGAGCCAGGGCGGCGAGCATGCCCCCGTGGCCGTCGGGGCTCAGGGCCAGGGCGCCGGCGGCCTCGAGGAGGATCTTGCCCGTCTCGGCATCCACGGCGGGCATGGTCCCCTGGCAGAAGACGGTGAGGTCTTCCCGCGGCAGCCCAAAACGGTCGTGCCGCTCGATGTAGGCCACCGTCTCCTCGTGAGTGGCCGGGCTCGTCATCAGGAAGAGGGGAACCGGTCGCCCATAGCGGCGCGCCGTGGCCAGGACCTTTTCGAAGTGGATCTGGAACAGCGAGCAGCCGGAGACGGGACCGATCGGGAACATCCCCTTCGGGTGCGGGAACCCCAGACGCGTCCCTTGCCCCCCGGCCACGAGCACCACCCCCACATGCCCCGCGGCCAGGTCCTCGGCGGCGCGGCGGCGGACGTCCTCGGGCGGAAAGCGGGGATCGGCGGCGCCGAGGCGCAGCGCCGGCGGCGACGTGGCCCGTTCCGCCAAAGCCCGCACGCCGTCGTCGGCATCGCGCTGCGCGAAGAGGCGCGCCACCTCGGCAAAGTCGATGGCCCCGATCTGCTCGGCCAGCCGCCTCTGGGCGGCCGGGTCGAGCCGATCCCAGAAGCGCAGCAGATGGTCCTGGCCGAAGGGGCGGATGCGGTCCAGCAGTTCCTGAAAGCTCGCCGTGGTCATTGTCGCCGGCTTGGGAGTCATTCGTCGGTCCAGGAGAGGGCGTTTGCCGGGCAGTCCGCCGGCCCCGGCACCGCGCCCCGGATGGGCACCCGGAGACCGTCGTACGCCAATGCCATGCCCGGCGGCAGGTGGCGGTTGGTGGCCTCGTGTTCCAGGCGGTGAGAGACGTGCGTGAACCAGGTCTGCCGCGGTGCGAGGCGGCGGGCCGTCTCCACCGCCTCCTCCAAGCTCATGTGCGTGGCGTGGGGTTCAGGCCGAAGGCAGTCGAGAATCAAGACGTCGAGCCCCTCGAGCCGCGGCAGACTCTCGGCGGGAAAGGCCTTCACGTCGGTGCAATAGGCCAGGTCGCCGCAGCGGAAACCGATTGTGGGCGTCGGGCCATGGATGAGGCGGATGGGCGTGAGCTGCGCGCCCAGCACGCCAAAGGGCTGCGTCGCGACGGTGCGAAAGACCAGCCGCGGCACGCCCCCCGCCGGGAAACCCTGCGTCAGGGGATCGAAGGCGTAGGCGAACGCCGAGCGGATCCGCGCCTCGACCTCGCCCTCGCAGATGACCGGCAGATCGCCTCCCAGGTAGGCCGGAAAGATGCGCACGTCGTCGAGCCCGAAGAGGTGATCGGCGTGGGCATGGGTGAAGAGCACGGCGTGGATCAGGCCGATCCCTTCGCGGACCAGTTGCAGCCGCAGCTCCGGCGGCGTGTCGACGAGCAGGTTGCCCGCGGGCAGACCGAGGACGACGCTGCAACGCGTCCGCTGGTTCCGCGGATCGGTGCTGGTGCAGGTGGCGCACGCGCAACCGATCACGGGGATGCCGTGCGAGGTGCCGGTGCCGAGAAAGACGAGCTGGCCGGTAATGTCTTCACTGCGGAGCGTTCGTGGCACCATGGGGCTCCTCGGCAACGCGTCCCTGCGGCGGGGAAACGGGCATAGCTACTCCCTCCAGGATAGGGGCCTACGGCGACGGGGCAAGACCTCCCGCCGAGAGTATCGATCCCGAGCGGCGCTCCGCCCATGCTGCCCGACGCCGAAGCCGGAGCTGGCCCCGCCGAGTCACTCCCGGGGAAGCCCCCACGCGCGGCACTCCGTCAGAATCGGTTCACCGGCCGCTCCCAGAGGCTGTTTCGCAGACGCCGCAAGAGCCCTCCCGGTCGGCTTTCCGGCTCCGGTTCGTAGCCGAAGTCGACCAGCTCCAGCACGTTCCGCCGTACCGTGCGTCCCTCAGCGTTCCGATCCTTCGAGGTATGGTGGATCACACCGCCGGGGATCTCCACAGAGCTGAACGACCAGGTGGTCGTCGTCCCCTTGCCGTGCGTCTGCACCAGGCGGCTCAGCGACGCCGGCTTGATCTCCGCTCCCACGCGAAAGGGCATCTCCGTAGCATGGACGGTCATCGTGGTCTCCGACAGTTTCGCGCCGTCGTCGTTGTCGGTAATCACGCTCTCGCGCCGTAGCACGTAGGGGGGGGTTTCGGGGGCGTAGTGGATCTTGGTAACGGTGCGGGCTCCGGGGAGGTCGAACGCCAGCTCCAGCACGTGGCAGGCAATCCGCTGTCCCTCGAGAAGCACCTCTCCCTCGCTGGCGGTCACCGCCGGTGTCGAGCCGGGCGATTCTCCGTGGAAGCCCTGGCGGACGATCTGGGGATCGCCGTCGATGCGCCGCCCCGCCGCCTCGACGGTGACCTCGACCTGGAGCGTCAACTCTCGCTCGCCGACTGACTGGAGCGTGGTGCGGATCTCCGTGGCGTTGGTGCTGGCCACCTCGCCGTTTTCGCCCAACGTCTCGGTGGTCATGCGGGTCACCCGCCACGCCCCGGGACGAAAACATCCCCAGGGATGGTGTTCCGCGGCCACGAGCGTCGGTTCGGCCGTCGCCGGCGACGGCACCAACCCCCCGAGGGCCGCCGCCAACCAGAGCCATCGCCTCACGAGCTGCACGTTGATTCCCTCCGGGCGAGGGGGTGCCAATTGCCCCGTGGCCTGCAACTTCCCAAGACGCTAGTATACCTCGTCTCTTTCCCATTTTCACCCCGGCGCTCGGCGCGGCGCGGCAGGCCGGTGCGCCGGGGACGAGAGCGGGTCAGCCCTGAGGCTGGAAGAGATCGGAGATCGGTTCCATCAGCACCTCGGCCGGCGGGGGGCACAGCGCGTAGGTGACCAGCTCGAGGAGGACCTCCGCAGCGAAAGGTTTGCGAACGGAGTAGGTCACGTCCCCGGCACACCCGCGGCGAATGATGTCGGGTGTCTGCGACGGTGAGAGGAGCATCACGGGGACGTGCCGCAGGGAATCGTTGCGGCGGACTCGCTCGCACAGGACCAGCCCGCTCTCGCCGGGGAGGTTGGCGTCGCAGATGATCAGGTTGGGCGCATGGGCCTGGGCGTAGACCATGGCGGCCGCGACGTCCGTGCAGCAGCAGAGGGCATAGCCGGCGCCCTCGAGGAGGGCGGCCACCTCTCCAAGAACATTCTCGTTGGAATCGACGACGAGAATCAGCGGACGTTTCTGTTCGGTCATGCGGAGTGGGAGGGTGGAAGCGGTCCTGCCGGGCATCCCGGGGCAGCGGCCGCCGATCGCGACGGCCTTCCTTTTGCTCGAGGTGCTATCCCCTGCTTCGTCCGCAGTCCGGCAGCGATTGAGAAAAGCTTCTCCACCCGCGACAACCGAAACGATTCGTAAGACCCTTGTCCGCGGCTGCCGCGCGAGCGGCGCGCTCTTCCGGGACGCGCCGCGCGGCTCGCCGCACCGTACCGATCGGGGCCGCCTTTCCCCCCGCGGATCGGGCGCCGTGCGGCTCGCCCGGGCTTCACGGCCGCGGGGCCGGCTCGATCGCCAAGAAGCTCACCCCGTTGCTGCCGACGGGGACCGAGAGACGCAGCGGCGCCGCGTGCGATCGGGGAGGAATTTCCGTGGCGGTGGGACGCGGCAGTGCCTCTCGCTCCAGGCGGGCCGCCTCTTTGGCGGAGAGCGGCCCGAAGTGCCCGTCCCCGCGGAGGATGGCCTCGAGGAAGGCGCCGGCGTCGCGGCGGAGCGCCTCGTCCCCGGCCGTTCTCGCGTGATCGGCCACCATCCCATAGCTCGCCTCGCCCGTCTCCGCCGCAATGGCCTCGAGTGCCTCCACGGCGGCATCGCGGGCCTCGGCCCCACGATCGACGAGTTCCTGCAAGACAGCGGCGAGCCGGTCGAGGTGGGGCCTTTCCCGAGAGGTGCGCCGCAGCGCGTCGGCGCGCTCGAAGTAGGAGTTGTGCCGGCGATCGAAGCGGTATTCCGTCACGCGGAGGCCGCCTTCGGCGGCCAATCCCCGGACGTCGATCTCGACGTCGAACGAGGCGGCGGCGCGCGACTGGGTGTCGCCGGGGTGGTGCGCGTAGACGACGACGTGGAGCGTGCCCCCGTCGTCGGCCGAAGCGAAGCCGCTCACCGTGTGACCGGCGATTCGCCTTTCGGGCAAGACCCGGAAATCGTCCCTCATGTCGGAAAGGAGCGTGATCGCGTGGAAGGCGGGGACGGGGATGGTCGCCGTGCGGTCCGCGCGCCCGTCGCCGCTCCCGTCGATGCTCAGCCGGCGCGTGAAGGCGTTGAGCCCCTGGAGGTTGTCCAAGGGCGGCCAGACCGTCATGATCGTCTCGCCGAACGCGTAACGGGGATCGTCGGCCGCCCGGCGCAACTGCCGCGCCACCAGGTCCGCGCTCCAGGACTTGAAATAGCCGTTACCCAGGTAACTTTCGGCAAAAGCCGGGTCCGGCAGGGGGCTCCAGCCGGGACACGCCTCGTGGGAATTGATCCAGAGGTCGCCGTAGTAGGCCTCGTCGACCTTCAAAGCCATCTCCTTGGCGCGGGCCAGCTTGGCCGCCGCCAGCTCGGAACGGTTGTAGATGTGGATCGACACGAAATCGAGGGGGCTGCCCCGCCCGCCGGAGGCCTCGCAGAGGGCTTCCACGCGGCGGGAGCGGCGGCCCTCGAGCCGCGCGTCGGCATAGGCGGCGTTGCGGGTGTCGCGCTGCGGATCGCGGGCGTTGGGCGAGCAGTGGAGGAGGAACTCGCGGAGCTGCAAGTTCGTCCCGAAGATGGCCCCCAGTTCCAGCCCTCCGACGAATACTTCCTGGGAATCGTAGCCCCGGTCCTCGAAGGCCCGCAGGATGCCGTCCACCGTGTAGTCGTAATACCGCAGCAGCTCGTCCGGGTTTTCGCGCCAGAAACGGTTGAGGTCGGGCTCGTTGAAGACGCTCCAGACGAAATCGAGCGCGGCATCCCCGTAGCGGTCGATGAGGCGGCCGGTCATCGTCCGCACCACCTCGTGCCACTGCGCGTAGTCCTTCACCGTGTAGCCCGCGCGACCGGTGATCGAGAGGCACCCCGGGGCATCGACGAAGTTGGGCATGAGCCGCCGCCCGTAGTGCCGGTGGACCATGTCCCACTCCTTGTCCAGCCGCCCCCAGTAGTAGACCGCCGTGCCGTGGGGGTCGAACCGCCGCAGGTAACAACCGCCGGCGGGGAACAGCCCGGGCATGTCGGGATTCTCCTCAGTCGGCGGCGGGGCGGTGTACTCCAGTTGCCATCCTCCCTCCGGCGTAGCGAGCTCCGTCGTCCGCACGGTCCCCGCCGCGTCGTCCACCGCGAGGACCTCGGCCCGCGCGTCGTGGACCCCGTTGGCCACCAGCACGGTGTAGCCCGGCCGGTAGTCTTCGCTCAGCGGCCGGCCGGCGGCAACACCGTACTGCTCGTGGCCGAAGAAGTCTTCCAAGTGGAGCAGCGTGCCGTCGTCCTGCGCCTCGATGGCGGTGATGCGGCGGGTCTCCCGCTCGCGGACCGCATTCGGCAGCGTGCTCGCGAAGATCTGCGCGGGCCGGTGCTCCGTGCCGGTCATCCAGAAGTCACGCTGCAGGCTCCAGGCATGGGGGTGGCGCTGCCGCGCCTGGTCCGTCAGCGCGTAGGTGGGACCGTAGATCTCCTCCTGCGTGCAGAACTGCACGTTGCAGAAGCCCGAGAAGAAGGCCCCTTGCCAACGGATCGGTTTCTCGGCGAGGTTCAGCACAAAGTCCACCGCGCGACGCGCCGGCCCGTCGGCCGTGGTGAACGTCCAGCGGCGGGGCCCGGCGGGCTGCACCCGCTCGGCCCCGGCGAGCACGCGAAAGAGCAGCGGCGCGGGGAGGTAGAGCGGATCGCCCTCGGCGAACGCGACGCCCTCGTTGGAGCGGGCGGCGATGCGAACCGTGTACTGCGTGCCCGGCTCCAGCGGATCGGCCGGGTCGAGATAGACGAGCATCCCGCGGCCCGAGCCCACCGCCCCTTCCCGGATCCAGCCCGAGACCCCTGCGGCCAGGGCCCCGCCCTCGCCGACGAGCGTCCGCGGCTCGTGCCCTTCCGCCTCGAGCCACACGCGCAGCGAGTCGGCAGCGATGGTGTCGCCCTCGGCCTCGTGCATCGCCAGCTTGAAGAAGAGGCTGGTTCCGATGGGAACGTCTTCGGTGTTGCGCGCCGGCCGCGGCACTCCGTAGGGATCGTCGGCCCGCTCCGCAAAGCGGATCTCGCCCGCCCGCACCGCCGCCAACTCCTCGGCGAACTGCCCATCGCCCCTCATCTCCGTACAGCCCGCCGCCAGCACGGCTGCCGCCACCGCCAGAAATCCCGCTTGCCTCTCCATCGATTCGTTTCCCCTTCGGGTCGTGTGTCCTGCGCGTCTCCGAGCTCCCGCCCGGCGAAGCTCGGCTTCGCCCCAACTCGACGTCCCTGTCGAGATCACCTCAAACCTCGACCGATCCCTCGTTCCCAAGCTCCAGCTTGGAAACGCACCTCCACGAAGCTCTGCTTCGCAGCGTGCTTTCGATCGTTGCCCTCCTGCCGTTCCTCGTTCTGTCGACGGATCACCCCTGGCAGCTCGCCCGGCTGCCAGTGCGGGACGGGCACCGCATCGCGGGCGAAATGGTGCGGAAAAATGTGCTGAGCGTTCACGCCCGGTACGCCCGCACGCGCTCCATGAGGCGGTTGGCCGCATCGGCATCGGGCAGGCCGTTGACGCGATAGAGCACGCCGCCGGCCAGCTCGTGCCGATCGAGCCGGAAGGCGAACCGGTCATGGTCCACGTCGAGCACCAGCGGCACGTCGCCCACGCGCCGCTTGAGGTCTCCCACCACGTCGAAGGCCCTGGGGAAGCCGCGGTCGTCGCCGAGGAAGATCGCCTTGAGCCCCTCGAAGCCGGCGACCGCCCGGAGCAGGTGCCGTCCGTTCCCGTGGATGTGGAGCACTCCGCCGTCGAACCGGCGGAAGATGCGTTCGACGGGGCCGCGCCCCCACTCCTCGAGGCAGTCGACCGAGGTCATATGGAACGGGTCGACGCTCTCGGAGACGATGCGCCCGGGAATCCACTGGACCATATTGCTGCACGTCCCCTCCTCCGGAGCGACGGCCTGCTGGAAGAAGGCCGTCTGCACGGCGAGGTTGATCTCGAAGGCCAACTCGATCGCGCGGCGCACTTCGTCGGGATGCTCGTAGAGACTCAGGTAGGTCTCGGAGGCGCCGACCAGCTCGAACACGAAGTTCAGGCCGTCGATGAGGATGAAATGGCTCACGCCGAACTTGCCGGCGGCGCCCTCGGTGAAAACGCGAAGCTGGTCGAGATACCGGCGAAACCAGGGATGGGCGGGGTGGAAATGCAGCCGCTCCAGCTCCGACCAGTCGCGGAGGATCGGGGCGACCATCGAGGAGATCCAACCCGACTCGGGGTGGGCCATGAATTGCATGTCTCCGCCGAGTAGGCCGCCGTAGAGGCCCTGGTCCATTTCGCTCAGGTAGGCGCTGGGGATCGAGTCGTCTTCAACGGCCGCGCGCTCGGCGAACAGCCGATCCCAGAAGGCGATTCGCTCGGCGGGATCCGGAGCCATGCAATAGCCCGCGGGATAGCGCTCTCCGAAATCGGCGAGCGCCCGGCTGGGTGTTTCCATGACCGCCAGGACCTGGTCCTGGGCCCTCCGCTCGTAGAGGGCGCGAAGCCGAGCCAGCGCCTCGCCCAACGTCGGTTTGTAGGCAAACATGACCAACCGGCGGGTGTCGCTACTGGCGGGGTCAGGGGCTGCTCTTCGGGGCATCGCTCGGCGGGCTCGCTTCGGCCCCGGTGTCCGCGCGGTAGAGCATGGCCTGTTTCCGAGCCGGGCGATAGACGAGGAAAACGACCAGCAGCACGGCCAGGCTGCCGCCGATGGCCAACATGCCGGCGGCAACGCGTTCCAGGGCCACGAGAACAATCCCGCCGATCACCGAGGTCAGCGAGAAGACGAGCGTACCGGCGAGGGCGAGGAACGAGTCGCGGGCGGCGGCGCGGCGGGTGATCCGCTCCAGCTCCACCTGACCCTCGACAAGGCGCGCCTGGAGCCGGTAGTGCGCGACGCGCGGATCGGCCGGGACCGTCGCCCGCTGCGCAGCGGGTGTTTCCGCAGACGCAGCTTGGTCCGCACCGCCGCTAGGCGCCGGCGAATCGTTTTGCGACGATGGATCGTTCTGGCCGGCCGGGAGGGCTTCTCCGCCCGCCGGTTCCGGGATGGCATCGCTCACGGCTTCCTCCGTCAAGGGGGTCGGCGGCTGCTGTTGCGGAGCAGCCCCGGCGAGCATAGCCATCATAGGTCCTCCGCAGCAGCCGGGCAACGGATGCCGGAAACACGGGGTGCGAGAAACCGGCGGGAACGGCCGGCCTATAGGAGGGCAATGGTCAGAGAGGGAAGAGCCGGGGCGCGGAGAGGCAGATTACGCAGGCGGAAGGCGCGTCGTGACCCGCTACGGAATTCTGAATCTGAACAAGCCCGTCGGCATGACGTCGCGGCGCGCCGTGGACTGCGTGCAGAAGCTCGCCCGCAGGCTCAAGGCGGGCCACGCGGGCACGCTGGACCCGCTGGCCAGCGGAGTGCTGGTGGTCTGCGTGGGCGCCGCCACGCGGCTTATCGAGCACGTGCAGCGGATGCCCAAAAGCTATCGAGCGATCTTCCTGCTCGGCCGTCAAAGTCCCACAGAAGACGTGGACGGGGAGGTCGTCGCGCTGGCCGATCCACCAGTCCCCTCGGGCGAGGAGATCGCCGCCGCGGCCGCCCGCCTCACCGGCACGATCGAGCAGCGGCCCCCCGCCTACTCGGCCCTGAAGATCGACGGCGAGCGGGCCTACGCCCGGGCCAGGCGCGGCGAGTCGCTGGAGATGAAGCCGCGGACCGTCCACGTCTACCGGCTCGACGTACTCGATTACCAGTATCCCCGGCTCGAGCTGGCCGTCGAGTGCGGCGCGGGGACGTACGTCCGCTCCTTGGGGCGCGACTTGGCCCAGTCGCTTGGCACCGCGGCCGTCCTCGAGCGCCTGGTGCGGACGACGGTGGGGGAATTCCGGATCGAGGCGGGCATCGATCCGCGGCGGCTCTACCCGCACAATTGGACTGCTCACCTCCTGCCCGCCCGGATGGCGGTGAGCGACCTGCCGGCGATCGCCCTCAGCGGAGCCGAGCTGGCAGAAGTCGGCCACGGGCGGACCATCCACCGGCCCGAGGCCTCCTACGAGCGCGTCGCGGGCCTCGACCCCACCGGCGAACTGGCCTGCGTCCTCATCCCTACCGGCGGCGGCCGGCTCCGGCCCGAACTCAACCTCCCCCCGCCAGCCCCCCCCGAGCACGCGTAACCCTACGGCCGCCCGTTCCACTTCTCCAGGTCGGCGATCTTACGGACCCGCCGGTCGTGGCGCCCCCCTTCGAATTCCGTGTTCAGCCAGATCTCGACCAGCCGGTCCACGAGTCGCTCGCCGAGCATGTCGCCGGAGAGGCAAAGGACGTTCAGGTCGTTGTGGCGGCGGCTGAGCTCGGCGGTCAGGTCGTCGTGGCAGGGGGCGGCCCGGACACCGGGAAACTTGTTGGCCGCGATGCACATCCCCAACCCCGTGCCACAGATAAGGATTCCGCGGTCGACCGCGTGGTCGCTCACCTGGCAGGCGACCACGGCAGCGACGTCGGGATAGTCGACGCTCTCCTCGTCGAACGACCCCTCGTCGACCACCTCGTGGCCCAGGCGTCTGAGCAGATCGACGACCTTCGCGCGCATCATGCAGCCGCGATGGTCGCTTCCGACCGCGATTCGCATTGTCGCGTTCCCTCCCGGACATTGGGCGTCCCAAAGCCCAGCGCCAACATTGGCCCCTTCGCCCGCGGACGACGGCTCACCGGCGGGCTTCCGATCAATCCGGCCCCATCAAGAGAACCCCCACCTGGCTCCGCTCTGTTTGCGGGCGACCCATCGCTGCATTCTATGCGTGCCGAGCAAACTAGCCCCACAAGGGTTGTATTATAGTGATTCGTCATATCGTCCGCAACGACATCGCCTATTATGGGGGTGAACTAATTAGCCAGTAGCACTAAACTATCTTCATCCGTCATGACTACCCGCCGCCGCGATGTACGATACGTAGGGCACCGGCATACCCGCTCCCTTGCCCAAGCCTGTCACTGTCCCGCGAACCGCGCCCCAACCATCACGCATCACATCATCCATCTCGCGTCTCTCGGCAGGAGTGCGGGTATTTACGGCGCATGCGACCGCAGGGTGGCCGTCCCCAGGCCGGCGTAAGCCAAGACCCCCGTTTGTCTCCACGAATACCAACCCCTGATTCTCGCCCCCGTGGACCTACCGGAAGGAGCACTGCAACCACTTCTGCGACGGGCCGCCTGGGCGGTGATCGCCACGCAGGCCGCTTCGCAGGTCGTCAGTCTTGCTGTTCTGGCAGTACTCTTCCGGCTGCTGGGGCCCACACCATACGGCGTAGTCGGAATGGTGATGCCGCTTCTCCTCTTTTTTCGGCTGTTGGCCGCGGCGGGGTTGGACGTGGCCGCCGTCCAGCAAGCGCGTCTCGATCCCCGGCAGGCCAGCGGGCTCTTCTGGCTCAACCAGTTGTTTGGGCTGGTCGCTGCCGCGGTAGCCGTTGCGGCGGCACCGGTTCTGGCCTGGTTCTACGGCACCGCTGCCGTACTGCCGGTCGCCGCGGCGATGGCCGGAACCCTGGTGGTAACCGCGCTGGGCGTTCAGCACGCGGCCCTGCTCCAGCGGCGGATGCGACTCGATCTGCTCGCCGGTCTCCGCTTCTGCGCCCATTGCGTGGCGGGGGGCGCGGCCATCGCGGCGGCGGCCGCGGGATGGGGAGTCTGGTCGCTCGTCGTCCAGCAGTACGTGGAGCTGGGCATGGTGACGCTGCTCGTCTGGTTCGCCGAACCGTGGCGGCCGGGGCGTCCGGTCGGCGGCGTCGGGCTGCGGCGGCTCGTCCGTTTCGGCGGGCACTATACGCTCAGCAACCTGATGTTCTACGTGACCACCAACGTCGACAAGGTCGTCGTCGGCTTCGCACTCGGCGAGACCGCGCTGGGCCTGTACAGCCAGGCGTTCAACCTCGTCATGAAGCCGCTCCACGTCCTGCTGACCCCGCTGACCGGCGTGATGCTCCCCGCCCTCTCGCGCCTTGCCCTCGAGCCCGCGGAATACCGCCGCCTGCTCACCGGGTTCTTCCGCTTGATTGCCCTGGGGATGCTCCCCTGCGGCGTGGGGCTGGCCTTGGTGGCACGCGAGGCGATCCTCGTCCTCGGTGGTCCGCAATGGGAGCCCGCAGGACCCATCCTGGGGGTGCTCGCCGCGGCCCTGCTCGTGCAGGGGTTCTTCAACGCCTTCGGCAGTGTCTTCGCCTCGGCAGGCCGCGTCGACCGACTGGCGGCGGCCTCGGTGGTGATTGCGGCGACACTCACGGTGGCGTTCGTCGTGGGGCTGGTGGTCGGCCAGTGGGCGGGGTGGCCGCTGTTGGGGGTGGCGGGAGCTTACTCGGCAACCATGCTCGTGGTGATCTTTCCCCCCTACCTCGTCTATTGTTTGCGGAGCGTGGGCTATCCGCTGCGCGGCTTCTTCGCCGCGGCGGCCCCGGCAGCCGCAGCCACCGCCGTGATGGCGATGGCCGTCCTCGCCTGGCGGTTGGCAATGCCCCCGACCTCGCCGGGCCGCCTGCTCGCCGGGCAAGTCGCAGTGGGATTGGTGGTCTTCGCTGCGGCCGCGCGCGCCGAGCTGCGCGAGCTCTACGCACTCCTTCGCAACCGGTAGAGGCGAGGCGGCGCCCGGCGTTCCCGCAATCGCGCCGACCGCGGAGCGCCGGAAACCTCCTCCCCCGCCGGAACGATTGCCGTATAATGCGCTGTTGAATGATTAGTCCATTCGTCTCCCCCTTTCTTTCTTCGGGTGAGGATTAGCATGTCGAGTGAGCAGCCCCATCAGCCGTATGAAGTGGTTCCGATGGGGGTAGATTTTCCGCGACCTTCCTCGCAGCAGCCGGCCGAATCGCCAGCACGAAGCAAGATCACCCCCGCGGTATGGCTCTTGGCCTTGCTGATTGTGCTGCTTGTTCTACCTACTCTGATGGAACGGATAAGCTACTCGGTGACGCGCGGCCGCCAGCGTGCCGAAGCCGAGGTTGCCCGCATCGAGCTCGCCTCCCTTCCGGAGGGTGCGGGCCGATACCGCATGGTTGCCAGCAGCATGGCTCCCAGTGTGGTGGGCGTCCAGACGGTGCGGGTCGCGGGTGGGGGCGTTACCGGAGATGAGTTGACCCATCTGCGCCGTCCCCCCCCGCGTTTCCAGACCCGCGGTGAGGGGTCCGGAGTCATCGTGGACGAGGCCGGCTACATCATCACGAACAGCCATGTCATCGAGGCAGCCACCGAGATTATCGTCCAACTCAGCGACGGCCGAGAGGTGAGGAACGCCCGTGTCGTCGGCACCGACCCGCTGAGCGACATCGCCGTCCTCCAAATCGAGGCCGACGGCCTGCTGGCCGCCCCTTGGGGAGACAGCGATGCCATCGAAGTCGGCGATCCGGTGGTAGCCATCGGCAACCCCTTCGGATTGACCCGTACCGTGACCGCGGGCATCATCAGTGCCAAGGGGCGCCGAAGCATTATCCGTGACCTCACCTACGAGGATTTCCTGCAGACGGATGCCGCCGTCAATCCGGGAAACAGCGGCGGGCCCCTGGTGAACCTCCGCGGCGAGGTCGTGGGCATCAATACGGCCATCTCCGGTGAGTCCTACCGCGGTATCAGCTTCGCGATCCCCAGCCAACTAGCCCAGGAAGTCTACGAGCGCATCCGAGCCAGCGGCCGAGTGGCGCGGGGGTGGTTGGGGGTCGAGATACTGAACCCGGCCGTAGCCGCCGAAGAGGAGCTCCGCCAACTGGGGGTTCCGTTGGACGCTACTGGGGCGGTCGTTCGGCGAGTCGAGCCCGGCTCACCGGCCCAGAAAGCAGGGATCCAGCCGGGAGATGTGATCTTCGGCTGGAATGACGAGGCCGTCTCGGAGCCGTCCGACCTGACTTTCGCGGTGGCGCGCACCGAGATCAGTTCGACGGCCGAAGTGCAAATCCACCGCCAGGACGAGGAAATCGAGCTCTCGGTCGTCGTCGGTGAGCGGCCTGCGAATCGCTGAATTGGGGCCATCACGAGGGGAGCGCGGGCCGGCGCCCAGCAGCTCCCATGCCCACCGCGCAAACGCTGCCCCGCGGGAATCCGTTCCGCCCGCAGTGGCGCCTCGCCCCTCTACGAGAGGCGATTGCCGTAACGGATCGCCGGTCGTTCCCGCGCCGGGTGTTCGTTCTCTTCTCCCATCTCGACCTCTTCTCCCACCTCGAGCCGGGTAACCGTTCACGGGCCGGCCGGGGACTGGTCCATTTTTCGGCCAATAGACCCTGTCTTTCGCGACCGCCGATGCCCGAAAAATGGACCCGTCCCCTTACCCTGCCGCGGCGTACCGGGCGAAGGGGACAGTCCCATTTTCGCGGCCGAATCGCGCCGTCCACGAGGAATACTCTCTATGGCCGCGAAAGAAAGGGACGGTCCCCCGTGAACGGTTACCGAGCCGGCGGCCGGAAAAGGAAACGAAGATAAACTAGGGAACCTGGGTGACTGCGGACGATAAGTGAAACTACCCGGCCCATCCTTGGGTTTGCCGGGCGGCACTGTCTTGCCAAGACCTCGAGCGATGGACACCCTCGTGCCCCATTACTGGATGTATTCCGAGGCCAACAGCGAGGAAGAACCCGGGCGGTGGCGGTTCGTCCTCCGCGCCGGCGACGGCTCGCGGCAGTTCGAGGCCAGCGACGTCGAGCCGGAGATCCGCGGCGAGCGTCTCGAGCTGCTGGCCGTGGTCCGGGGTCTGGAAGCCCTGGAGCAGCCCTCGCGCGTCACGTTGGTTACGGCCAGCCGTTACGTGCGAGAGGGCATCCGCCACGGCGTGCGGCAGTGGCGCGACAACGCGTGGCGTTGGGAGTTCTTTGGCCACATGGTCCCCGTCAAGCATGGCGATCTGTGGCAGCGGATCGAGCTGGCCATGCGGTTCCACGAGGTCGACTGCCGCTGGTGGCGCATCGACTCCCCGCACAGCGTCGGCGAAGTATTGGCACCGAGTCGCCGACCGGCCGAGCAGTCCCTTTTCGTCGCCCCTGCCTCGCGGCGCCGGCTGGTACACCAGCTTCGGAGTGCTGCTCTCTGGCTCCGGCAGCAGTGGCGAATGATGCGGCGGCGGGTATCCCTGGTGCCGAGTTTGCGGACTGGGTAAATTGAATTGACTTTCAAGCAAGGAGGTGCGCGTGCGTACGACGGTCCCGTTGGAGACGATCAGCCAGCTCATCGAAGGCCGCCACGAAAACCCCTTCGAGATCCTCGGACCACACGAGGTGGTCGACGGCGGCCACCGCGCGGTGGCGGTGCGGGCGTACTTGCCCGGCGCCCCCCAGGCATGGGTGGTCGACGCCACGCACCACGGAGCACCGCGCCCCATGCGGCGCATCCACCCGGCGGGGCTCTTCGAGGCCATTTGCCCTGCCCCCCAGGCAAACGGCCGCACGCGCTACCTGCTGCGCGTGAGCGACACAGGGGGTAAGAGAACCACCATGCACGATCCCTATGCCTTCCCCCACCTGCTGACCGACTACGACATCCATCTGCTCGGCGAAGGCACGCATTGGCAGATGTACAACAAGCTGGGCGCTCACCTCCGGACCATCGACGGAGTGGACGGGGTGAACTTCGTCGTCTGGGCGCCCAACGCCACCAGCGTGAGCCTGATCGGCGACTTCAACGGTTGGGACGGCCGCCGCCATCCCATGCGCAAGCACATTCCCAGCGGATTCTGGGAGCTCTTCGTCCCCGGCCTCGGGGAGGGAACCCTTTACAAGTACCGCATCCGCCATCACGACGAATACTTCGACAAGAGCGACCCGGTGGGCTTCGCCGCCGAGGTGCCTCCGCGGACGGCTTCTGTGGTGGCGAACCTGGACCGTTACCACTGGCACGATGCAGCCTGGATCAACCGGCGCCGGGAGACGAACTGGTACGAGCAGCCGATCTCCATTTACGAGGTCCATCTGGGAAGCTGGAAACGGCCCGGCGACGATCCCCACCGCTGGCTCACCTACCGGGAGATCGCCCACCAGCTCGTCGAATACTGCCGGGAGATGGGCTATACGCATATCGAGCTGCTCCCGGTCAGCGAGCACCCTCTGTCGGCGAGCTGGGGTTACCAGACCGTGGGCTACTACGCGGCCACCAGCCGCTACGGAACGCCCCACGACCTGATGTACCTGATCGACCACTGCCACCAGAACGGCATCGGCGTGTTCATCGACTGGGTGCCCGCCCACTTCCCCCGCGACGGCCACGGCCTGCGCCGCTTCGACGGCACCGCCCTCTACGAACATGCCGACCCCCGCCAGGGCGAGCACCGGGACTGGGGAACCCACATCTTCAACTACGGCCGCTACGAAGTGCGCAACTTCCTGGTTTCCAACGCCCTCTTCTGGCTCGACAAGTACCACATCGACGGCCTCCGTGTCGACGCCGTCGCCTCGATGCTGTACCTCGACTACAGCCGGGACGCCGACGACTGGGTCCCCAACGAGTTCGGCGGGCGGGAAAACCTCCCCGCCATCTCCCTGCTCAAGCAGTTCAACGAGCAGGTCCATCTCCAGTTTCCCGGCGTGCTGACCATCGCCGAGGAGTCCACCGCCTGGCCCGGCGTCTCCCGGCCGACCTACCTGGGCGGGCTGGGATTCAGCCTCAAGTGGAACATGGGCTGGATGAACGACACCCTCCGGTACATGCGTCACGACCCGATCCACCGCAAGTGGCACCACGACGAGCTGACCTTCAGCCTCATCTACGCCTTCCACGAGAACTTCATCCTCCCCCTCTCCCACGACGAGGTGGTCCACGGCAAGCGCTCGCTCCTCGA